>CAYHXV010000037.1:0-1566 GCA_964360855.1 uncultured Candidatus Saccharibacteria bacterium | reverse complement strand
CCATCCGTATCATTTCTTAGGTCTTGGGCGATCTTCTTGATCTTGCTAGCTACTCTCTCGGTGTTGCGCGCTTTCTGGTAGTCCTTCTCGTAATCTAAGTCGGCCAAAGAAACACGCACGAGGTCTATACCGTAATAGTCCTCGAGAGTCATATTCTCGCCGGTTTCTTCGTCCCGGATAGTTATCACGTCTCGTTCTGGGTTGCCACTCGGGTCTTTTTTGGACTCGAATTTTCCCTGCAACTCCTTCTCTGTATCCGCCTGACTGGTTTTCACAACTTCTGCGTCGGTACCGCCGATCTTGGTGGAGAGGAAGGAACTCCCGATTTGGGAGAGAGCCAGCTTGATGGTAGTTTCTCCAACTTTGATGTAGCGATCCATTTGCCACCAGCGTACCCGGTACTGGAAGGACCATTTGGCTTTAATCAAAGGACCGTCTTTGCTGGGGTAATCTTCCCCGGCGTCTCCGCCAACCTTCTCGGTTTCGAGCCGCAGATTGATGTAGTTATTTTCTTTGACCTGCTCCCATGGATAGCGGAAGTGGATCCCTGGGCCATAGTTCCGGAGTTTGCCGTTGAAGAAGTTGATGGTTACGAGACCAGTCACTTCCGGTACCGAAACCAGGAATGCCCTCAGGGTGCAGAGGATAGCCCCCACACCGATGATTACCCCGGCCGCAAGGAACCACACTGAATTCGCTTGCCAACTGGTAGGCAGAAATTGAGTGGTTAGGTAGACAGAGCCTCCGAGGAGACCCAACCAGAAAATCACAGCCCAGGAGATTCGTCCGCCACTGCCGTTACAGCCAACCTTTTTCATGGCCAAGACTCCTTCATTTGCCCTTTAGGGACTATGTAAGTTGTCAGGGAACTACCTGACCTAAGGTGAAGTATATCATACTTTATAGGAAAAATCAAGTGCTGGGGAGTGAATTCGCACTCTAATTGCACCTAAGTTTGCAGCCTAATTGCACCACCCTTTCGAGTGTCCATACTCGGTGTATATGGCACATACACAAATTGGACCGGCCGAATGGCCAATCATCGCTAGATTGTTAGGGGCTGGATACCGTATCCGCGCAATTGCTGAGACCCTCGGCAAAGACCACAGCGCCGTCTCCCGGCATGTCCGTGCAAACGGCGGGAGAGAAGGATACGACACACGCGAGGTGAGAAGACGCAAACGCGTGACACGCATTGCCGCAATGGAAGGTACGCGCCTTCTGAGGGGCGCACTCCTGCGCACTGTCGTGAAGCTCCTCAAAGAGCACCAGTCGCCCGAGCAGATTGCAGGCGTACTTGCGCTCGCAGGCAGGAATATTGCTGCTAGCACCATATATCGGTATCTGCACGAACGTGCCCCGCATTTGAATCAGTATCTGCGGAGCAAGAAAGGAAAGTACCGCAGAAAGCGCGGTACGAAAATTGGGGAACGTGTGCGTGAGGCCGCTAAAAAGCGCCGTATCGATGAACGACCTGCCATCATCGAGCGTCGCGGGCGACTTGGCGACTGGGAGGGTGACACCATGCAAGGGCGCGACAAGCGAGTGCGCATCGTGACCTTCGTG
>CAYHXV010000036.1:0-1613 GCA_964360855.1 uncultured Candidatus Saccharibacteria bacterium | reverse complement strand
CATGCGACATCCAGCCCGGTTGATGGTCTTAAGTCGTTTATTCAAAGAATATTCAGCATAATAATCTTCTGGAGGTAGGCTTGACCCCCACACCAATGGTGACATGATTGCGGCCGTGTTTTCAGACGACCTGGCATGTATTCTCGCTTTATCAACAAAGACATTGTTCCGAGACTGACGCTGAACAAGCAATAAAAACACAATGTCACTATTAGTGTGGGGGCTGAATAAGTTCAGATACATATTGCACTCCTCATAACAGAGGAGTCATGCGGCAATTCAACAGGTTTCGGGGTACCAAGGGATGGTTGTGGCTGTACGAGCGACAGCTACGATTGGCCCGTATGCACAACCAAGAGGAAGCAGAGAAGCGAGTACGGGTACTAATGTTCTGGGAGAAGTATGGAGACGAGGCGACGGAGGAAGCATTCAAGGTATCGAGACGTACCTTGTACAACTGGCAAGCGGCACTCCGCGCTGCAGCCGGGAAACTCAACGGCCTCGACAAGAAGAGTACAGCGCCAAAGAGACGAAGATCTCGTCGCATCACCCCTGAGCTCGAAGAGCGCATCATCACGCTGCGCCGCGACCACCACCACCTGGGAAAGAAAGTGATCGCACACTTCTGCCATATCACGGAGTCAAAGGCAGGGCGTATCCTTTCTGACCTCAAGAAGCGCGATCTACTTCCAAAGTGCCGAAAGGTGTCGGTACAGGGTGGCACTGGACGCATGCACGAGAGAACACGACCACGCATCAAGAGGATACGGCGCCCGAAGGAGAAGCAGGGCCTTGAGATCGACACCGTCGTGCGGTTCATTGCTTCAACGAAGCGCTACATTTACACTGCCATCAATCTTGAGGATCGGTTTGCCTTTGCCGGTACGTACACGAACCACTCCTCACAAAGTGCCACCGACTTCCTCACGAAACTCATCGACGTTGCTCCGTTCGCTATCACTGAGATTCAGACCGACAACGGAAGTGAGTTTGCCCACCACTTCCATGAAGCCTGTACCGCTCTTGGTATCCGCCACTACCACACATACCCCCGCTGTCCCAAGATGAACGGAACGGTCGAGCGGTTCAATCGCACGCTCTCCGAAGGCTTCATTCAACATCACCTGCCGCTCCTGCGAGATGAGGTGCATCGTTTCAATGAACTCCTCATCGACTGGCTCCTCTGGTACAATACCGAACGACCTCACCAATCGCTGGGCATGCTCTCACCCTTGCGCTACTATGTGCGCAACTTATCAGCAGCGGAGTGCAATATGTGGTGGACGCGTACAAGGCATTGACCAAGGCTATCTCATGGGGTAGACTCTCTGTTCACGCTACGTCCCTGATAGGTATTCCTATCGGAAGTAGGGGACCAATGGCAAGGAGCGAAAGCGCCCTGTCATTGGGCGCATTTTTTATGACCAACACTACAAAAGAAATGAAATTCATGCTCGGCACCAAAGGTCGTATGACCCAGGTATTTGACGATAATGGGAAAGTGCATCCGGGGACTGTCGTCTTTGCCGGCCCGCTTACCGTTACGCAAGTAAAAAATGCAGAGAAAGACGGATATGATGGCGTACAAGTCGGACTTGGGACACGGAAAGAAA
>CAYHXV010000035.1:0-1798 GCA_964360855.1 uncultured Candidatus Saccharibacteria bacterium | reverse complement strand
GGAGGACAGCGCTTTGGAGAAATGGAAGTGTGGGCACTCTTGGGCTATGGAGCGGCCTACACCCTTCGTGAAATGCTCACCATTAAGTCTGACGACATCACGGGACGCTCGGCGACCTTTGATGCCATCGTGAAGGGTGAGCCGGTTTCCCACGCTGGCACCCCGGCATCGTTCTCGGTACTTACTAATCAGATCCGCGGCCTCGCGCTCGACATCGAGCCGATAGAGTCCGTAGACGCCTAAATCTCATTCTTATGGCTACCTACCCCCAGAAGCGATCGTTCGGTCCCCGCAAGAATGAGTGGAGCGCACTGCGTCTCTCACTCGCCAGTCCCGAGAAGATTCTCTCGTGGAGTCGTGGAGAAATCACGAAGCCCGAGACTATTAACTACCGCACCCAGCGCTCTGAGAAGCACGGACTCTTTGATGAGAAGATCTTTGGTCCTGAGCGCGACTACGAGTGTTACTGTGGCAAGTACAAGGGCATTCGGTACAAGGGCATTATTTGTGACAAGTGTAGTGTTGAAATCACCCGCTCCATTGTGCGTCGTGAGCGCATGGGTCACATTGAGCTCGTAACGCCCGTAGCGCACATCTGGTTCTTGCGTTCAATGCCAAGTCGCATGGCACTCATCTTGGGGATTCCTGCAGCTGACCTTGAAAAGGTTATTTACTTTGCTGGCTACATCGTTACGAAAGTAAACGAAGAGACCAAGAAGCGTCTTTTGACTGAGCTTGAAGCTGAATACAAGACCAAGCACAAGCTTGCGGAAACTGATTCAGCGCGTGAGCAGTTGAAGGAGCGTATGACGGTTGCGAAGCAGGAGATTGATTCGGTTGTGGTTGGTCGCGTCTTTGACGAAATCTCCTACCACCGTTTCTCTGTTCGGTACTCAACCCTCTTTGAGGCAAAGATTGGTGCTGAAGCTATCTACGAGATCTTCCGCACGCTTGATTTGGTGGTGCTCAAGGCAAAGCTTGAGGAGCGCTATCCGTCTGCTGCTGCTGCAGAGCGTGAGAAGCTTGCTAAGCGCATTGCACTCATCACCAGTATGACCGCTGCCGGTATTCGTCCGGAGTGGATGTTCCTCACCAAGATCCCGGTTATTCCGCCAGCACTTCGCCCGATGGTGGCGCTTGAGGGAGGTCGCCACGCAACTTCAGACGTAAACGACTTGTATCGCCGCGTGATTAACCGCAACAACCGCTTGAAGAAGCTGCTTGATATTCATGCACCGGAGGTAATTCTCCGTAACGAAAAGCGCATTCTTCAGGAAGCGGTTGATGCACTCCTTGATAACTCAATTCGTAAGAGTGGAGCTGCAGGAGGTGCGCTCACTCCCGCACAGCGTCGTCCGCTTAAGAGTCTTGCAGACTATTTGAAGGGTAAACAGGGATACTTCCGCCAGAACCTTCTTGGAAAGCGTGTGGACTACTCGGGTCGTTCGGTGATTGTGGTTGGTCCTGATCTTGAATTAGACGAGTGTGGACTTCCAAAGCACATGGCGCTTGAGCTCTTCCGTCCGTTTGTTATTGCAGGACTACTCCAGCGCGAACTCGCCTTCAACATCCGCGGAGCGGGTCGTTTGATTGAGGACTCCGTACCAGAGGTGTGGGAAATTCTTGAAGAGGCAATTGCCGGAAAGCACGTACTTTTGAACCGTGCGCCCACATTGCACCGCCAGGGTATCCAGGCATTCCGTCCTCGTCTTATCGAAGGTGACGCTATCCAGTTGCACCCGTTAGTTTGTCCGGCATTCAACGCGGACTTCGACGGAGACCAGATGGCTATCCACGT
>CAYHXV010000034.1:0-1970 GCA_964360855.1 uncultured Candidatus Saccharibacteria bacterium | reverse complement strand
TTGGTGGACGGTGTACCATCAATGCTCAAGGAGGGTATTGGTAAGGATGAGGCTGCTGAGCTCAAGAAGAAGCTTGAGGAGGCAGGGGCGAAGGTTACACTTAAGTAACCACCTTCAGAAGGAAAAAGCCCAGCAAAATGCTGGGCTTTTTCTTTTATCCGTCAAGAGTTGCATGGGCAGGGAGGGTAGGTAGAATGGAGCTATCTTCATGGATCCGCTCTCCCGCATCTTTGGTTCTCCGGCTCGACTCAAACTCCTCCGCCTTTTCATCTTTAACGACGACACTGCGTTTCCCGCAAGTATCGTGGCGTTTCGAGCACGCACCTCAAAGGACGCAACACGGAAAGAACTTGCTGTTTTAGTTGCCGCGGGATTTGTGAAGAAGAGAGCAGGGAAGGGGTATATAGCAAACAAGAAGTTTTCGCACTATGACGCACTCGCGGAGTTTGTACGCGCCACTACTGACATCAGTGACTCTGACGCTATTACCGCTCTCAAGAAGGCGGGAAGTTTGCGGCTCGTTGCACTCTCAGGGCTTTTCACCGGTGCACTGGAGTCAAAGATAGATTTACTTGTGGTGGGGGATAAGCTTGAGGAGCGACCGCTCGCAACCGCCGTGCGCGCTCTTGAGGCAGAGATAGGACGAGAGATTCGCTATGCGTCCTTTACCACCGAACAGTTCAGGTACCGGCAGGGCGTGTATGACCGTTTACTGCGTGACCTTTTCGACTTTCCACACCGTGCCATTTTGGACAAGCTTGGGGTGACCAATAAATAGGGGAGTTGGTGTAATCCACATCCCCCCGTTTTGAGGCTAGCCACCTTGCTACACTTATGAGTATGCAGGCCAGAGGCCTGCCGCAGGCCTCGCCTGGTAGCCATAACGTAATAATCATCTCTATGTTTTTCACCACCTGGGCCGATGTGCTCACGATCTCCTTCCAGAACCTGTTCTGGGGTCTCGTGCAGTTCATCCCCAACTTAGTCGTTGCAGTCATCATCTTCGTCATTGGCTGGCTAGTGGGCGCCGGTCTCGGCCGCCTCGTTGCCCAAGTCATTGGTGCACTTCGTGTGGATCAGGCACTTCGCGCCGCTGGCGTTGAGCGCGTGCTCACCCGTGGTGGCTTCAAGCTCGATTCCGGTGCCTTCCTTGGAGCATTGGTGAAGTGGTTCTTCATCATAGTGTTCCTCTTGGCATCACTCGATGTACTTCGTCTTACCGACGTGACGGTATTCCTACGCACGGTGGTACTTGGCTACCTTCCGCAGGTTATCGTGGCAGTGCTCATTCTCCTTGTTGCCGCAGTTATTGCTGAGGCAGCACAGCGCGTGGTTACGGGTGCAGCAAAGGCTGCAAACATGCACGCAGCTAACTTCCTTGGTGCCATCGCTCGTTGGTCTATCTGGATATTCGCTATCCTCGCCGCTCTCGATCGTCTTGGCATCTCCCCACTCGTGCAGACCCTCTTCACGGGTGTTGTGGTAGCGCTCGCGCTCGCTTTTGGTCTCGCTTTCGGGCTTGGTGGCCAGCAAGCCGCAGCGAAAGCTATTGAGAAAGTAAGCAAGGAAATCGCAGGCTAAGGAGCCCCGATTACCCAAAAGAACAGGCGCCACGAGAGTGGCGCCTGTTCTTGTTTGACAGCCCAGTAAGCCCCGCGTATACTCGTGAATACGTGTTGAAGACCAAGAAATTACTGACTAAACGGAGCGGATAGACGTCAAGCTTTGGCTTGGTGTGCACCGCCCCGAGAGGGGTTTTTTTCTTGAAAGAACACACGACCTTTGACACACGAATATGCAAATAGGTAATCAACGCCACACAATGGCGGTATCGAGCCGATACCTGTCAGTGGCTTTGAATTGCATAGAATCACAAAAAAGAAACGTTAGTGGTGTTCAGGTTTCCGCACAGGAAACATGAAGGGTGCACGGTGGATGCCTAGGCTTGCGCAAGCGATGAAGGACGCGAC
>CAYHXV010000033.1:0-2397 GCA_964360855.1 uncultured Candidatus Saccharibacteria bacterium | reverse complement strand
CTGATAACTATCAAGTGCAGTTGGCTGAATTCGGAAACTCGACGTTACTTCTTCTTCCCAGCGCTGCGATTTGATAGGGTCAATATATAATACCTGGTACAAAAAGTCAACTACGGCCACGGGAATGGAACTTCTTATGAACCTCCCGCAGGTGCGCATCCGTAACATGAGTGTATATCTGTGTGGTATTTATTGACGCGTGGCCAAGCAACGCCTGTACCGAGCGAATATCTGCACCGTTCTGGAGCAAGTCTGTGGCAAACACGTGGCGCAGGGTGTGTGGAGTCACTTTGCTGGTTATGCCCGCACGGGCGGTGTATTTCTTTAAATGTCGCTGAATGTCGCGGGGCGTAATACGGTGCAGGGAAGTGGGGCGCCCGTCCACAAAGAGCGCCTCTTCCATATCCTTTCTGGCCTTCAAATAGGTGCGAATACACTCCTTGCTCGCGTCTGAAAGGAACACAACCCGCACCTTGTCTCCCTTTCCGCGCACCGATACTTCATCTCGAGAAAGGTCGATATCAACGTTCAGCGCGCAAAGCTCGGAAACACGGAGTCCTGTGGAGAAGAGGAGTTCCAAAATGGCATGATCCCGGAGATAGGGGAGTTTCTTAACCTCATCCTCTTCAGTCGCATACGCATCGAGAGGAGCCTTCATTAAACGCTCGAGCTCGCTACTATTTATAAGGTCTAAATGCCGCTCCGGGACTTTAGCCAGCTCTATGCGCTCGGGGGAAAGGCTTTCGATACCTCGTTTCCGAAGGAACTTGAGAAAGGCACGTAGTGCAATGAGATAGTAGTTCTGAGTACGGCGCTTCATTGAGTCACGCCCAGTACCCGGTTGACGATTGAGCCACAGCCTGAATTCACGGATGTTTTGCTCAGAAATGTCCGAAACACTCAGTATATTCATCTGTTCGAAGTACCGAGAGAGGTAATGATCATAGTTTTCAACGGTTTTGACCGCTCTGCCGCGCTCGATCTCGATATATTCGAGGAACTCCCGCTTCATTTGGGCTGCTTGCATGGGAAAAGTGTACCACTGCGGAGTGCGCACAATATTGAAAGCCCATCAATACAACACTTGCGTAATTTAACAAGGTGTGGTAGGGTAGTATCAATGCTTACGAAACGCGTAAAGACGGCCGTCATCAAAGACGCAGCCCGCCACGACTCGGACACCGGCTCTGCCGATGTTCAGGTTGCCGTGCTGAGCCGTAAAATAGACGAGCTTGCTGCTCACCTTAAGAAGAACAAGAAGGACTTTCATAGTCGTCGTGGTCTTCTCCAGATGGTGGCTGATCGTCGCACACACCTCCGCTACCTTGAGAAGAGTGATAAGAAGGGATACACTTCTCTTATCAAGAAACTGGGGTTGAAGAAGTAGGGGACTGGCAGCCAAGAGGCTGCTTTTCTCTTAGCGGCACGTAAGCAGGTGCTACTATAGATACAGGCGTATCCTCTGGTACGTACACTTTTAATACTGTTCGTTAATTATTGTTGCTATGCCGGTTATTAAACATCCAGCGCAACGAGTAGGAGTGTTCATTGATACTCAGAACCTCTACCACAGCGCAAAACACCTTTATAAGTCTCGCGTTAACTTTGCTGCCGTCCTCGAAGAAGCAGTGGGGGATCGCGTTCTCGTTCGTGCAATCGCGTACGTCATCTCCACCGAAGGAGGGGACGAGAAGAACTTCTTTGAAGCGCTCACCAAGATTGGTATTGAAACCAAAGTGAAGGGACTTCAGATATTCTCCGATGGCGCCAAGAAAGCGGACTGGGACGTGGGTATCGCTATTGATGCGGTTAAACTCGCCCCAAAGCTCGATACCATTATTCTCGCCACGGGAGACGGAGACTTCGTTCCTCTCATCGAGTATCTTGATATGAACGAGGGCTGCCAAGTGGAGGTGATTTCTTTTGGAAAGTCTTCTTCGCAGAAACTCAAAGAAGCTGCACATGCCTTCACCGATATGTGTGAGGAACCAAAGAAATTTATCATTGGTCATCGCGGATAACTTTTGGAAATCAAACACCCCCATCTTCGAGATGGGGGTGTTTGTGTAAAGTGTGCATGAGCCTACCTTGATGCAGGTATAATCAAAAGAACAGCATGACTACTCCCGAGCCACAGACTCCACCTGTTGATGCAAGTGCACCTCCTGCACCGCAGCCTGACTTGTCTAAACTGATTCGTACCTATGCGAAAGACTTGGCACAGATAAGTGGAAAAGCAAATGCACCAAGACCGGCTCCAAAAGTTACGCCAACTCCCGCAATACCGGCACCACCTCGAGATACTCTTGAGCGCGAGGTGTCTGCACCAGAACCAGTCTTTGAACGCGCCACCCCTCCCCCCATTGAGGTACCGATGGTAAACAAAGAAGAGGTGGA
>CAYHXV010000032.1:0-2424 GCA_964360855.1 uncultured Candidatus Saccharibacteria bacterium | reverse complement strand
GCGGTCAGCATCCCTTCGGTTGCTCGTTCCACGTGCTTCGCTTGTTTAAGGAAGGCATCCCCTTCGTTAGCATCGCTAAGCTGCCGGAGGGTCAACCCGCCAAGGCGGGAAGCCTTCTCTCCCGCAAAGCGGGTGCGCGTGGGCTCGTCTGGAAGGGATAGGTCAATATGATGCAACGGGAGGTGCGCAGCTCGAAGGGCTGGGTGCAGCACGCTGTAACTGTGCCGACAGACGAGCAGGAGCAGCCCCTTGAGAGACTCATCACAGGCCCGGAGGATGATGCGCGTATGGGCAGAGGAGCAGCAACCGGCGTCCCACTCTTTGGCTCCAAGCAGCGCCTCAACATAGTCCACGACCACGCAGACTTCGTGTGCTCGGGCCAGTACGAGGCAAGCCTCCAGCACTTGTGCAGGAGAAAGAAGCATTGGGCCGGTTGGGCCTTTCACGTTCACGAGATGGTCAATGGTTTTCTCGTACTCCTTCCACTCGTCCTCTGGAATACGCATCGGAAGCGGCTTGCCGCCGGTGGTGTACACCACAGGATGGGGGGCGTTGCGCTGGATGAGTTCGAGTAGGGTCAGCGCCTTCTTGCCAGAGCCGATAGGATACACGTCGAGGGTATTCCCGTGCAGCACAGCGACCCCACGGTTGGGTAGGTTGAGCATCGTCCCTCCCTCCCTAATAAGCCGTAGGCAGCAACTCTTCTCCCTCGTCGAACGGCACAAGCCGGACTTCTCGTTCCTTGTAAATAGCTGTGATGCGGCGGTCATAATCCTCGATATGCACCTCCTGCTCAACTGGTTTTCGTGTTACTGTGGCGTATCCGTTGCGAAGCTGCACAACAACAACGCTCATTTCTTCCTCCCTTCGGCAACCCAGGTTACAAGTAGTGCCCCACGTCCTTCTGCTTCTCCTTTCGTATCGCCCTTCCCACCGCTTCTTCTGTTCCCATGTGCTCCGCGAGCATCCGGCTGAACGCCTTGAGCTGAAGCTCGCGCTCGTCCTCTTCGTCAATGGTGCGGACGAGCACCAAGAATTCCAGGTCATCGGGTATCTTGCTTCGGTCGAACTTCCACTTCAGCCGATCATCGAACTCTTCCAGGCGCCCGATACGGAGCCACATCTCCCGCTTCGCCCGGCTGAGCGTTGCATAGATTTGAAGGTTCTCTGCCTTGGCCATCGCCACCTTTGCTTTGGCCATTTCAAGCTCTGCTTCCATGAGCTCGATTTCTCGCTGGTGCTCCAACCCCTCAATGCTCGTGGTCTCGCAGAGGATGTAGAGTTCGCGAATGGTGCTTTCGGGGTCGGTTTCGTGGTTGATGATGAGCGTCTCGTTGACCTTCTTGTAGGGCTTGAATCTTCGACGCTTGGCTGGTACTCCTGAAGGGGGATGCTGAATCGTAGCGGGATGTTCGTTGTCGCTGCTCATAGAAGCCTCCTTTAGGGTGAGCGATCTAGGTCGCGGTCAGCAAGAAGCAGCAAGTCTCTGCGGCTAAGGGCACCTTCGAGCATTTCGTCATTCCCCCAGAATATCTTCTCCTGTTTGGGTCGTGGCAGCTCACCACGCAAGATGCGCTCGGCCAAGAAACCGTAGCGGTTCCATGCCTTTGAGGCTAGTTTAGAAGGATATGCGTTGCCCGTTTGCGAGCACACACGGCGATAGGGTCGGCCTGTTTCGAAACATTGGAACAGAAGAAAGGCAAAGCCGAACTCCTCTAGAGGAACCTCAACGATAATGGACACCCCCGAGCCCGGGCGTCCAGCTTCCCACCAGTAGTTAGGCAATCTGCGGGAGGTCTTTCGTGTATTTGACAATGATCGTCTCCCCGTCGGTGAGGATGAGCTTGGTTTTCTTGCGCCCCCAAGGTATCCTTGCCTTGTATCTCACGCGCTTGCGCTTCCCCTTAAGGTCTATGACGTCTGCCTCGCGGGGCTCAGAGAAAGCGCTGGCGCCGAAGGCGTGGGCGGTGGCCCTCACCACCATGTTATCTGCAACGACGTGTCGTTGGCGTGGGCCAAAGCGCCAAGGGATTGGGAAGAGGTATTGGCCCTTGCGTGTGTAGGGCATGAGAAGCCTCCCTCTTTAGTCGAAGACGCGAAGCAGGTAATCCCAAGCAGCACTCCACGGAGCGGATTTGGGTTCTCGGCTCAAGAGATTGCGAATACGCAATTGGTGACGTTTGCGTTTCCAGGCCGCTCCTACTTCTTGGTGGCGTCTTCTGGCGGTCATTGGCGAGACATCGTGCAGGTATGCCCGGCACTCATATGGCCTCGCAGGGTAAATATCGCACCGACCTTTAGAGTAGAAGGTACATTTCCCTCTTGGGTCGGCCGGATATTCGTGCCCCGGCACGGATTGACTTGTAGCAGGAGCTAAGACGAAAGTGTCCGCTTCGCCAGATTCACCACACCACCAATCTACAG
>CAYHXV010000031.1:0-2469 GCA_964360855.1 uncultured Candidatus Saccharibacteria bacterium | reverse complement strand
ACCACTCCCCACTCCTGGCGGGAGTGATCTCTCTGTGTCTGGGGGCTCAGCCCTTATGGCTACAGCGGGTGTGGACGGCACCCTCACGGAGGTAGATCACACCTCTTCAAGCGGAAATATTTCTACCTATGTGGTGCAGGAGGGTGACTCTATCTCGGTAATCGCTTCTTCACACGGAGTTTCGGTTGATACTATCCTTTGGGCGAACGGTCTCACCCGAAAGAGTGCTATCAAACCGGGAATGACACTCGTTATACTCCCTGTTTCTGGTGTACGACATACGGTTAAGAAGGGAGAGACACTTGCGGGTATAGCTAAGAGTTTCTCTGCGGACAAGGAAGACATCGCCGCATACAACGGTCTTGATTCTGGAGTTGGGCTGATTGCAGGCAGTGAACTCATCATTCCGGGAGGTGAATTGTCTGTGGTTGTGGCAAAGAAGCCCGCTACTACGAAGGTAACAACCGTTAAGATAAAGACCGGTGGCAGTATGGGCTCGGTTCGTGCCGTTGGTAACACGAGCAAAACCGTATCGCTTGGTAATCCGGCTCCTGCGGGGCGCGTCTCGCAGGGAGTCCACGGCTGGAATGGTATTGACTTTGCAGCTTCACCAGGCTCACCAGTCCTAGCAGCAGCAGCAGGTACGGTAATTGTCTCTCGTGTGGGCGGATGGAATGGAGGATACGGAGACTACATCGTTGTTGATCACGGAGACGGCACTCAGACACTCTATGCGCACCTTTCGTCCAATGCGGTTTCCGTAGGAGAGAGAGTTAGTAAGGGAGAGAAGATCGGTGGAGTTGGGAAATCCGGCAAGTCTACTGGCTACCACTTGCACTTTGAAGTACGCGGTGCAAAGAATCCTTTTGCAAACTAATACAGAGAAGAGAAACACCCGTGACGATTCCTGTCGCGGGTGTTTCTCCATTCTACTTACTTAGCGTGCGCCATGCAGGTGCTCGCTGCAGGATTTGCTTCTAAGCGCTCCTCACTAATTGGGGAGCCACAAACATCACAGATCCCATATGCTCCCTCGTCGATACGACCGAGTGCTGCAAGTACCTCGTTATAGCGAACCTCGAGGTCTTTCAGTATGGCGGTGTTATCTTCGTATCCCTCAATAAGATCTGCCTGATCTACGGGGTCAGTCTCGCGACCAGTCTCCTGAGGAAGGGGTTCCCAGTCTCCCGGATTAGCAGGATTAATGCGCCCAACAGTTTGTAAAGAAACAACCAACTCCGCCTTCTCTGCTTCGAGCCGTGCTCGATACGATTCAGTATTCATGATGGGTACTGTATCACACACCCTTCCCTATTTCCGAGCTGCCAGACGCGTTATGAGAGACGCAAACGCTGCCTCGTTCCTGGCAATGATAAGAGTTTCCTTGTCAGCATACCCATACAGCACCAGTGAGCGTCCTCGTGAGTCACGAAGAATTCGAACATCCCGATTTGCCACAACCGCGTCTGCAAAACGCACCAGGGAAACTGCAGGAGCGGCGAATACTTTCGGTGGTGTACTCGAAGCCACGGGTGTCGTGCTGGCCGAGAGATCGACTACTGGCTCTTCGACGACGTCCTCTGGATAGAGCGGATACAAGAGCGCAAGTTCGCGCTCCATAAGTGGCTCCCAGGTAAGCATGCCGGCAAAGGTTCGTTCATAGGAAGAGACGCGAAGGACAAAGAACGCACGATTCTCCCCTCCTTCCTGTATCACGCCTACAGTGCTGGTTTCATCTATGTTGCGCAGAAGTAGGTCGGGAGCCTGAAGCGCGAGTGCTTTTATGAGTACGCCACCCGGAGCAGGAGTCCCGGCAATAGTTCCCTGATCTCCGGTTGCGGGCTGCGCTACGTATGTTACGAGTGCGTTCCCTGTGACGAGCGGCTCACTCGCAACCATGGCAAGCGCACGCATGAGTTCGTTACCTGAGCCCTCTACTTTTTTATATTCATCTGCCGCAATCAAGGACGGAACCGAAAGGGTTATGGTGGGCACTACCTGTCGGGCACCGATGTATAGATACAGTGCATACGCGCCACCACTCGCTAGTGCGAGCAGCACCACACCAATGAGTACTTGGAGAATGGGTAGACGACTCTTGGACGGTATTCTGGTTGGAGCAGTTTTCACTGCGTCTTGCTCAGCGGCAATAACCGAGAAGGACGAGGCTTTAGTTTCTGATACTTTATCTTTGAAATCTGTTGAGTATGAATGGAAACGATCGGTGGTATCCGCAACCGGTACTGGTGCGGATGCTACCGGTGGAGGAGGGGGTGGTGTCTTTACGGGTTCAGGAATAGGTTCTCGGTATACCGGCGGGATGGGGTGCACGATGGGTGTCGGTGCTTCTGCAAACACCGGTGCATGGCTTGTAACCTTTGCACGAAGGCGCGCAAGCACTGCTTCGCGCTCCTCTTTGGATTGTTCCCTCGGTGCAACTGACTCCACCTCTTCTTTGTTTACAATCGG
>CAYHXV010000030.1:0-2863 GCA_964360855.1 uncultured Candidatus Saccharibacteria bacterium | reverse complement strand
CCGTTTCCTGCTTTGTGCTCGCCGATAGAGAGCCATCTCCTCTTCGAACGGTGGGTGGTTTTCGAACTTTCTTCCCATCCCCGAGAGCGAGAGCTCAATTAAAATCCCTCCGAGCGAGATAGGGGTGTGCAGCGTAAAATTCTTGCTGGACCACCCGTCTGTTCTGGTGACCGGTCGGAATTCCTTGGTCTCGAACACCTGTCCGTAGTGATAGAGGCTGTACTCCCCAACTACCGAAATAGTGCTGACGTTGCCGTCAGAGTATTTATGGATTCCTGTATATACCTGCACCCGAATCTGGAGCAGTAGGCCATCCGCGAACGCTTCACGGTGCGAGGCTTTGGCGTAGTAGCCATCCGTCCTCAAATCGTGTTCAACAACACAAGGAACAAGACGTTCCATATCATTTCCCCTTTCAGGAATAATTGAACTCTGGCGAATGTATAGCCCATATACTCACCAAACACAAACTCCTAAACAATGGCCACCTGCCAACGTCTCTGGTACTGTACGCACAGGAGCACAAAATGGGAGAGACCGATGTCCGAATGCTGTGGCCCCATTGGCGGGGTGCGTGAACGAATGAGCCCGGAGCTCATGCAAGAAATCCGGGACCGCAACCAACGAAAGGCTGATCGCCGTGGCATTTCGCTCGAAGAGTTTCTCGACGCGAACGTCACAGTGAGTCCGCTGAATCGCTTTGGTGCCTGGATCAACCTCCAACTTCTCAAACCGTGGCTCTAGCCACTCAAGTGGGGCTCGTCGTTTATGGCGGGCCCTTCGTGTACCTAGAAACAAAAGGCCCGCCATACGGCGAGCCTTTTGTTTACCCCTTCTTCCCAACCTTGCGACGAGAAACAATATGCTTGTTTGAGTATTTCTTTGGGGTGCGGGTCTTCTGTCCCTTGCCGCTTGGCTTGCCCCACATAGTCTTAGCGCGGCGCAGACCTCGTCCCTGCTTACCTTCTCCACCTCCGTGTGGGTGATCAACCGGGTTCATCGCAGTACCACGAACGGTAGGACGAATACCAAGCCAACGGCTGCGACCAGCCTTGCCCCAGTTAGCGAGACGCTGCTCCTCGTTTCCAACGGCGCCAATAGAAGCCCAGCACAGCTCGTTTACCTTGCGTACCTCAGACGAAGGAAGCTTGATCTGTGCGTACCCAGCGTCGTGCGCAACTACTTCTGCGTAGTTACCCGCAGAGCGCGCAAGCCTGCTTCCAGCTCCAGGACGCAGCTCAACGTTGTAGATAAAGGTTCCGGAAGGAATCTTGCCAAGTGGCAGACGGTTTCCAATCTTGATTGGTACTGCTTCTCCAACAATAAAGGTGTCTCCAACCTTCATATCCTTAGACGCAAGCACATAACGACGCTCACCATCGGCGTATAGCGTGAGTGCAATGAATGCAGTTCGGTATGGATCGTACTCAATGGTCTCGATGCGTGCCGGAATATTCTTCTTGTCGTACTTGAAGTCGATGTCTCGAAGGAGTCGCTTGTGACCACCTCCCTGATGACGCACGGTGATGCGTCCTGAGTTGTTGCGACCACCCTGACGCTTCTTGTGCGTGGTGAGCGCTTTGTGTGGCTTCACACCGGGCGTAAGCACGCCACGGTACGTGACGACCTTCATGTTGCGACGACTGGGACTGGTTGGTTTAAAAGACTTCATACGTAAATTGCTATGCGAAGCTGATGGTGTCTCCCTTCTTGAGAGTCACATACGCCTTGTGGCGACGAGCACGCGTGCCCACCCCTCGGCGACCACGAAGTCCCACGGTCTTTGCCGGGAGGTTAACCAAACGAACCTGAGCAGGCACCACATTGTATGCCTTCTCGATTGCGTTTGCGATGTCTGCACTGGTGGCACTTGGTACCACCTCAAAGGTGTACACCCCCTTCTCGGTGCCAATGAGCGCCTTCTCGCTGAACCACGGACGTTTCAACACGTTTGCAAGACGTGCGTCGTCTGAAGCCAAGACACCACGAGGCTTAGCGGGTGCCGCCTTCTTGGTGTTCTTCTTCGGAGTGGATGAAAAGAGTGCCATAAGTAATTCGATTATGCCCGTCTGCCAAGGCGAAGGGTAAGAAGCGCAAATGCTTCAGTTGGGTTCTCGATAACGAGGAACTTCTTCGTTACCAAATCAACTGGGTTCAAGTTGCGTACCTCCTCAAGGGTGAGGCTTCCAATGTTGCGGAAGGACTTCTCTGCAACCACGTCCTTGTTCGAGAACGCGATAACCGCAGCATTCTTGCGCTTGGTTGCGAGCTCTGGCTTTCCAGAAGCCGTAGCAATCGCTACGATAACTGCCTTCGCGTCTTTGGTGGAAGGCGCAGCAAACGCTAGCTTGTCTACAAAGATAATCTCCCCATCGCGGTACTTGCGCGAAAGGATGGTGGCAAGAGCAGCAATACGCATCTTGCGGTTAATCTTCACGGAGTAGTCCTTCTCTGCACGAGGTCCGTGCGTGACTCCTCCACCCTTCCAGATAGGAGAGCGCGTTGATCCGTGACGAGCACGCCCCGTACCCTTCTGCTTCCATGGCTTCTTGCCGCCTCCGGCAACTTCTCCACGGAACTTGGTGTGTGCGGTAACGGGGCGAGCGTTTGCCTGCATACCCGTGACCACCTGGTGTACGAGGTCTGAGTTCCACTTCACCGCAAAAAGCTCTGGCGGAAGCGTTGCCGTTCCTGCCTTCGCTCCTTCAGCATTCCAAATGGTCGCCTCGAAGCTCACCTCCCTGGAGGCAGCAGAGGCGGTCTTCACGGCTGCCTTTTTAGGCGCAGCCTTCTTTGCAACAGTCTTTTTTACGGTAGTAGCCATAGTATAAAAATTACATCGACATGATCTCGACCAGCGCTC
>CAYHXV010000029.1:0-3305 GCA_964360855.1 uncultured Candidatus Saccharibacteria bacterium | reverse complement strand
GAGGAGGTGTATAACTACCGCCATGTGCAGGAGGAGATTCTGTATGATGTTAACCTCGATGGGATAATGGAATAAGGGCGGTGTATAATCAGAAACGGAGCCATTCCATAAACGCAACTTGCTTCATTCTCGGGAGTCTTATATCCACGCGTTCGGGTGCACTTTTGTAGTCTAACGAACGCGGTGCGGACACCCACGTGGCATCCAAAAGTTGCCACAAAGGAGTGGCTCCACGATAACACTCGCAGTGATGCGAGTTTTGTCGTGCTAAAGTTTACTTAATGCGACTCGCTTGGTTCTTTATGGCGCTCATATCCTCTAGCGTACTTGCCGTGGTGCATACGGTTGCCTCTGCGCAGTACTTGTATTGGACGTATCGTTGGCTTGATACTCCGGTGCACATTTTGGGAGGGTTTGCGCTCGGCAGTCTCCTCATCGCATTTTTATTTCGGTACCGCCCCCTTTATTTTGTGGCGGGGATGCTCCTCATTGGCGTTGGGTGGGAAGTGTTTGAGGTTTCGTTGGGGTTGCCCCTGCCACCCGACTACGTGCTCGATACGGCTCAAGACCTCGTGAATGATGCTCTGGGCGCTGGCCTTGCCTTCGTACTCGCTCGATACACCCTATGGCGCTCCGTCTAACATTCGCGGGTGCTGCCGGCACGGTTACCGGCTCAAACTTCCTGGTTGAGGGCGCACACGGGAAGTTATTGGTTGACTGTGGCCTCGAACAGGGGAGAGACTTTTGTGAGGAGTGCATGTATGCACCCTTTCCGTATGATGTTCCGTCTATTGATGCGCTGGTTATCACCCACGCGCACCTGGATCACATAGGACGAGCTCCGAAGCTTATGCGGGAAGGTTTCAAGGGCAAAGTGTTTATGACGGCTCCCACCGCCGACCTGACCGATCTCATGCTGCGGGATTCCGTGGCTATTCTCAATCAAGAAGCGAAGAGTAAAAACATGGAGCCCATGTATGACGAGCACGATATCGATGCACTCATGGCGCGGGTTCAAATTGTGCCGTACCACGAGGAGCGCAAAGTTGCCCCAGGACTCTCGATATTCTTGCGGCATACCGGGCACATTCTTGGTTCTGCTAGTGTGCGGATTAAAGACGATACGGGCGTTACCCTTGCGATAACGGGAGACATTGGTGCCACCGGAGAAGCGTATCTGCAAGACCCAGAACCAGTCCCTGATGCAGACGTACTCGTGATGGAGAGTGTGTATGGGGACCGGGTGAATACCGGAAGAGCTAACCGGGAACAGGAGCTCTGTGACCAGTTGAATATTGCTATTAAACGAGGTGGCACCATACTCATGCCGGCATTCTCCATCGAGCGCACCCAGCTTCTTCTCTACACGATCTCAAACCTCATGGACGAAGGGAAGCTCCCTAAGATTCCCGTCTTTCTCGATTCGCCACTCGCCATCCATGTCACGGACATATACCGAAAATGGAGTGTTCAGTTCTTCAATGACAAAGTAGCGTCTGAGCTAACCCGAGAAAAGGACATCTTCTCGTTCGCAACGCTTCAGGAGACCCTCTCACGAGGCGACTCGCAAGATATAGCAGCAGCACCAAGCCCCAAGATAATCATGGCAGGAGCCGGCATGAGCCACGGGGGGCGCATTGGGCGCTGGGAGCAGATGTATCTGCCTGATCCTGATACGACGCTCTTCATCGTTGGGTACCAGGCACCAGGCTCTCCAGGACGCTTGCTGCAAAGCGGCGCCAAGGTGGTGAAGATTGATGGCAGGCCGGTTAAAGTACGCGCAAAGATTGGGAGCTATATGGGTTGGTCTGCACATGCGGATCGTGATGGGCTTATGGATTTTGCCAAAGCGGCACTTCCGCGTACCAAAACCTTCTTCACCGCTCTTGGAGAGCCTGCATCTTCTCGGTTCCTAGCGCAGCGCATTCATGACTATTTGGGGGGTACTGCTATTGCTCCTACGAAGGGGGAGGTGTGGGAGGTGACCAAGCAGGGAGCAAAAAAGCTATGAATTCAAAAGGAGCGATATTGGTCATATGTTCGGCTGTCTTCATTTTTGATGGCCTAACTGTAGGATCTTATGATGGGACAGGTCCCTTTGTCCCGTGGTCGTCTCTTATACCCGGTGGCGTCACAGGATTAATGTGGATTGTACAACCAGTACTTGGACTAGTGGTTATCGTACTCATATTCGTTCTTATCACGGAATCAATCAATAAATCAGTTGCAAAAAAGATGGGAAAGTATCATTAAGAAAAGCCCCACTCTTAAGGCGGGGCTTTTCTTCGATAGGGAAGTGTTATCCCTCAACCTGCTTCACAATACGAGCAAATACTTCTGGCTCGGTTGCAGCGAATGTTGCCAGTACCTGGCGGTCGAGACCAATCTTCTTTGCTTTCATAGTCGCAATGAAGGTGCTGTATGACTTGAATCCCATGTCACGAAGCGCAGCATTCAAGCGCACAATCCAGAGCTGACGATAGTCAGTCTTCTTGTCTCGGCGGTGGTTGAAAGCATTCTTTCCCGCGTGCACGAGAGACTCCTTCGCAAGACGTACCTTGGTTGAGCGACCATGGCGATAGCCCTTGGCGCGCAAGAGTATATTGCGACGACGCTTTGCTGATGCGACTCCTCCTTTTACTCGTGCCATACAAAATTAATTATTCTATTGAAATTATTCAGCGGCTGCGGTCTCAACAACCACGATAGCCTGCTTAGCCTCGGCAGCCTTCTTGCTCCCGCCATGACCTCCCAAGAAGCGACGCATGACGTCGTTCGTCACGGTCAGACTCTGGGCACGGTTCTTCACGCGCTTGGTGCGTCCACGCTCCTTAGCGTTGAAGTGGTCCTGGCCACTCTTGCGCACGACTAATTTGCCGGTGCGGGTGACCTTGATGCGCTTGGTGAATGACTTGTTGGTTTTCATGGTGTTGGTGGTTTCTCGGTCACAGGCTTCGGCTCTTTCACTTTTGCTTCACGCTCGAGGATGGCGGCGAATCCCTTGGGGGCTCGTGCCACCGGCTCTGCGAGCTTGTACGTATAGGGGATGAGCATGATGAACTTCTCCAGGCGAGTCTTAAGGAAGGCTTCGTCCATCCCCTTATACCGACCCTTCAGAAACAGCTCCGCACGCACCCGGTGGCCTTCTTCAAGCCACTCAGCGGCCTTGTTGGCCTTGAGGCGCATGTCGTTATCCCCGGTGCCCACCTTTATCTGTACTTCCTTGGTCTCAGAGACCTTGGCCTTAGAGCGGGCAGCGCTTTCTCGCTTCTTCTGCTCGTACTGAAATTTACCATAATCCATGA
>CAYHXV010000028.1:0-5223 GCA_964360855.1 uncultured Candidatus Saccharibacteria bacterium | reverse complement strand
AGAAGTCCACAATTTCCATGAGCTCTTCCTTTGCTTCCTTTGCTCCGGCAACATCCGCAAACATGATTCGCTGCGACGTGTCAGACGGATCAATCATGCGGGCCTTGGACTGGCCGAATGTCAGCGCCTGCATCCCCCCACCCTTCACCTGGCGCGAAAGGAACCAGAATAGAAATCCAAGGAAGAGGATAGGAAGAAGTATTGGCGCCAAAGAGAGGAACCAGTACTTAAGACTGGATTCGTTTGCAATTGTTATTGCTACTGCAGAAATCTGCTCGGGCGTGGTGCCATAGTCAGTAAGGGTTGCCGGAAGAGACGCATCCGGATCCTTCATAGCAAGCTTGGTGGTGCCATCACTATAGGAGAGCTCCAGATTGTTCCCTTCTACCTTTATCGTGCTCACCGTTCCTGCTTTCACATCGGTGGCAACACGAGAGAGTGAGATGTGCTCCTTTTCTGCAGTACTTGTGGTGAACAAGCTGTATGCACTAATAAGGAGGAGGAAGATAAGGACGGTGGAGACGAAATTGCCCGCAAAGCCGGGACCTCCCGGAAGAAATGGGCTCTTTTTAGGGCCTTTCTTTGTATCCTTCTTATCTATTTTCACGGGTGACTTCTTTGTAGGGGTAGGCATGATGTGTAGCGCCACTATACAATGAAAGGCGTATTTAGGGAATTTTTCCCTTCTGAGTGGTAGTATTTCGCAATGGCCACACTGCTCGAGAATAAAAAGGCGCGCCTCCGGTTTGAGGTACTGGAAACATACCAGGCTGGTATGGAGCTTTCGGGTACCGAAGTAAAGTCCCTGCGCAGTAAATTAGGGAGCTTGGATGGCTCCCGGGTGGTGGTGCGCGGGGGCGAAGCTTATATCAGTGGTATGACCATTCCCCCCTTCCAGGTGGCAAACGCTCCCAAAGCGTATGATCCAGAGGCAGTTCGCCGTCTACTCCTTAAGCGCTCAGAAATAGTGGAGTTGCTCGAAGCAGACGCAAAGAAGGGATTGACAATAGTGCCTCTTGAGGTGTATAATAGTGGAAGATACGTGAAGATGCGCGTTGCAATAGTGCGCGGCAAGAACAAGGCGGACAAGCGCGAAGATATGAAGCGCGATGAAGCCAAGAAGGAAGCTGCGCAGGCATTGAAACGAGCACTATTGGGGGCCGCGCGCGTTGCCCACGCTATCTCCTGATCGCGGGGCCAACGGGGGTGACCGGCTTTGACGGTCCTGTACTTTGAGAGACGTGCGACGCGGTGGAAGTTTGCTGACCACCTTAATCCCGCAAACAACTAAACTTGCCAAGAACTCTCTTGCAAGCGTAAAGTCTCCATACTTCGGTGTGTCTGATTTTGCGTTCGCTTACGCAAAGCCTAGCTTCGCCTAAGTGACGTTCATACTTCTAGGTTCTCGTAGCTAGGAGTATGGGCGGAATTCTCTACGAGATCGGTATCTGCGTATTCCCTTCCGCAGGCTTAAACAATGGGAGTAGGTAAAAATGGTTTCGCTGTTGTTTCTACATTTTTACTGAAACTTAAACGATAGCTACGCGTCGTAGACTCGCTCTTAAAGCAGGATTCGGACCGGGATTCGATTTCCCGCGCCTCCACCCAATATTGAACAGTAGAAAACCGCCTCATGGGCGGTTTTCTACTGTTCCAAATCTAAGAGTCACTATAGATACAACCCCGCCTGGTATCCAAGCAGGCTCCCGAGCAGAAAGTAGATGGCCCCACAAAGACTCAGAATGAACCAGTATCCAAAGTGCGCGGCCTGTATTCCCGGACTAAAGCTTCCGTACCCGTTCCAGATTGTATAACGGTTGCTTTTATTATTAACATTAAGCAGGCGCGTACCTAACCACGTTGCACCAACTGCAAGAATAGTTATTGCAAGAATCCATAGTAGTACGCGAGGATTCCCGACGATACCGAAAGAAACATTCGCATCAGGCAACACTGCTGATCCATGTCCTGTATAGAGTCCGAGCGCGAAGAGAACGACCCAAGCAACGATGATTACTGCCTTTAACATATTTGTAAGTGTTTATAGTTTACCACTGCTCTGCAACAGAAAGGAAATGCGAGGAACTATTTAGAATCAAAGAGGTTCTAACCTCATGTAACCACCTCCGCATATAAAAAGCATCCGCCCACTTGGGCGGTCTTACTTTATCCAAAACTTTCAGGCCACCGACGTGCACCGTGCATAAGGGCGAGCACGTGGATTTCCTTCTTGGCTATGCGGTAGCTCACCACAAATGGAGTTCGCGAAACAATGAGCTCCCGTGTCCCTGGTACCCGGCCGGCCTTTCCTTGCTCAGGAAAGAGCGAGAGAGACTCAATGCTGTTATATATTCTATCGAGTACCGTGTGTGCCATTTCAACACTCGACTCCTGTGCTATATAGGCTGCTATGGCGTGCGCATCCCAAATGGCCAGCTTGGTGAAATGAATTTTCATGTACTAGCGTTTTCCAAATACCGCTGCCACCTCCTTGGCGGAAGCGAAGTGACCAGCCCTTGCTTCCTTGAGTCCTGCTTCTATATGCGCTATCTGCCAGCGCTTCACTTCAAGGTATGCGTCTATTGCTTCGTTGAGTACAAAGCTCCGATCGCGCACCGCTTCCGCGGCAACACGATCTAGCTCAACTCTTTTCTGTTTCGGGAGACGGAACGACACGGTGTCCTTTTCTTTGTGTGTAGTGGCCATGGGATATGTAGTACGTTGTAATACAGCGTATTATAGCACATGCAGAGCAGACTACGCTACTGGCCGCTTGTTAAACCCGAGGCGCACAAGCTCTTCGCGCGCCTCCCACACGTTGTCAGGAATTTCTTGTTCAATCTGAAAACCTTTTGCAGGGTACTCTCTAAGCCTCTGCAAATCTCCTACCATTGCACTAATGGTTTCTTCTTTTGAAATTCTTTCAGTTGCGTATGTATCGAAAGATAGTGATGCCGATGACATCACGCACTCTATGCCAGGCCATTGCTTCATGAACGTCGCATACGTACGACGCTCCATATATGGCTTCTGAACGACTATCAACTTCTTAACTACGATTCCCTTATCTTCTAACAGTTGTTTAGAGAACTGAATATTTTCTCCAGTATTACGGGATTTTTTTCTACATATATGGCGGTTTCTGGAACTCCCATTCTCCTTGCCACTTCTGCAAATTTTTCTGCTTCAGACATACCCCATTCAGTGCGTGTGCGTTCAGACAGGCCCGTGTCCCCCGAGAATAGTATGAACGGTGCCCAACCAGCGAGGAATAAGTGTGCTGCCTGTTCTGCCGTACGTGTATCCCGACTTCCGAGTGCCAATATTCCGTCCGCTCGCTCAAGCGGTTGATGCATGAGCATATATTCCCATATGACTCCAGCCAGCTTATCGGTGTTCATGCTTAAGAATCCCCTTCAATCATCTCCCCCACCAAGAAGGTGCAGCCACCCGACCCGACCTTTGCGGTATGCTCCTTACCAAGAGGCGCATCAAACCGGTCACCCTGCTTCAATTCAATCTCCTCACCTTCAAACCAAAACGTGATTCCTCCTTCGAGGATATACATAGAGACCGCTCCCTGGTGTGCGTGAGCTGGGTATTCGGTATCTGGTTCGTCACGCCACTCGTATATGTGCACGAAGCCTTCATCTACCAACGTTTGTTTGAGTAGATCTTTGTTCATGCTTCAAGCAAATACACATCGGTCGCCGGCTCCTCATACGGATGCACATCCCGTATTGCTCGCAAAACTTCTTGAAGCTTGTCTGCGGTGCATACAGTCTCAATACGTTCTTCTGAAACCTCCTCAAGGATATCCACCGCTCCTATGGTGGGATTAGCTCCTACTCCCGGCTTAAAGCGCCCTGTGCCCTTAACACTAAAGGTGCAGTGCGAGTACTTTCCTATCGTTCCGGCACCGGCGTTTGCCATAGCGTCACGAAGCGTGTCTGCATGACTTTCTGGGACGTATACCACTATTTTATATTTCTTTTCCATAACGAGAACAAACTCCTGTAGCTACTGAATATTCGCCAACACATCCTTCGCCGAATTCTCCCCAATGAATCCTTCAAATAGGTGAAGGTTATCCAGGTTCCGAAGAATGATAACCACGGAAATGAGCGAGACCACAAAGGCGGCCTTGAGCACCGAACCGAGCAGTGCTCCCACCGAAGGAATAACACTCACCGACATAAGCAACATAAGAAGGAAAAAGATAATCAAAAACCACTGAAACGAAGGGATACGTTCCTGATACAGCATCACCATGTTTTTTCGTAATACTTGGGCATCGGAAAGTCCGGCAAGCATACGGCCGATTGCTTGATTGCGAAGAGACTCAACTTTCACGGACCCTATGTGTTCCTCAAGAACCTGATGGGTAGAGGAAATAACACTGGTCTCTTGTGCAAAGTGTGCTTCCCAGGATCGTTCCTTGAGCACATGCTCATAGTGCGCACGTATGATCCTGCCGGTATCTCGCTGCACCCCCTGACCTACATTCATAGAAGCACGATACACACTCGACAGCTTCCCATCAAAGGTACTGATGATTTCTCGGAGTTTGCTATACCTGGCTCCTTGGCGGGAGATAAAGAACCCGGTGAATATAGAGAAAAAGAAGGTGGTTATCGTTATGAATATCTTGTCGGTCTCCACACCTCCAAATGAGATGAAGTAAAACAAGATTGCGACCAGGACAAAAACAATAAGGAGAAGTAATTCAGTTCTTTTAGTCTTCATGGATTGAATCTTAGCATCCCCTCCCTACCCAAAAATGCGCTATACTACCTCTCTATGAACACCAAAAAGCAGCTCACCCTCGCCTGGACCCTCGTGGTAGTCCTCGCCGTACTCCTAGCAATTAGCGGCTATTTCCTCTCAAATCCAGACGCCTCAAAGGGCAATATCAGTGAAAAGCAGGACCTGATCCGTGAACATTGTGCGGGCACAGACGCAGTTAGTAAGGAAGCCTGCGCCAAGGACCTCCAGGACCTCGGAGATATGCTCCGCCAGTTCAATACAGGAGGAGCCGCTAACATAGAAGGAACCTTCAAGATTAACTAGCGGAAATCTGCTTCCTGTGCTAAAATATGAAGTACCTAAGCCAAAGAACACTTGAGTACCACCGACAGAGTACGGATAAATAAGGAGATCCGCGCAGCCGAGCTGCGCGTTGTGGGTCCTGAGGGGGAAAACCTCGGCGTTCTATCCTTTGAA
>CAYHXV010000027.1:0-5759 GCA_964360855.1 uncultured Candidatus Saccharibacteria bacterium | reverse complement strand
GGAACGCCAAGGAACATATCGGCACTGCGCTGGACCATGTGAAGAGAGAGATCATCACCCGCAACAAAGAACTGAAATATCATGTGACATGGAGGGAGCGCCATTTGGTCCAGCTCGCCCGGATTCCAAGCCGTGACAATAAGCCTTCGATCAGCAGGATCATTTTTAATTTTATCAATCACGCGGGCAATCTGATCCACTATCAATCCGTCCGGTCCTTGCCACTTCCGCCACTGTACGCCATATATGCGTCCGAGATCGCCGGGGAAGGTTGCCTTCGGAAGCCAATAGTCAGCTTCTGAGTTTGCGGTCCAGATCGTTTTATCCGTTCCGTTAAGTTCCTTCAGGCGATTGTTATCACTCGAGCCCTCAAGGAACCAAAGGAGTTCGCTCTTAACCGCCTTGAAGGCGAGCTTCTTTGTGGTGAGTGCAGGAAATCCGTCGTTTAAGTCGCAACGCAACTGGACGGCAAACAGTGCTCGTGTACCACCGTACCGTCCCTGTCTGTGGTCGCCGTTTTCTAATATATTTCTGAGTGCGTCGAGATAGCTCTGTTCCATGAGGCCAGTATACTAGGCTCATGCGAAAGAGCTGGTATAGTCCATCTGGACTTGTTGGAAGGGGAAAATGGATATGGCATTCATAGCTTTTGAAGGAGGCGACGGAACGGGCAAAACCACCCAAATAAGACTCCTGAAGGAGCGATGGGGGGACCTGTTCCCAAATCACGAAGGGGTGTTCACGAAAGAACCTGGTGGAGGGTCTGAGTACTCTCACAAGATTCGTGAGCTGGCCCTAAACGATGAACACGCGGGAGAGGCTAGTCCGGGAGCAATCTTTGGTCTCATGCTCGCCTCCAGACTTGAACACCTGGACTCATTGATTGTTCCGTCTCTTTTGGCGGGGAAGGTTGTTATCACGGATCGATTCGAGGCGGCGACGTGGGCATATCAGATTTCGGGTCAAGAGGGGAACTATCTGAAACCCCTGTACCACGCACATCGAGATGTAATACGAGCACGGCTCCCTGAGGGCCATCGTGTGCATGTTATTATTCTCGATTTGCATCCCGAGGTCGCCATTGAACGGCTCCGCATTCGAGATGGAGAAAGCAATCACTTTGATCGTCGTGATCCGAGCTTTCATGCACGGGTGAGTGAAGGACTTCGTGAATACAAGAGCATCATCGAGCCCAAGGCTGTCTTTGTGGATGCGTCTGGTACGGAGGAGGAAGTACACCTGGCGGTCGTCGAGCGTGTTCGAGCCATTCTTCAGAACTAAAGACCCCCGCGCCAGAAATGGCGCGGGGTGAACTTTTGTCATACTCGCTAGTGGCGGTACTATAGGGACACATGAACCCGTACGATCACATTAAGAATGAAGATCCCGAGGTATACGAGGTGCTTCTCGGGGAAGAGAAGCGCCAAGCTGAAGGTCTGGAGCTTATTCCAAGCGAGAACTACGTATCAAGCGCAGTTCGGGAAGCAATGGCAAGTGTGCTCACTAACAAATACTCCGAAGGATATCCTGGCAAACGCTACTATGGCGGACAAGAATTTACGGACAAGGTAGAGCTCATAGCAATTCAGCGTGCCAAGGAGTTATTTGGTGCCAGCTTCGCCAATGTGCAGCCTCTTGGTGGCGCCAACGCAAACATTGCTGCATACATGGCTCTTATGAATCCCGGAGACACCATACTCGGCATGGATCTTTCACATGGGGGACACCTCACCCACGGACACCCGGTGACGTACATCAGTAAGGTGTTCAATTTTGTGCGGTACAAGATGAAGGATGTCGAAACGGGAGAGATAGACTACGATGCGCTTCGTGAGACGGCACTCAAAGAAAAGCCGAAGGTGGTACTTGCGGGATTTTCTGCATACCCGCGTGAGCTTGATTGGAAACGAATTAGTGACATTGCCCACGAAGTTGATGCTATCGCCGTGGCGGACGTGGCGCATATAGCAGGACTCATAGCAGGAGGCGCTAGTGAGAATCCATTTACGCACGGCTTTGATGTTATGACGACCACCACACACAAAACACTGCGGGGGCCGAGAGGCGGAATGATACTTACTCGCGAGAGTGAGGAGATTGCCAAGAAGATTGATAAGGCAGTGTTCCCGGGACTGCAGGGCGGCCCGCACATGCATCAAATAGCCGCCAAGGCGATTGCGTTCAAAGAAGCCCTCCACCCCTCATTCAAAACATACGCACAGCAGGTGGTGAAGAACGCCGCAGCCATGGCTGAAGTGTTCACTGCGGGTGGTGTGCGTCTTATCACGGGCGGGACCAGCAACCACCTTATCTTGGCCGATGTGTGGGGCTCACTCGAGATTTCTGGAAACGATGCTGAGGTACTGCTTGATAGGGCAGGGATAACGCTCAACAAGAACACGATTGCGGACGATACACGAAAACCTCTCGACCCTTCCGGTATTCGATTCGGGACTCCCGCCCTGACCACACGGGGACTTATGGAGGACGATGCTCGAGAGGTTGCGCGCATTATGCTCGAGGTCTTAACGAAGAGGGACGAGGGTACGGTGGTGTCTGCTAAGGCGCGCATACAGGCAATTGCCGGGAGTCACCCTGTTCCTGAGTCCTTCCTCTAGTTTTCTGCTACTATCGCCCTATGGAAGAGGCTATTAGGAATGCAACCGAAACTGCTCTGAAGGAGCAGGGCGCCGAGAACGTCGTGTTTGCGGTGGAGTGGCCCGCAGACCCGAGTCACGGGGACTATGCGGTGAATGCCGCTATGGCAGCAGCTAAGGGTCTCGGGAAGAATCCCCGGGCACTTGCTGAAGAACTCGCACCGATTATTTCGCGTGAACTTGGAGGCGCGGTATCGAGTGTGGAAGTTGCTGGTCCGGGGTTTATAAACATTCGTTTGTCTGCTCACACGGTGGCAGAATCTCTTGCACACGCGGTGAACAGCGAATGGGGGAAGGGAACTAGTCGAGTCGAGCAGAAAGTAGTTTTTGAATATTCGTGTCCAAACCCTTTCAAGGAAATGCACATAGGGCACCTCATGAGTACGGTGATCGGGGAAGCATCGTCTCGCATCATCGAGAGTCAGGGCGCCCGAGTTATTCGCGACACGTATGGAGGCGACGTGGGCCCTCATGTTGCAAAGGCGCTATGGGCGCTGCATCAGAGTGGTGTACTCGAGCCAACCACAACCCAAATAGGGGAAGCATATGCACACGGCTCTCGCGCATATGAGGAAAATGATCAAACAAAAGTAGAAATAGATACACTCAATACTGAGCTCTACAGCGCTCTTGCGAAAGAAGAGAACGATCGAACTGACACCGAGCGACAACTCCTTGAACTTTGGCGTCATGGTCGCGACACTTCATACGAGTCGCACCAAAGTATTTGGAAAACACTCGGCACCGCTTTCGACTACATCATTCACGAAAGTGAAAGCACCCCAATTGGCATGCGGGTAGTCCAGGACGCCCTTACTCGTGGCGTGTTTGTAGAGAGCGAGGGAGCGGTTATTTACCAGGGAGAAAAGAAAGGACTCCATACGTTGGTATTCATTACGAGTAGAGGAACACCAACATACGAAGCCAAGGATGTGGGGCTGGCCTTCTTGAAAGAGGAGCGCTTGGCACCCTTCGACTACTCCTACATTATGACGGCCTCCGAACAGTCCGGACACTTTGCAGTGTTCCTTGCAGCACTTGAGGATATAGCACCCGAAGTGGCGAAGAAGACGAGCCACATTCCGCACGGATTCCTCCGACTCACGACCGGAAAGATGTCTTCGCGCGAAGGGGGAGTTATCACTGCTCGTGAACTACTCGACGACCTCATCACTAGAGCAGGAGAGCGCAATCCCGATCCACTCATAGCAGAGCAGGTAGCAATCGGAGCACTGAAGTATTTTATTTTGCGCCAAGCACCAGGCGGAGACATTATCTTTGATCCTGAACAGTCTCTCTCGCTTGAAGGAGATTCGGGTCCCTATCTCCAATACGCGCTCGTTAGAGCTAAAAGTATTCTTGCGCAAGCTCCACATCAGAGTGATGTGGGTAGCAGCTCAGAACCAGAAATACTTTCCCGTCTCATCACTCGATTTCCAGAGGTGGTCGCACGCGCAGAAGGACTTCGCGCTCCGCACAGTATTACGCAGTACCTCACCCAGCTAGCGAGTGAATGGAACTCGTTCTACGCACGTGAGCGCATTCTTGGTGGGGAAGGAGAAGCAGAAAAACTCGCTATCGTGCGAGCATTTGTCACAACTATGGAGAACGGTCTTACGCTACTTGGAATCCCCGCGCCCGAGAAGATGTAAATTGTGTAATACAGAACTAGTGGTATGGTGATACTCGTCGCGAATGGTCGCGACATTGAACACAGGGGGTCTAATGACCGGCACGAGACATACGACTGATACGGGTGACCAAGGATTTCGAAAGACGAAGGCCGCTCACGAGGGACAAGGTGCAATCACTCTTCAGTTCGTGAAGGAGCACGCGCCAGCGAAACTGCCGCCGAGAAGGACACTAAAGGCTCAGCGCCTTTTCGATCTCTTCACCGAAAACGGCACCCAAAAGGCGCTCGTTTAAGGGGGGGTACGATGACACGAGTCACCGCGTTCGAAGAAGTAGAGCGGCTGGCTCGTGCCATCGGATTTCCAGTGGCGCTCCACGCAGATGGGCTTGCTCAACCCATCGACCGCTACTACGTACATTCCGAGGAGATGCTGAGACATCAAATCGAGCTCGCCCTTGCGGCAGCAGAAAAGAACAAGGCGGGCGGAGTGATTGTGCTCCCGTTCCCAAACTCCCGGCATATGCCGGACAGGTCCCGATAAGGGGCCTGTTTCATTTTCATGCAGTAAACGCTAGGATAGGGTAATCATGAGTGATTCTGAAGAGAAATCTGAAGTTGTACGGCGCGAGGAACGCATTCTTGAATTCTGGGACAAGAACCAGGTATTCCAAAAGTCCCTCACCAAACCTGCTCCCAAGGGAGACTTCGTATTCTATGAGGGTCCACCAACCGCAAACGGTCGTCCTGGAGTGCATCACCTTGAACCACGCTCGTTCAAGGATGCACTTCCGCGATACAAGACTATGCGTGGGTATCGAGTACCGCGCCGAGCGGGCTGGGACACCCACGGACTCCCGGTGGAACTTGAGGTGGAGAAAGAGCTTGGCTTCAAGGGGAAGCCCGATATCGAAACGTACGGTGTTGCGGCATTTAATAAAAAGTGCCGGGAGAGTGTGTTGCGCTATATCGACGACTGGAAAGAATTTAGTCGCCGAATAGGGTTCTGGACCGATCAAGACAAAGCGTACTTTACGTTCAATGCTCCCTACATGGAGTCGCTGTGGAGCATCGTTAAGAAGGTGTCGGGAGACGGCCGACTCTACAAAGACTATAAAGTACTCCCGTGGTGCGCACGCTGTGGTACGGCGCTCTCAAGCCATGAATTGGCACAGGGATACCAGGATGTGAAAGATCTGTCTGTCACGGCGAAGTTTGAATTAGTTGATGAGCCCGGTGTCTACTTGCTGGCGTGGACTACCACCCCGTGGACCCTTCCAGGGAACGTGGGGCTTGCGGTGGGGGAGAAGATTACCTATGGAAGATATCGTAAGGAGAACGAGACTGTTATTGTTGCAACCGCACAGGCTGAAAAGCTCGGAGAAGGATGGACTTTTGAGAAAGAGTTCATCGGAACTGAGCTCATTGGGAAAGAATACAAACCACTCTTCCCATTTGCCCGAGAACTAGCG
>CAYHXV010000026.1:0-6171 GCA_964360855.1 uncultured Candidatus Saccharibacteria bacterium | reverse complement strand
ATTTGACGGTATCTGGTATAAGAATACAACAAACTATATGGCTAAAACTGTGGCGAAATCAACAAAGAAGGCACCCGCGAAAAAGACGGCGTCTCTTTCCTTTGACTCAACAATGCTCGTAAAGAAGCTGCTTGGTGAGGTGCCGGAGCGCGCACGTGAGGTCCTCACTCTTCGTTTTGGGCTCGGGACTGGAAGCGATCGACAGACCCTTGAAGCTATTGGCGAGCGCTGGGGTATCACGCGTGAGCGTGTTCGCCAGATTGAGGCTTCGGGAATTGAGACCGTGCGTGCAAGCGCAGCTTTTAAAGTCTCGCAAGCAGCTTTTGCAGAACTAGCCAGCTATATTGAAGCTCTCGGATCGGTGGTTCCGGAGGACACTCTCCTCTCAGGACTCGCAAGTGATGAGAAGACCCGCAACCGTTTTCGTTTTCTTCTTGTGGTGGGTAGTGAGTTTTTCCGTGAACGCGAGACTGATGATTTCTACGCTCGGTGGCATGTGGACCAGAAGACAGCGAGCCTAGTACATGGAGCCCTCACGCGCCTGTACACCACCCTCGACGATGCTGAAGTGCTCTCTGAAGGAGATATTGTGAATCGATTTCTTGATGAGCTTAAGGGCGTGAACGCAGCCTATCAAAATGAGGAGATACTCAAGCGTTGGCTTTCTATTTCAAAGACTATTTCAAAGAACCCGCTTTCTGAGTGGGGACGTATTGATACTCCTGCTATTCGCACCAAGGGTATTCGAGACTATGCCTATCTCGTGATTAAGCAGAAGGGCGAGCCAATGCACTTTGGGGACGTGGCGAAGTCTATCGTTACCCTCTTTGGCAAGAAGGCGCATGTTGCCACCACTCACAACGAACTTATCAAGGACTCACGCTTCGTGCTTGTTGGTCGTGGACTCTACGCACTTGCTGAGTGGGGATACCAGCCGGGAGTTGTGCGCGATGTGATTCGTGACTCACTCGCCAAGAAGCCTCTTACGCGTGAACAGGTGATTGAAGCGGTAAAGAAGGTGCGCTACGTGAAAGACAACACCATTCTCGTAAACCTAGGAGACACCCGCTACTTTAAGCGCTCCAAGGAAGGTACGTACACTGCGGTGTAAGACTGAATAGTTTCTACACAGAACACGCGGCTCCTTGAGCCGCGTGTTCTGTTTTCATTGCTATACTTGCTGCATGTCTTCTGGCCACAGCTCTCCACTTCCTGGACTTGGAGCAATTGAAGGGTTCTTGCACAAAACCTGGGATCAGGGTGGAACGGTTATATCAGTGCGCGTGCTCATTATTGCGTTTGCCGTTGCGGTCTTTGCATTCTTTATTGCGTCACCCACGCAAAGTTTCCAGAACTTTGAGCTGCTCATTTTTATTGCGCCTCTCTGGGTACCTGTTCTCTTGCTGCGCTTTGCGAGTGTGCGCTGGGTACAGGCGCGCAGACGAGCATACAACGCAAAGCAGGACTATGTGTTGCTTGAAATACGCATGCCTCGTGATACCCGAAAGTCCCCACTTGCCATGGAGGGTATTTTTGCAAACCTCCATTTGAAGCCCGGAGAATCAAACTGGTTCAAGCTGTATTGGAACGGCAGTGTACGCCCCTGGTGGTCTCTTGAAATTGTTTCCCTTGGTGGGAGAATCCATTTCTATATTTGGACGAGGGAAGTGTACCGAAGGCTTATTGAATCTTCGTTCTATGCCCAGTATCCGGGAGTGGAGATTGTGGAGGCGGTGGACTACAGTCTTCTCATTGAGCCGGGACATGGGGAGTGGAAGGGGTTTGCCTGCGAATACAAGCATGGCAAGGAAGACCCCTATCCTATTAAAACGTATGTGGACTTCGGACTAGACAAGCAGCCCATGCCAAAGCCCGAGGAACAGAGCGACCCCCTCGCTCAAGTACTTGAAACCATGGGATCCATAGGACCCAATGAACAGTTGTGGGTACAAATGATTATTCGGGTGAACAGTGGGGAGAAATATGCAGGAAAAAGAAATGCGAAGGGAAAACCGTATTCATGGAAAGATGAAGCAAAGGAGTTGATAGAAAGTATTCGAGCGGGCGCCGTGCGCAAAGTTAAGAAGGTAGATAAGGCAACCGGTATTCCCTATGAAGAAGATGGATTCCCGAACCCAACCAAAGGGGAGCAAGAAGTTATTAACGCCATTGAGCGCAATATTGCAAAGCCTGCCTTTGATGTGGGTATGCGTGGCATATACGCCGCAAAGGAAGGAAGCTTCCATGGGGTTATGCCGGGAGCACTTGGATTTATCTTTAAGCCGTTCAATTCAGAAACTCTGAACAGCATCAATTGGACCCGCTGGCACGTGGCGTTTAACGATTATCCGTGGGAAGACCCGCATGGACATCATCACGCTCACGTGATGCATCAGGCACTTGATTTTTATCGCAGACGATCTTTTTTTCATGCTCCCTATATTGGAGACTGGATGGTTATGAGCACTGAGGAGCTCGCCACTGTCTTTCATGTACCAGGTGCGGGCATCACCACCCCAAGTTTGCCGCGCATACAGTCTTCAACGGCCTCAGCTCCGCCAAACCTTCCGACCTAAGTATTCCTGTGCTATACGGATAGTATGAATCTAAAAGGAACGCGCGTTTTTGTTGGCCTCTCCGGAGGTGTGGACTCTGCAGTGTCTGCTGCTCTGCTCAAGCAAGCGGGAGCAGAAGTAACGGGTGTCTTTATCAAGGGTTGGTACCCTCCCGGACTTCCCTGTACCTGGAGTGAAGACCGACAGGACGCAATGCGTGCTGCAGCTCATCTTGGCATTCCTTTTCATACCCTGGACGCATCGAGTGAATACAAGAAAGGAGTTATAGACTATCTGCTTTCGGAATATGCAAGCGGAAAAACTCCTAATCCAGACGTGATGTGCAACCGAGAAGTGAAGTTCGGGGCATTCTGGCGCTTTGCAAAGGAACAGGGGGCGCAATATATTGCGATGGGTCACTATGCTCAGAATGTGGAGGGAAATATTCTACAAGGAGTAGACGCCTCAAAAGATCAGAGCTATTTTCTGTGGGCGGTGCCCAAGGAAGCGTTGACACAAACATTGTTTCCTCTTGGAGGACTTGAGAAAGTTGAGACACGCATACTAGCTAGACAGTTCGGAATACCTCAGGCCACCAAGAAGGATAGTCAGGGGATTTGTTTCCTTGGGAGTATTTCCGTTGATGAGTTTCTGAAAAGCGAGATTGGCTCAGCACCAGGAAAAGCTGTGGACGAGACTGGGAAAGAGGTTGGTGTGCACACCGGAGCCGTACTCGCCACTCTTGGTGAACGGGTGGTGCTTCAAAAGGCCACACCTGGCCCCTGGTATGTGCTTAGGAAGGACATGCACAACAATATACTCGTGGTTGGACCGAAACCGGTGCTGTCTGCCTTGGAGGTTTCTTCTTTCTCTCTTCGAGAAACAAACTGGTTGGTAGAACTTGAGGAAGGAGCCCCCGTATCAGCGCAGTACCGCTACCATGGTCCTCGTATTCCGGGAGTTCTATCTCAAGCAGACTCTAGCTTTACTCCCACTGAACCTATAACGGAGCCTGTGGCGCAAGGCCAGTCCCTTGTCTGTTACCAGGATGCCCGGCTTCTTGGAGGTGGTATTATCGAGTAAGTGATACCAGAAATTGTAAAAGCAGACGGCACGGTGGAGCCATTCGATGGCTCTAAACTGGAGACCTCCCTTATGAATGCAGGCGCCACTGAGCGTACTGCGGAGCGCATACGGCTCACCATTCAGTCCTCCATGGGAACATCCGCGCAGTCTAATGAAATCTATCGGCGTGCATTCCAGATGCTCCGTCATGATAACCGCCCTTCAGCGGCTCGCTATAGCCTCCGGCGTGCGCTCTTTGAGTTCGGGCCTTCGGGGCATCCGTTTGAAGATTTTGTAGCAGAGTTGTACCGGGCCGAAGGGTGGAAGGTGGAGGACCGCAAAATGATACCGGGGAAGTGTGTATCCCACGAAGTAGATATCTATGCCTCTCGAGGGAATGAGAGTCTTGCGGCAGAGCTGAAGTATCATAACGACCCAGGATATAAGACGGATGTGAAGATAGCGCTCTATGTGAAGGCTCGCTTTGATGATATTTGGCAGTGCGAGCCAACCCCCAAGGGACTCGTGTGTCCAGTTGAGCGCGGGTTTCTTATTACCAATACCAAGTTCACGCGGGATGCCATTCAGTATGCAACCTGCTCTGGTCTAGGTCTTTTGGGCTGGACCTATCCAAACGAGGGGAACCTCTATGATCGTATTGTTGCAGGAGGTCTCTATCCGGTTACGGCACTTACCCTTCTGAAGAAATCAGAGAAGCGTCTCTTAATTGATAAGGGTATTGTTACCTGTGCCCAAGTGCGCGCACACCGCGAGGTACTGCGGGAACTTGGCATTCCTCCAGAGCGACTGGGCGCAATACTCGCTGAGGCAGGTACGCTGTGTTCCTCCCCCCACTAGCTATGGCGGACTACATAAAGAAATACAATCCCAACAGAAGTACTGATTGGAACTATGGCGGAGCCAAGTGGCGTCTATCTCGCTCAAAGATTGAATTCTTTGTGGAGTGTCCTCGTTGTTTCTATTTGGATAACAAGTTGGGAACGGCGAGACCTCGTGGTCCTTCGTTCACATTAAACAGCGCCGTTGATACGCTGTTTAAGAAAGAGTTTGATGTGCATCGCGCAAAGGGAACTAAGCACCCGCTTATGGAGCAGTATGGGATTGATGCAATTCCCTTTGCACACAAGAGCATGAACACCTGGCGGGAGAACTTTGAGGGAGTTGAGTACAAACACAAACCAACCGGTTTCACTATTTCAGGAGCGGTGGATGACATCTGGGTGAATCCAACAGGAGAGCTTATCGTTGTTGATTACAAATCAACCTCAAAAGACGGAACTATTGTTACCCTTGATGATTCCTCCTGGAATGCTCAGTACAAGCGGCAGATGGGCGTATATCAGTGGCTGCTGCGTAATAACGGTTTTGAAGTGTCTCCTGTCGGATACTTTGTATATGCGAATGCCCATGATGATCTTGAGGCTTTTGACGGGAAGCTCGAGTTTGAGGTAACGGTGGTGCCGTGTGATGGAGAGGCAGATTGGATAGATGCTATTTTGCCAGAGATAAAGGAAGTGCTTGAGAGTAGCGTGTATCCAGCCTCTGGGAAGGATTGTGAGTACTGTGCATACCGAGAAGCAGCAGGCAAGAAATTGCAAGCTATTCATAAGAATAAGTGATATGCAGTCTGGAAAGTTTGCCGAAGAGGTACGAGAGGCAGTACGCCAAATTCCTAAGGGAGAGACGAGAAGTTATGGAGCAGTGGCGGCAGCTATTGGGCACCCGGGTGCCGCACGTGCCGTGGGCACCATCATGCGGGATAACTATGACAACACGGTGCCCTGCCACCGAGTGATTCGTTCGGACGGAAAGATAGGGGAATACAACCGTGGTGGACCAGAGAAGAAGCGGGCACTTTTGATTTCAGAAGGGGTACTGCTTTAGCTATGGAGGTGGTGCTCGAGAGTTCTTGGAAGAAAGTACTTGCTGAGGAGCTTGAAAAGCCGTACTTCAAAGAACTTTCTGAGTTTGTACGATTAGAATATCTTTCCAATACGGTGTTCCCACCACCCACGTCTTTGTTCCGTGCGTTTGATCTCTGTCCCTTCGAGAAAGTGCGGGTGGTAATTCTCGGACAGGATCCCTACCACGGAGCGAATCAAGCAAACGGTTTGGCTTTTGCCGTTGGAAGTGAAGAGAAGTTGCCGCCTTCTCTTCAAAACATATTTAAGGAGGTTGAGAGTGATTTGGGAGAGCCACTCAAGAATAGAGATGGCGACTTGTCTCGATGGGCTACGCAGGGAGTGTTACTTCTAAACAGTACCCTCACGGTGCGTATGGGTGCTCCGGGTTCGCATCAGGGGCATGGGTGGGAGGAGTTCACCGATGCAGTAATACGGGAACTTTCAGAGAAGCGGGAGCACCTCGTGTTTATTCTGTGGGGGAACTATGCAAAAGCTAAGGGTGCACATCTTGCTCTTTAAGCATGCGGTTCGCATCCCTACCACACACGTTAGCATAATGAATTGAGAGCCTTCCTTGTCACTTAGAATTACATTATTTGAACCCTGGCGACTTTGCGCGGCCATGT
>CAYHXV010000025.1:0-6196 GCA_964360855.1 uncultured Candidatus Saccharibacteria bacterium | reverse complement strand
GAGAAGGCGGAAGGTCCTAAGGGTCCTAACGCTATCAAGGTCAGCAAGATCTAAACTAATAGGCGCCCGCTCGCGGGCGCCTTTGGTTTCGCGGGCTATTAGTAGGTATAACCCCACCCCGTTATGGTAGATGGCATAATCACAGAGCTCGGTGAGCGCAATTCAGGCACCATCAAGCACGGAAAGTCGAAAGAACCCATGTTCTTTCATGCTGACTCGCTGGTGGGCACCACCTTTAGTGAACTCCATATAGGCGACAACGTAAGCTTCGACTTCACGGAGAGCAAGAAAGGAGCCTACGCTACCCGCGTACAGAAGCGTTAGGCGCGCAAGCGTTTACAACAAAAGCACCGCCCCATGGGCGGTGCTTTTGTTAATGTCCACTATGGCAATGGAGGGTGGTTTTCAAGAACGTCGGCAACCAGCTTTCTGAAACCAGGCTTTAATTTCATTGCGATTCCATATAGAAGCACTATCACCACACAGACACCAAGCAGAACTGCGCTCTCAAGCGATGGCTTGGTAAGGAGTAGGTACAACCCAAACAGTACTCCTATGATTGAGAAGTAGAATACCGTGGTCAGTACAAGAAAAAGTGCCGCGAGAAGGTGTTTTTTCATGGGGGCATTCTACCTCATCTAAATTTATGTGTCTTCTGGAGTAGTCTCCCAGTCTGCGTTGAACTTTTCTACCCAGGCAACCATCATCGGGTCCTCTTTTGGCATGTTTTTCACACTCTCCGCCATTTCCGGGTGAGCCACTTCTAGGTGCGCCATTCCTGCACCCATCATTTCGTCCTTGGTTTCTGCGTGGAGCGCGGTGTCACACATTCCTCCCATCTGCGCACAGGTCATTGTTTTCATATTCAAAAAACTCAAATAATTTCTATGGCGTAAGCGTAGCACGTAGCATTGTCAGTACAGTACAATGTTCCTATGAAAATTGTCTCCTGGAACGTAAACGGTATACGAGCAGTGCACCGCAAGGAACTCTTCCTGCCGTTCATTAAGCAACTCAAGCCAGACATCATATGTCTGCAAGAAACCAAGGCAGAGCAACACCAATCCGAGATAGATTTAATGGAATACGAGGAGTACTGGCACTCCGCAAAGAAGAAAGGATACAGTGGCACCGCCATATTCACAAAACAGATTCCGCTTGATGTTCGTTTTGGTATTCCAAGGGAAATAGTGAACAAATACAAGCTGGGAGAAGATGGATACGGAGACCCAAATGAAGAGGGTCGTGTGATAGCAGCAGACATGGGTCCGTTCTTTGTGGTGTCCGTGTATACGCCAAACGCCAAGGAAGACCTCTCTCGACTCCCCCTCCGCCACCTTCAATGGGATCCTGCCTTTCTGGAATACATGAAGGAGTTGGAAAAGGAAAAGCCCGTCATATTCTGTGGCGACTTAAATGTGGCTCACACGCCAGACGATCTTGCTCGTCCTAAGGAAAATAAGGGAGTAAAAGGATTTACGGACGAGGAACGAGAAGGCATAGACCGGATACTGGCAGCTGGGTTTGTGGATACCTTTCGAATATTCACTCAAGGAAACGGTCACTACTCCTGGTGGAGCAACTGGGGACAAGCCAGAGCTCGAAACGTGGGCTGGCGCATTGATTACATCTTCGTTTCAAAATCTCTTGCCGGATCAATCAAGGGCGCAGAAATTCACGACGACATCATGGGCTCAGACCACTGCCCTGTCTCAATAACCCTATAGGACAGAATAAAGGACACTATCCCCAACCATGTCCTTTACACTGTTTCCTGCAGGTATATGATGGTGGAAGACGAGGCATTGGTCCGTGCGAGAATATGTTTCCGACCAGCCCCGATTCCGGCTGTTCTTTGCTCGCTCTTTCACATCATCGCGTTTCTACACGTGACCCCGGCCGTCCAACACCTCAGGGATGTATTCCCTCTATTTAAGACTGGGTCCAGCCACCAAGGAGTTCCACGTGCAACAACGCAACAATTCGAAGAAGCCGCCCGCTATCTCCGAAAGAATCACCATCTAAGCCCCTGCTCCTTCCCGATTCTTTCACCAGGGCGGCTTTCTTATTTTTTACGTTTCGTGTGGAACAGACTCATAAACATAGCAAAACGGCCTACTCAGGCCGTTTTGCTATGTTCCACGCGAAACAGTACCCGCAAGCACTCCGTTTCCCGTGGAACCGATTCTTGAGCAATTCTTAACAGACGTGGTGTTTAGAGAGTATTTTCTGTAATTCTGCCTCCTCTACTTCTTCCCGCTTCTTCTTCCCAGACTCTCCTAATTCCTTAAGTTCCTCGTTCCCAAGAGCCAGCAAGGTCTTGGAACGCTCATCCAGATACTCCTGAGTGTTCTTCTTTGGATCCTCCAGAACCTCTTCAAGGAGCGCATTGAGGGTCCAGCCTATCTTTGGCCCCGGTTCTATATGGAACACCTCCATAAGTCGGTTTCCGTCTGTCTTAAGCATTGCTACAGATATCGGGTCTCGGAGTGCCTCCTCCACCATAGCCTTATACTTCCGGAACCTGAATGGCTGCTCCTTGGGTCTTCCAGTGCCGATACGGTCACAAATACGGAGATTCAATAAATCGTAGATGTTTTCCTCCCCCACGTTAACTATCATACGTCGAACTGCCGAAAGGGTGATTTGGTCTGGATCAGAGAAAAACATGTGCCAACGCACTAGTTTTGTCACTTTTTCAATGGTTTCACGTGAAAAGCGAAGGTCCTCGAGGACGTTTCGTGTGACACGGGCTCCAACTACCTCATGCCCATGGAAGGTCCAATCCTTCTTTTCCTCAGACCAGCGCCTGGTTTCTGGCTTAGATACGTCGTGGAATAGGGCAGCGAGACGTATATCAAAGTCCCATTCCTTGTCTGCAGCGTGCTGCAGGGCACGCATGAGATGTTCAAACACGTCATAGCTATGGGCTTGGTTCTGGTCCACGCCTATACCACGGGTAAGATCTGAAGCAATAAACTCAAGGAGTCCAAGCTGCTGAGATAGCACCAGCGCCATCATTGGCTGTTTTGAGTTAAGAATACGCACAAACTCGTCCCGAACCCTTTCACGTGAAACATGGCACAAGTTAGGAGCCTTCTCCTGTATTGCGGCTGCTGTGTCAGTATCAAGAGCAAAATCAAGTTCAGCCACGAGACGAATGGCTCGCATGAGGCGAAGTGCGTCCTCCTCGAATCGTTCAGCAGGGGAGCCAACAGTGCGCAAGACCATGAGTTCTATGTCTTTTTGTCCTTTATACGGGTCTATAATCTGTCCTTTAGATTCGTCCAGTGCTATGGCGTTAATCGTGAAGTCCCTGCGCGCCAAATCTTCTTCCAAGTTATCCCCAAAGGAGACTGCATCTGGGCGGCGCTTATCAGAATAGCTAGACTCTGTTCGATAGGGCGTCACCTCGATAATCGCAAGACTTATGTCCTCACTCCCCGTCTTTACCCCCACCGTACCAAAGTCATTCTCATAGAAAGATTCTGGGCACACCCGCACAATATCCTCTGGTTTGGCATTGGTAGTAACATCCCAGTCCTTGGGCGTGCGGCCAAGAAGCAGGTCCCGGACACATCCGCCAACCAGGTATGCTTCATATCCAGCATTTCGCAGGGCTCCGGTAACAGTCTTTACCTCAAGGGGAATAGGGAACTCCATAGGGAAAATATTAGTACGGTGCTCGCCAATCTCCTAGTCGTGCCGTAGTATTCGAGTATTGCTCCTGTGGTGAAATGGATATCATTACTGACTTCGGATCAGTCGTTCCAGGTTCGAGTCCTGGCGGGAGCACCATGAAAGAGATTCCTTTTAGCAAAGAGGAAATAGAGGTTCTTGTAGCAGAGCATCCAACGCCGTTCTATGTGTATGACGAAGCAGGTATACGAGCCAGTGCGCGGGTGCTCATAGATGCCTTCTCTTGGAGCCCAGGCTTCACGGAATATTTCGCAGTTAAGGCAACACCAAACCCAGAGGTTCTCAAGATTCTTAAGGAAGAGGGTTGTGGTGCAGACTGCAGCTCACTCGCCGAGCTAATGTTGTCCGAACGGGTGGGAATTATAGGTGAACAAATCATGTTCACCTCAAACAACACACCAGCAGAGGAATTCAACAAAGCAAAAAAATTAGGGGCACTCATCAATCTGGACGACCTTAGTCATCTGGCGTATCTGGAAGAGCACGCCGGTCTGCCTGAGTTCGTCTCGTTCCGATACAACCCCGGAACTGAGAAAGAAGGGAATACCATCATCGGCAGTCCCAAGGAAGCAAAGTTTGGACTTACGCGTGAGCAGATGTTCTCCGCATACCGCTTGGCAAAGGAAAAAGGAGTGAAGCGGTTTGGCATACACACTATGGTTGCTTCGAACGAACTGAATCCAGAGTACTTCGTAGACACCGCCCGAATGCTCTTTGGGCTCGCACGCGAGATTATGGACAAAGAGGGAATTGTTTTCGACCTCATTAACTTGGGTGGTGGTATAGGCATACCGTACCGGCCAGGAGAAGAGCCAGTGGATTTGTCTGCGGTGTCTCGGGGTGTACAAGAAGCATACGAAGAATTCAATCTCGCTCCTGTACGCCTCTCTATGGAGTGTGGACGATACCTCACCGGCCCGCATGGGTACCTCGTGAGCACGGTTAGACACATTAAGGACACCCATAAGCAGTTTGTGGGTCTCGACGCCTCTATGGCCGATTTAATGCGTCCTGGCATGTATGGGGCGCATCACCACATAAGTGTTCTTGGAAAGGAACACGATCCTGAGACGGATGTGTATGACGTTACGGGCTCACTTTGTGAAAACAATGATAAGTTTGCAGTTAATCGTAAACTCCCAAAGATTTCGATAGGGGATAGACTCGTCATACACGATGCAGGAGCGCACGGCCACGCCATGGGCTTTAACTACAACGGCAAACTCCGGTGCGCGGAGTTTTTGCTCACCAAAGAAAGACAATTCAGGATGATTCGTCGGGCGGAGACGGTGGAAGACTATTTCAGTACGTTGGAATTTTAAATAATACTGTGGACAGTGAAGAAAATAGGTGAACCAAGGTTCTATACTAGAAGTAATGCGCCACGATAAGGAACAGGCAATTGAACTTAGGAGACAAGAAAAAAGCTATAAGGAAATCCGGAACGCCTTGAAGATACCAGTCTCCACTCTTTCTGACTGGTTCTCTGGTGTTGATTGGTCTCAAGATGTACGAATGAAGCTAACTGCGTCTGCTCAGATCAAGCACACCGCACGAATCGTAGATCTAGATCGGGTTCGTGGACAACACCTCGTCAGGATATACGAAGAAGCTCGTGTCGAAGCACACAAAGATTTGATTAAGTATCGACACAACCCCCTCTTCATTGCTGGTCTAATGCTCTATTGGGGAGAGGGAGATAAAATATCTAAGGGTGGTGTCCGTCTCACCAACACAGACCCAGAACTTATTCGTCTGTACGTCGTATTTCTGGAGCGCGTCTGTCGGGTTCCAAGATCCAAAATACGCGCCGGCATTCTTATCTACCCAGATCTAGACCCAGAGACATGTGAGAAATACTGGTCTACCAGGTCTGGAGTAAGTAGGGATAGGTTTGTTAAGACCATAGCCATCCCCGGGCGACACAAGACAAGGCGCCTATTACATGGCGTCTGCATTATTACCGTCTCCAGTACATATTTCAAGGCAAAAATGATCGAGTGGCTTAGGATATTTCCACAGGAATTGATGAAAAAGCCGTACTATGAGAATATAAAAAATGAGCGGATATAGTTTAGTGGTAGAACAGCTGGTTGCCAATCAGCTAGTAGGAGTTCGATTCTCCTTATCCGCACCAAATACGTAAAACGACCCACTCTTGGGTCGTTTTACGTTGGGGATAGGTGTTGATATCTTTGGGGACATTGGGGACAACTCCATAGGACATGCGTCTCAGTTCGAGAGCAAGTCCTAAAAATATGCAGTAAATATGTGGGTACGGTATAGACCAGACTATTGGTCGCAAGTGGTATGTTGTTGAGTGGACGTTCCCTCAGGAACACTTCCTGGTGACCTAAACAAGAACCCTCAACCTCACTGCCAAAGATAGAGCGCTGCAAGAAAAGTGGCAGAAGGGTAGAATTGCTGTAAGATAGGACGAAACGGGGTGTCGTATACCGGTAGTACGCTTGTTTTGGGAACAAGTAGACGGAGTTCA
>CAYHXV010000024.1:0-7108 GCA_964360855.1 uncultured Candidatus Saccharibacteria bacterium | reverse complement strand
CGATTGAAAAGACGCAGCCCGCATTTCCTGCCGATTATATTTCTGAAGCCATTGACCAAACTCGTGGCTGGTTCTATACGCTCCTGGCGGTAGGCGTCCTTATGGGGAAGGGGACACCCTATAAGAATGTGATTTGTTTGGGGCACCTTCTTGATGCGAATGGGAAGAAGATGAGTAAGTCTATCGGCAACGTTATTGTGCCGTCTGAAGCTATTGCTCAGTACGGCGTGGATACACTCCGCTTCTGGATGTACTACGTGAATCAGCCCGGAGACTCTAAAAACTTTGATGATAAGACGGTGAAGGAAGCAGGACGGGTGATTTCCTGGCTCGATAATAGTGCGAAGTTCTATCAGCTCTTTGCTGAAAGCACGGACACCAAAGGGGAAGAGACGGTGCTTGATACGTGGATGCACGCACGTACGAATAGCGCGGTACTGGAAGTAACGCACGCCATGGACGCGTACGATTTATACACTGCGTCTCGTACAATCGCAGGACTCATTGAAGACGTGTCGCAGTGGTATGTGCGCCGCATACGCGATCGTGCACGCGAGGGAGACCAGGCAGCGCTCGCCACTCTTCGCCAAACGCTAAAGACTATTTCCTTGTTAATTGCGCCCCTCGCTCCGTTCATTGCAGAGGATGTGTATGGAGTTGTGAGAAACGCGGGTGACTCCGAGAGTGTTCACCTCGCTTCGTGGCCAGAGAACACCACAGGCTTTGTTGCAAAGCTCCTGGGAGCATCGAACAAAAAAGACGCAACACTTATTGCTGAAATGGAACAGGTGCGTACGCTCACCTCAGAAGCACTCATGCTCCGCCAGAAGTCAGGAGTAAAAGTACGCCAGCCGCTCGCCACACTGTTTGTACCGGGTGAACTTTCGCTTGAGCTCTGCGCCATTCTTGCGGAAGAGGTAAATGTGAAGGAAGTAAAGACAGGAGCCAAAGAGCTTTCGCTTGATACCGTCCTCACCCCACCACTCATTGCAGAAGGGGACGAACGAACCTTTGCTCGTGCCGTGGCTGAAGCACGAAAGTCGGAAGGGTACGCCCAGAAAGATTCAGTCACCGTTGAAAGGGGAGAGGAAGGCACCCACTCTGCAGAACTCTCTACCGGAGTCGTTCGATTCTCCTTGAAGCGCAATGCGACATAAGTACGCCACTCGAGCGATTGTCCTTAGTCGTGGCCTAGCGCGCGAATCAGGACTCGTACTCACGCTCCTTACTCAAGACTTAGGGTTAGTTCGTGCGCGTGCCGAGGGACTGCGAAAACCTGGAGCGAAACTTGCGGGTAGTTTGCAAACCCTGTGTGAGTGCGAGGTCACACTCCTGCGGGGGCGTGACGGGTGGCGATTGTCAGGGGCGCTGCTCACCGAAAATCACTTTCGAGTACTCACCCCAAGTGCACGCGCCTGTGCTGCACGCGTTGCGGGATTATTTCTGCGACTCATGCCTCCCGACGCACACGAGGCAGGTTTTTTTGCGCTCTATGCTGATTTCGTACGAGGCATCACTACCAGCACCCCTGAGGAACAGGAAACTCTGGAGTGCACCACCGTACTTTCTTTACTCATCATGCTCGGGTTAGATTCAGGTTCAGTGCCCAAGGAGGAAGCTTCGCGGGAGGTAATAATGCGAATCAATCGGGGCATTGCGGCCTCCGGTCTATAAAGCAAGTACGCTATACTGGAAGGTATATGCCGCCCCCTGTTCCCGAGAACGATGCCAGTGCTCTAGAGGAGTTGCGTCAGCGCCTCTATACCAATGCGAAGCCGATAGCGGCTCCGGTGTCGCCTACACCAGTATCGGCCGCTCCGGTACCTCAAGCAGAAGGTTGGCAACCAGAGCCTCTGGTAGTTCCAAAGAAAAAGATAGCCTGGTCTGTTACGTTTCTGTTCGCTGCTCTTGGTATTTTTGTACTAGCACTCGGGGTTGCCGCCTACTTTTTAGTATTTGGTGGGGGAGCCATATCAACGGATCATGTAGATATTACGGTTGCTCCAATAATCGCACTACGGAGTGGGGACGTGGCAACACTCCTCATCACGGTCACCAACAACAACCCCACCGCCATAACAAATACTGCGCTCTCGATAGCATTTCCGGATACCGCTCGTTCGGCAGACGATCCGCGAGTGTCGTATCCGCGCTACGAAGATACGCTTGGTGACATACCCGCCGGGGGCTCGGTTACGCGTACCGTACGCGTCGTGCTTTCTGGAAGTAGTGGAGAGGTGATAACCCTCCCGCTCAAGCTTGAATACAAAACCGAGGGGTCTAATGCCGTTTTTGTTAAAGAAGTAACGCACGACGTTACGGTGACGTCGTCCCCGCTCTCTGTGCAAGTGAGCGCTCCTTTCCAAGCTTCGGGTGGGGAAGAGATTGCAATGCGGGTAACGGTACATTCTGATTCACCAACGCCCCTTGAGCATGTGGCGGTACTTGCTGAGTATCCTTTTGGGTTTATTCCTACAAAGACTGATGGCTCGGGTACCTTGTTTGAGATAGGAACACTTGCGCCTGGTAGCGACGCTACGGTTACCGTTCGAGGAACCCTTTCTGGTGAGGAGGCTGACGAACGAGTCTTTCGATTCCGAGCAGGTATTCGAGGTACGGGAGATACGCTTGCACTCACCTATGCCTCGGGGCAGGGAGTGGTGAATGTATCGCGACCATTCCTGGCCACCACATTTGCGGTGAATGGATCGAGTGGGAGCGACGCGGTAGTGGCAGCAGGCAAGGTAACTGAGGTGCGGCTTTCCTGGGTCAACACGTTTCCGGTGGACGTGACTGATGCGCAGGTGAGTGTGAAGCTCTCGGGTGATGCGCTCGATTCCACTTCAATCATTGCACTCGGAGGTTTCTACCGCTCCTTGGATCAAACCGTACTTTTTGCTCGGGATACAAATCCTGGTCTTGCACGTATGATTCCGGGCGCCACCGGAAACGGTTCCTTTACGTTTTCAACAAAGTCAGGCTCGACACTTCGCAATCCAACCATTACGGCGGTTATCACCGCTACTGGGAGAGCAAGTAGCAATGGGGGTACCCCGACACCTCTTTCAACTTCGATAACGAAAGTCATACAGGTGGGTACAGAACTCGGTCTTGCCGCCCGTTCCTCGCGCACGAGTGGACCCGTTAAGAACACGGGACCTATTCCGCCGCAGCCAAATATTGAAACCACTTACACCATGCTCCTCTCGTTCACCTCTAGCGTGAACTCAGTCGCAGGAGCAACAGCACGGGCAGTCTTGCCGTCCTACGTGCGATTTGTGAATGCTGCAGACAGTTCTGTTACCTATGATGCGAATACTCGTATGGTGTCCTGGTCTGCAGGGGAGGTTGCTGCGGGAACCTCTAAACAAGGCACTTTCCAGGTAGCACTCTTGCCAAGCTTCTCTCAGCGCGGTACAAGTCCAGTACTTATGTCTTCTATTACATTCAGTGGCACTGACCGTTTTACCAAGCGATCATTAGAAGGGAGAGCTCCTGATGTGACTACCCAAACAACGGGAGACCCTGGGTATCAAAGTGGTAACGGGGAAGTAGCTCGCTAACTATGAAAAAAGAAACACCAACACTAGAGACTATCGTTTCGCTCGCCAAGCGTCGGGGATTTATTTATCCCAGTTCAGAGATATATGGAGGGTTCCCGGGAGTGTATGACTTTGGTCCATACGGCACTGAGCTTGCCGGAAACATTCGCCGTGCCTGGTGGAAGGCGATGGTGCAGGAGGAGGCCAATATCGTCGGACTTGATTCTGCGATATTCACGAGCCCCAAAGTATGGGAAGCATCAGGTCACGTGTCCGGGTTCTCTGATCCGTTAGTGGAGTGCAAGGCGTGCAACACCCGTTCACGTGCGGACCATCTTCTTGAAGGTATCGGCGTGTTCGCGGATGAGAAAATGAGTATTGAGGAGATAAACGCACTTTTTGATATCAATCGGAAGGGGCTTACGTGTCCCAATTGTGACAAGAAAGATTTCACTGAAGTGCGCCGGTTTAACCTTCTGGTGCAGTCTAACTTAGGGAACTTTGCAAACGATTGGACGAAGGAGCCAACCTACTTGCGTGGCGAAACGTGCCAAGGAATCTATATCAACTTCAAGAATGTACTCGATACCGTTCGCGTGAAGATTCCGTTTGGTATCGCTCAAATAGGGAAGGCGTTTCGCAATGAAATAGCACCGCGACAGTATATCTTCCGCAAGCGTGAATTTGAGCAGATGGAAATGCAAATGTTTGTTCGTCCGGACGAAGAAATGACTACTTACGAAGCGTGGCGAGAAAAGCGTTGGAAGTTCTATCTCGACCTCGGGTTCTCTCCCGAGAATCTCCAGTGGCACGAGCACGAGAATCTGGTGTTCTATGCAAAAGCCGCGTGGGATATCGAATACCGATTCCCGTTTGGATTTAAGGAACTGGAAGGAGTTCATGCTCGTGGTGACTATGACCTTACTCAGCACCAGAAGCACTCAGGGACAGAGCTTTCGTATCTGGACGAGGCTACCAGTACCAAGTTTGTGCCACACGTTGTTGAAACTTCAGTGGGAGTGGATCGATTGTTCCTCGCGGTGCTAACGGAGTTCTATGATGAAGACGAGCTTGGGGGAGAGAAGCGCTCCGTGCTTCGCTTGCCAGCGAATTTGGCACCAATAAAGGCAGCAGTGTTTCCACTTCTCAAGAATAAGCCGGAGCTTGTGGCAAAAGCCGAGGAAGTATTTAGTCTTCTGAAGAAACATGTTATGTGTGAGTTTGATGACAATGGCAACATTGGCAAGCGGTATCGCCGGCAAGACGAAATCGGCACGCCGTTCTGTGTGACTATCGACTTCGATACACTTGGAGAGACGCCAGAGCTTGCGGACACGGTCACCTTGCGCCATCGTGACACCGGTGAGCAGGAGAGACTCCCCATTGCGGAGGTAATTGAGCGAATCCGTGCGGCGAGCGTATACTAAATTCTATGAGCTTACCCACCAACATCTCCATATCTACCGGTACCTTTGTCCGAGCTATCTTGGTGGGTGCTTGTGCCTATGCTGCATGGATTTTGCGTGACCTCGCCCTGCTTGTCCTCACCGCTATTGTTATCGCTTCTGCAATCGAGCCGGGCGTTACATTTTTTGTGAAATACCGCGTTCCTCGTGCGATTGCCGTGCTCGGTATGTACTTGGCGGTATTTGGTTCGCTCTTTGCGGTTACGTACTTCTTCTTGCCGCCAATATTGAACGACGCGCAGACGTTCCTCCTGTCTGCTCCGGAGTATCTCGACACACTCCATGTACCAAGTTCGCTCACCAATATTACGGACGCTGCGCACGCGGTGGCGGGGCAGCAGTCTCAATCAATCTTTGAGACCCTTCTTGCATACCAGTCTGCATTTGCCGATACGTCAGGAGGTACGGTGCGGGTACTCTCGACCTTCTTTGGTGGTATCTTCGCACTTATTCTTGTGGTGGTACTTTCGTTTTACTTTGCACTTCTTGAGACGGGTGTTGATGATTTTCTAAGACTCTTAACGCCAGCGAAACACGAGGAGTATGTGGTCAACCTGTGGCAACGTGCAAAGAAAAAAATAGGTCAATGGATGCAGGGACAGCTCCTGCTATCGCTACTTGTTGGAGTGATTGTGTATCTCGGCCTGCTTATTCTCGGAGTGCCGTACGCGCTCTTTCTTGCGGTTGCAGCAGCGGTTCTCGACCTCATTCCACTCTTTGGGTCTTTCCTTGCTGGCATCTTGGCGGTGATGGTGGCATTCGCGTCGGGCGGCTTTGCTCTCGCGCTTATTGTTGCTGGTTTGTATTTCATTGTGAACCAGTTTGAGGCGCATCTCATTTATCCACTGGTGGTGAATAAAGTGGTTGGGATTCCACCGCTCTTGGTTATTCTGGCACTCATTATTGGAGGAAGCCTTGCTGGCTTCCTGGGTATACTTCTCTCAATACCCCTTGCGGCTGGGCTTCGTGAATTTGTGAATGATTTCGATTATTCAAAGCGTCGAGCACGAGAAGGAACAAACTAGCTCAGGAGGGTATGGCGCGCTACATCACCACCACAATTGCATACGTAAATGCAGAGCCCCACATTGGGTATGCACTTGAACTTCTACAGGCTGATGCACTCGCACGGTCGTGGCGCCTAGCAGGAGAGGAGGTGTTCTTTTCTACCGGCACAGACGAGCATGGACAAAAAATATACGAAGCTGCACAAAAGGAAGGAAGGGACGTACAAGAGTACGTGGATTTCTATGCAAAGCGTGTTGAGGATTTGAAGGGGTTACTTAATCTCACTCCGGATAACTTCATTCGCACCACAAGTGAATTCCATAAGGAGGCAGCAGCAGAAATGTGGAGACGCTGCGACGCAGCAGGGGACATATATAAAAAAGCATATACAGGAAAGTACTGTGTTGGGTGTGAGGCATACAAAACTGAAAAAGATTTAACTGAGGATGGATATTGTGCTTTGCACCCCAGTCTCACCATTCAAATCATAGAAGAAGAAAACTATTTCTTCCGGCTTTCCAAATACCAGGATCGACTTGCTGAGTATCTTTCGCGTGAGTCTTCGGTTGTGCCAGAGTGGCGAAGGCTTGAAGCACTTAATTTTGTGAATGGGGGACTAGAAGATTTCAGCATTTCGCGTTCAAAGGAAAAGCTGTCCTGGGGAGTTCCGGTTCCGGGTGACGACTCACAGGTGATGTATGTGTGGTTCGACGCTCTCACTGACTACATTTCCACCCTTGGGTGGCCATCTGATACTGAGGGCCTTTTTGCAAAGTTCTGGCAGGAAGGAAAGACGCTTCAAACGGCAGGAAAGGACCAGGTGCGCTTTCAGTCGGTTATGTGGCAAGCAATGCTTATGTCTGCCAACATTAAGAATACTGACCAGGTGTTCTATCACGGATTCATAAACTCAGGAGGTCAGCGGATGAGTAAGTCCCTTGGAAATGTCATCAGCCCCTATGAGCTCGTGGAGAAGTACGGGGTGGACGCCACACGCTACCTACTCTTGCGCCACGTGCATCCAACCGAAGACTCTGATGTTACCTGGGAGCGTCTGGACGAATGGTACCTTGCCAATTTGGTGAACGGTTT
>CAYHXV010000023.1:0-7535 GCA_964360855.1 uncultured Candidatus Saccharibacteria bacterium | reverse complement strand
TCTTGCGGGCGGGAAGCAAGGACTGGGGAAAGTTCTCCTTGATGCATTCACGGTGTCTGGCTTGTTGCCCATCATCGTTTTGTCTGGATACAACGTTATGATCGTCGCCGAAGCAATTTTGCGCGGCCTTCAGTTTGCGCCAAAGCGTATAGCGATTGGTATTGCGAGTATCACCATACTGTTGTTTGTGCTTGCGGCCGGAGGAGGTGCGTCTGCGGTGCGTGCAGGAATAATGGCGGGAGTGGGTTTGTTTGCTCGTGCCACCTCCCGCACGTACGACGCGTTGCGCGCACTCGTGTTTGTGTTGGTCCTCATGCTTCTTCTAAATCCACTCCTCCTTATATATGATCCGGGGTTTCAGTTTTCATTCATGGCCACTCTTGGTCTCATCATCGGGGCGCCGAGGGTAGAGCCGTATCTTGTGTGGGTGAAGAGCAATATGCTGCGCGAAGTACTCGCCACTACCATTGCCGCACAAGTATTCGTATTGCCGCTCTTGTTGTATGAGACGGAAAACCTGTCTCTGGTTGCGGTGCCCGCAAATGTGCTCGTACTTCCCGTGATACCACTCACCATGCTGCTTTCGTTTATTGCGGGATTGGTGGGAATAGTTCTTCCTGCAATTGCTGTCTTCGTGGGCCTTCCGGCATTTGCGTTGCTCTCCTACATTATTGGCGTGGCAACATTCACCGCAGGTCTGCCATTGGCAGCCGTTATGGTACCGTCCTTTCCATTTGTCTTGGTGCTCGCGCTGTATGCACTTCTGGGCTTTGGTATAAAACACACTACGGCGCGCCAAAGAGGCGCGCCGTAGTGTGTTGACCAATTTCTATACTGCGGTCACTGCACGAGCCTCAACTACTCCCCAGTTTACGTTCGCCAAGAATGCGTCCACGTAGGTTTTCTTTTCTGCAGGTACGTAGTCCACCATGAAGGCATGCTCCCAGAGATCAATGGCAAGCATGATGGGCAGTCCCGAGAGTTGTCCGAGTTCGTGGTCGTTCACAAATGCGGTGTGCAGCGTATTTGCAACGGAATCAAAATACACCACCACCCACCCGATGCCGCGTGTGCCCGCAACTTCTCCGAGGTGAGCTAAGAATTCGTTCCACCCGCCGTACTTTGCTTCCGCAAGAGTCGCGAACGTGCCGGTACTAATATCGTTGGCACCGCCTTCGAGTTGCTCGAAGTAGTACTCGTGCATGCGCATGCCATCGAATTCAAACCCAAGCCGACGACGCAGTTCGTTAATGAGGTAGGCGTTTTCGGTAGCGTCCTCTGCGCGAAGTTTCTCAATCTTTTCCAGAATGAGATTCGTGTGCTTTACGTATCCTTGATAGAGGGCAAGGTGCACGTCTATCTGTTTCTTAGAAATGCCAGTGAGTTCGGGGAGGTCAAATGTTTTTGGGGTGTACATAGTGTTCGTGTTAGACAGGGGCAGTATACCCCAGGTGCCGCAGTTTGCTGCGCACCTCTTTTAGGTGTATGAATTGGGCAGAAAGGAGTACGAATCATGAAAACAACGATAGCAACGCTGGCGCTCATTGTTCGTGATGGAGAGCTCCTGCTTGGTCGCAAGATTAAGAAGGGAGCAGATATCGGCGAACAAACGCTGAACGGACCAGGAGGAAAACTTGAATAAGGACAGACGCTCTTTGCGTGTCTTGCCACTGAAGTGAAAGACGAGGTTGGTCTCACTATTCTCGAAGAAGACACGGAAGAGATTGCCATCGTCACTTGCTACAACGGCAATCACTCAATCTTTCGTGTCCATGTCTACCTTGTCTTTGCTGTCACGGGCGAACCTCGTGACAGCAATGAGATGGTCATGCCCGAGGGTGGGTGGTGGTACCCGTTCGATCAGATACCCTTTGGTGAGATGCTTGCGTCCGACCGTCTTTGGATTCCTCGTGCGCTTTTGGGTCTACACTTCCGCGCGCATGTGTATCAGAACGAGAACGGGACCACGTTACTGAAGCCTGTTGAGTTCCTGGCGTACTAGAGGGCCCCGCACCGTGTGTGGGGCCTTTCAGATGAACACCGTATACTTTTAGTAATGACCTTGTCTCGCATACGGTGGGGAGTGCTGGCAGTCTTGGTGCTCGTGAACGCAGTTATTTTGTATGGCGTCCTAAGGCCGAACACACAGCCACTGCGTATTTCTATACTTGATGTTGGTCAGGGGGATTCAATACTGATACAGAGTCCCACCGGAGTGAACGTGCTGGTGGACGGGGGACCAGACCGTTCCGTGGTGCGGGAACTTCCTAAACGTATGGGTCCTTTGGACCGGACCATTGATCTCATGGTTGAGACACACCCAGACAAAGATCATATTGCGGGACTCGCCGATGTGCTTGAAATGTATGAGGTGAAAAACTTCATGAACCCTGGGGTACCAAACGACACTAATGTGTTTGCGCGTCTCGTGGCAGACGTTGAAAAAGAGCCGGGTGTTTCGGTATACACCGCGCTGCGGGGACAGCGCATACATCTTGGCGACGGTGCGTATGCCGATGTGCTCTACCCCGATCACGATGTATCTCGTCTGCGTGCAACTAATGACGCGTCCATAGTCTTGCAGGTGGTGTATGGCGAGACTTCCTTTATGCTCACCGGAGACATGCCGTCCACTATTGAAGACAAACTAGTTGCGAGCGTGTCCCCAGAATCGCTTAAAAGCGATGTACTCAAGGCCGGGCACCATGGCTCGAAATATTCAACAAACGACGGATGGCTTCGGGCGGTTGCCCCAAGCACGGTGGTTATTTCTGCAGGGAAGGGGAATACGTATGGGCACCCGGCTCCGGAAGTGCTCGCTCGTGTGCAAAAGTTTGGTGCCCGTCTCCTGTCCACTATTGATTCAGGAACGATTATCTTCGAAAGTGATGGACACGGTATTCGTCAGAAATAGTTGCTTCTTTTCTGCAGTCTTGTATAACTATCCCACGCTTGTTAACCGCAAGAGGAACAGGAAATGGGCCCCGTCGATTTCTGGGGTATGGCACCAGCTGCACCCCACACTGAAGAACAGGGAAGCCGTCGTGGTCACGCTGGTCAGACGACACTTCTCGAAGAACGACATTCGTATCGACTCGAGTACCGTGTACGGGGTAAACAGCCCCACCTCTTTACCGAGGACGACGACGATGCGGCCATTGAGTATGTGGCCAAAAAGATGATGCTCCTTAAGCCTCTGCGGGCGACTGCGTTCGCTCGAGCAGGTGGTCTGCGCATTGTGTGCATTCAGGGAGGGCGACAGATTTTTCCTCACGTTTCCCGCAAACCGTCACACTAAGAAGAAAGCTTGCCACACCGGGGGCGGCTTTTGTGGGGGGGGTGTTTTCTTATTGCAAAGAATGTGCCGGCCCCTGGGGGCCGGCTCTTTCTTTATCTCTCTCTAAATAACACCCGCCTTTTTCAGTGTGGCGTGCGCACCATTCTTCTTGATGTGGCGCATACCCTTGGTGGAGATGGTAACGAGTACGGCTTTTCCAAGCTCCGCAACAAAAATGCGGCGCTTCTGGAGGTTTGCCTTGCGGCGAACCTTTCCGGTTGGGTTGAACTCCGTAGCACGGGTACGGTTAGAGTACCGCCCGCCTACTTGCGTTGATTTTCCTGTTACTGCGCATTCGCGGCTCATGTGAGAGCATGCTAGCATATCGCTACCTATATAGGCAACCAATCCATGGATATTGCTATTTTTACCATTGTTGTTCTCATCTTCTCCATCATTTTGCATGAGGTGGCGCACGGGTATGCGGCCCAGGCGCTTGGGGACCCCACTGCAAGGCTTGCGGGGCGCCTAACCTTGAACCCGGTCTCTCATATAGATCCTATTGGCTCTATTCTTATCCCAGCAATGCTGGTGCTCACGCAGGCCGGCATTATGTTTGGCTGGGCAAAACCCGTTCCGTATAACCCTTATAACTTACGGAACCAGCGGTGGGGCGAGGCGATTGTGGCGGGAGCGGGTGTGGCTACAAACCTGGCCATTGCAGTACTGTTTGCCCTTATCGCGCGGGGTGCTGTGACGCAGGGGCTCACGGAGTTTGCGAGCTTGGCAGCGGTTGTGGTGCTGGTGAACTTATCCTTGGGGCTCTTTAATCTTATTCCCATTCCTCCAATAGATGGATACACCTTGTTGCGGGGTGTGCTTCCGTACAAAGCAAGTATGGCCATGGGGCGATTTGAGGAGCGTATGCGTGCGGGAGGTATTTTCACCCTTATTATTGTGCTTATTCTGCTGACGCAGTTCTTCTCGACTCCTTTTTATAGGTTGGTGGAGTATTGTTATCGGATTTTGGTGGGGTAGGAAGTTTGTATATAAGGAAAGGGCGGTTACGCTATGCGGAACCGCCCCATTTCGTTGTTCGAAGTCGAAGACTCAGATGTCCTCTTCCTCGGACATTGCCTTGACCAGGTTGAGAACACCACGGCGTCCCCGTTTGATCTTCGGGAATAGAGCCGCCAGCTCCACTCCTTCCGGCGTCATCAGGAAGTCGTGGATGAAGAGCTCTGCGCCGGAGTCGGTCACGCCATCGGCCTTGGCCGTCGCGGGGTCATTCAACCCCTCGAAGAAATAGCCGATGCCACATTGAAGCGACTTGGCGATCTCGTACAGCTTGCTGGCCGAGACGCGATTGGCGCCTTTCTCGTACTTCTGGACCTGCTGGAACGTGAGACCCAGATCGTGAGCCAAACTTTCCTGGCTGACGCCGATGAGCCGGCGACGCATACGAATGCGACCACCGACATGCAGGTCGACTGGGTTGGGCCCGCTCTCCGGGGCTCCTTGGGAACTTCCATCAAAGGCCATCTGGCCCTCCTGTTTGTTGAAACAACCTGTATATACTAACACGCGCTAGATACATTGTCAAATAACGTGAGAAACTGAGTTGCATTTATTAGTGGCTCCGTATATAGTCCTTTTAGCTCCCGAGCGGGGGTTTTTATCTTCAAATGGCAACCATACAACAACTCACCAAGAAGGCACGCAAGACCACACCCCGAAAAACCAAGGTTGTGGCACTTGGTCGTGGATTCAACACGCTCAAGAACCGTCCTACCTTCTACCCGTCTCCGTTCAAGCGTGGTGTGTGTGTGAAGGTGACCACTAAGACTCCCCGCAAGCCAAACTCCGCTATTCGTAAGATTGCTCGTGTGCGCCTCACCAATGGTATGGAAGTAACGGCATACATTCCCGGAGAGGGACACAACCTTCAGGAGCATTCCGTGGTAACGCTTCGCGGAGGCCGCGTGAAGGACATTGGGGTGCAGTACACCATTGTGCGTGGTCGTCTTGATACCGCCGGCATCGATAAGCGTCGTCGTGGTCGCTCGAAGTATGGTGCTAAGCGCCCCAAGGCATAGTTTTCAATTTATATGCGCCACCCTGTAAAAAACAAATATCCTCGTCGTCCGGACCTCGTATACAATTCAGAGGCAATTTCACGCTTCATTAACACCGTTATGTGGGACGGGAAGAAGGACACCGCAACCAAAGTCGTGTACGACGCTATGGACAAGATCAAGGCAGCCGAACTCGACCCCCTTGAGACGTTTGAGACCGCTATTCAGAACGTTGCTCCGCTTATGGAGGTGCGCAGCCGACGTGTGGGAGGCGCTAACTACCAGGTTCCTCGTGAGGTTCCCCAGCAGCGCCGCGTATCCCTTGCATATCGCTGGCTCATCAATGCGGCACGCGCAAAGAAAGGGAAGCCTATGGCAGATAAGCTTGCTGAGGAGATTCTCCTTGCGGCTAAGAACGAAGGTTCAGCAATCAAGAAACGAGACGACATGCACCGCATGGCAGACGCCAACAAAGCATTTGCGCACTTTGCGTGGTAATTTTGTAATCGTTAAAGAAAAAGCGCCCGTTTGGGCGCTTTTTCTTTATTCGCCCAACTATTTGGTGTACTCTTCTGCTCAGGAAGCAACGCCACAGAGAAAGGAGCGGCAATGCATAGACTGATCATTGATAGCTGCTTCCGTTCTTTGGGCGAAGCAGTACAAGGACTTGAGTTCCCGAACGAGATTCGCGAGGCACTCGCTCTTGTGGATGTTGTGTACGTCTCTTTTGACGGACGTATGCACCAGGGGCAAGTGGTCATCCACAAGAAGTTGGCAACGGACGTTAGGGAGATCTTTGCGTTGCTCTTGGAGCTTCGTTTTCCGATTGCACGCGTGATTCCAATTATTGCGTACGACTGGGACGACGATGTCTCTATGCTTGCTAACAACAGCTCGGGCTTCAATTACCGACTTATTTCCGGGACCGACCGACTCTCGGAACACGCGAAAGGGCTCGCCTTAGACCTCAACCCGCTACAGAATCCTTTCATTGGGAAGGATGGGAAGATTTCTCCTGCAGGAGCGACCTATGACCCGTCGGTTTCCGGCACCATAACCAAAGATGGTCCGGTGGTAGCGCTCTTTAAATCGAAAGGTTGGAAATGGGGTGGCTACTGGAAGAAAGACTACGGAATTGTGGACTATCAGCATTTCGAAAAATGATCTCATGAAGGACTGGAGCGCGGACTGAAGAGTTCGCGCTCTTTCTTGCGTTTCACCCTCACCAAACGGCCTAAACCATGATATAATTGCTACATGAAAGCTGCCAAAACTCCCACCAAGGTAGGAATGAAACTTCCGGCAAGTTGGACGCGGGCAGCGGGTCTCGTGCGACAGCACCGCAAGGCTCTTGAAGTGCATGGCGCTCGCGTGCGGGCTGAGTGGAGCTGAGGAGTATGACCATAGATGCAAATATCATCATTGGGTATCTCAATGGTGATGCGCAACTAGTAGCCACACTCACCACGTGGAAACAGGCAGGTACGCCACTACTCCCGCCAACAATTGTGGAGGCTGAGGTTCTCTCGTTCCCAAGGCTAACACCATCAGAACGCCAGGTCATAGGAAAATTTCTTGAAGAACATTTTATTTCAGTACCGTGCGACCGCACCATCGCACGTCTTGCTGCGTCGCTTCGCAGCACTTCGTCCATACGACTTCCCGACGCCATTATTGCGGCGAGCGCACTCGTAACTAACACTGTGCTCGCCACGAGGAACGTGCGCGATTTCAGGAACATTCAAGGACTGATGCTCGTGACCCCTTGAGGGGGTGACATTTATTGCTAACAACCAATACAAGGTGTACGGTGCATTGGTCTGTAGAGGGGTGAATAGTCACCTTCGGACACTTCCTCTTGGAGGCGTGATGACCAAGAAGCAGATCTTTGGAATTTTCATTGTAATTTGCGGTGTGGTCCTGTTCGTTGGTTCCTTCGTCGGGGGAGCCTACTTTTCTTGGTGGCCTAACGCGAGCGAGGGATTCTACGCTGTTCTTATCATCATCGCTTTCGTGCTGATGAATCTCGGCTTCACTTTCTTCGTATTTGGTGCGAAGTCGAGGGGTAGCTGATGAAGAAGAGAGGTTCGGTCTTGCGTTGCGAGCCCGAGCCTTTTTCTTGCGTTTTCGCTCCTCAAAACGTATTGTATATCTAACGCCCTGGCGGCTTTTATTTTATTTAT
>CAYHXV010000022.1:0-7913 GCA_964360855.1 uncultured Candidatus Saccharibacteria bacterium | reverse complement strand
GCAGACGACCTCACGGACCCCGCTCCCGCCACCACCTTCGCTCACTTGGACGGTACCGTGGTGCTCTCGCGTCAGCTCGCATCCCTCGGTATCTACCCAGCTATCGATCCACTAGCATCTGCTTCAACCGCACTTACTCCATAAATTGTGGGCAAGGAGCACTATGATGTGGCGAACAAAGTGAAGCAGGTGCTGCAGCGATACAAGGACTTGCAAGATATCATTGCCATTCTTGGTATTGAAGAACTCTCAGATGAAGATCGCTTGACCGTGTCTCGTGCCCGAAAGCTTGAGCGCTTCCTCTCTCAGCCCTTCTTCGTTGGTGAACCCTTCACGGGCACGCCTGGACAGTATGTGTCTCGAGAAGAGACCGTCCGCGGCTTCAAGGAAATTGTGGAAGGAAAGCATGATGAGAAGCCGGAGAGTGCCTTCTACATGAAGGGCGGCATTGATCAGGTGACCGCCTAAACAATGGCAAAGTTCTTCCATTTATCTGTTGCCCGACTCACTGAAACTCTCTATGAGGGAGACGCTCTCTCTCTAACTGTGCCCGGTGCAGACGGCGTACTTACCGTGCTGGCCGGACACGAAGCACTCGTTTCGCCACTGAAGGAAGGTACCCTTCGGTTCGTGGCCGGTTCAGGGGAGGAAACTGAGCTTACTATCACTAAGGGGATTCTTGAGGTGTCTGACAATCAAGCAACGGTGTTGCTCTAGTATGTGCACGGGCGTATAGTTCCTGCAGGTTCAACTTGTTCTTGGGGGGTGCAATAATGGGGCCAACTGCTCGTGGAGGCCTAGAGGGCCAACTTCATGGCGCAACTACGGAATTCAGATTCTTTCAAGCGTTCCAGGCACCAGCTTTCGGCTCGCCGTACTGGTTTCGCTCCATACGAAGAGCAACTACTGAAGAGGATAGTCGCGGAATTGACGCGTTTGCGGAACTTGATATGGGTACTGTGCAGGTACAGATCAAGTCCTCATTCAGTGGTCAGAAACGCCATGTCGAGCAATACGGTAGCAAGCACTGCATTATTGTGATTCCAGAAGAAATGGACGCGGCGCGCATTCGCAGCCACACATTCAATCGACTCTTTCTTTGGAGGAAAGGGCATCTTTCTCCACAGAAAAGCAAGAAGAGGAGGGCCCGCTAGTCGGGCTCTTTTTCTATCTCCTCTGGACAACTGGCAGAGAGTGGTATACTCACCCGCATATGGACAATACCGAATACAACGAAGACGGTGAAGCAATGCGCTACGGGACTGAAATAGCGCACTATCACGGAGACTATGTACGCCTGTTGTTCGTGGCTGCTGCGGGACTCATGCTTCTCATGCAGTTCACGGGCACCAGTATGCCCCTTGCTCCGGGAGCACTCATTCTCTTTGTGGCCGTGCTTGCGATAACGGCTGGCATCACCAGCCCTGTGCAGCGCGTCATTCACTGGCTAAACTTGCTCATCTCGTTTACGGGTCTGGTGCTTTTTGGGGTGTTCTCCATGGAGCGTCTGCACTCACTTCGCAGTCTATTCTCTCATGATGGGCTTGCCGGATTGATTGCCCTTGTCTTTCTCGCGACCCTTTATTTGGGGACCCGCACCGTGCGCGCCATTATGACGGGTTCAAACCCGGCACTGCGGGGAAAGAGGCGTTAGTGTTATACTTTCGCATATGGGTATGCAAGATTTCCTGCTGAAGCAGGCTATGAGGTGGAAGTTAAAAGGTATGCCTGCCGGGCAGCAGGAGCAGATTATGGCACTGGTGCAAAAGAACCCTGAACTCTTCAAGAAGATTGGAGAAGAAGTTGATCGCAGGGTGAAGAAGGGTGGCGAGCCACAAATGAAAGCCACCATGGAGGTGATGAAGAAGTATCGTGCTGAACTAGCGGCTCTACAGCAGAGTCTTTAAACTATGAAGAAGATTTTTATACTGTTAGGGCATCCGGATAATGGCCCTGAGCCGCTTTCCCGCCAGCTGGCGGACGCATATGAGACTGCGGCAAGGGCGGCGGGACACGACGTGCGCCGTACCAACCTTTTTGATCTTTCTTTTGATCCGTCGCTGCACAGGGGCTATCGTGCTATTCAGGAACTTGAACCAAGTCTCGTGAAGGTGCAGGAAGACCTGAGTTGGTGTGAGCACTTTGTGCTGTTTTATCCAAACTGGTGGGGAGGCATGCCTGCTTCTCTCAAGGGTATGTGGGACCGTATGTTTCTTCCCCGCTTTGCGTTTCGCATGTGGAAAAATAAGTTTGGATGGGACGCCCTTTTGAAAGGGCGTACGGCCCGTGTAGTGATTACCTGCAGCAATCCGGTACTTCTCGATCACCTTGCTTTTGGAGACCTTACGGCGTCCATTAAGCGCTCCATCCTCTCTTTTGCGGGATTCTCGGTGCGCGTTACGGCAGTTGGTAGGTCGGAAAAGCTTTCAGAAACACAGAAAGCACACTGGCTCAGGCGTATTGGTGCTCTTGCTAAGAGTGCGCGCTAGTTGTATTATCTTGTCGTAGTCAGTGTGCACGGTGCCAGAGCCTTCCCCCGCCTTTTTGGGTTTCTGGCAGGCGACACAGCCCCACTGTTAGTTGCACGCACGCTGGCTACACCCCACCACTCCATACTCTGGAGTGGCTTTTTATTCTCTAAACCCGTATGGTGTATCTATGTTAAAAATTGGCATCGTTGGTCTACCAAACGTGGGGAAGTCCACGCTTTTTAATGCACTGACCAAAGCAAGTGTTCCGGCAGAGAACTACCCCTTCTGCACCATAGACCCCTCTGTTGGGGTGGTTGGCGTTCCTGATGAGCGCCAGGATAGGCTTGCCGCTCTCTCAGGTTCTGAAAAGATTCTCCCTGCAGCAATAGAGTTTGTGGACATTGCAGGGTTAGTTAAAGGAGCATCGGAAGGTGAGGGACTTGGGAATCAATTCCTTTCACACATTCGTGAAGTGGACGCTATCTTGCAGATGGTACGTTTCTTTGATGATCCGGATGTCACCCACGTGCACGGAGAAGTGGATCCTGTGCGAGACATCGAGGTTATTAACCTTGAACTCATGCTCGCAGACCAGGCTGCAGTTAAGGGCCGCCGGGAGCGCCTCCAGAGTGAACTGCGTGCGGGGAAGAAGGAGGCAGTACTAGAGGATGCTGTTTTAGCTCGTGTGGACCAAGCAATTGCAAGCGGTCATCTGGCGCGCACCGCTGAACTTTCAGACGAAGAGGCAAAACTCATCAAGTCCCTAAACCTCCTTACCCTGAAACCAATACTCTATTGTTTCAACGGCAAGACCGGGGGACACAACCTGAACGAGGTGAACGATGGGAGAGCAGAAGCTGCCTACGCGTATGTGGAGGAGCTGGGTGGCCGCTATGTGCAGGTGGACGCCCGCACTGAGCATGAGTTGAATGATGTTGCCGAGGAAGACAAGGGAATGTTTCGCTCAGAGCTTGGGGTGCAGGTGGACGGCCTTGAGGCACTCATCCGTACCGCCTATCAGACGCTTGGGCTCATCACCTTTTTCACCACGGGACCAAAAGAAACCCGTGCCTGGACGGTGAAGCAGGGCGCGCTTGCGCCTGAAGCTGGGGCGGCTATTCATAACGATTTTAAAGACAAGTTTATTCGTGCAGAGGTGGTTGGCTGCGAAACTCTTATTCAAGACGGTTCGTGGGCAGCTAGCCGGGATAAGGGGAATATTCGCACCGAGGGAAAAACATACCTGGTTAAGGATGGAGATGTGATGGTATTTTTACATAGTTAGGAATTTGTTGTATACTCGCCAACGTTCAACAAAGGTTTGGAGAGAGCCGTGGAAACCATAAAAAGCAGACCGTACCATCTTCCGCGCGCAGCTTCAGAGCCTGATGAGGTCTTTGAGCCAGGGGAGCGCGTTATTGAGGTGAAAACCGGGCGGGTGTACACCATCAAGACCCGCTCACCTCTGAACTTCTACTTTGTTGAGGAACTTGAGGAAGGGTTCTTTGTTTCAAAACAGCTCAGGCGAGCTGACTCTTGACCAGTGGGGGTCGTCCTTGTGACGGCCCTCATGCTTTTATGGTATAATCACCCCCATGGAAACCACCTCAAAAACGTCACCCAAGGACTTCTTTCTCTGGCTTGGTGCAATTATCGCACTCTATGGCAGCATTACCTCCTTCATCGCGCTTCTCTTTGAATACATTAACTATTCTTTCCCCGATGCACTTGCGGGATACAGCGACCCGTATGGCGGCGCGGTGCGTTTTGCCATGGCCTCTCTCATTGTGTTGGTTCCTGCACTTATTGTGCTCTTTCGTTTCATTCGTTCTTCTATTTCTGCAGAAGCAGGAAAAGCAAACCTCTGGGTACGCCGCTGGGCAATTGTGCTCACCCTCTTCATTGCAGCTATCACCATACTGATAGATCTCATCACCCTCATCAATATCTTCCTTGGGGGAGAGATCTCGGTGCGTTTTGGACTCAAGGTGGCCGTGGTACTCCTAGTTGCCGTTGGGGTGTTCGTGCACTTCCTCGCTGATCAAAAAGGATATTGGATTCTAAACCCCAAGAAGGCAAATCTAGTGGGCATTGCCGTTGGTGTACTTGCACTGGTATCCGTTATTTCTGGGTTCTTCATTATAGGAACGCCAAACGACGTGCGCATGCTCCGCTACGACGAGACGAAAGTGCAGGACCTTTCGAACATGCAGTATCAGGTACTGAACTACTGGCAGCTGAAGCGTACCCTACCAACTGAAGCAGCGCAGTTAGTGGACTCTCTTGGCGGATACAGTCTTCCCACGGACCCGCAAGCTAAAGTACCCTATACCTATCGAGCAACCGGACCACTCACCTTCGAGCTCTGTGCTTCGTTCAACAAGCCAACGCCAGATACTGCCGGCAAGGGTGCGTACCCGGCTCGTGATATTTCATACCCTTCAATGGGTATAGAGGAAAACTGGAAACATGGAAAAGGTGAGGTGTGTTTTGCCCGCACCATAGACCCTGAGCGCTATCCAGCCGTTCCCACCACAAAGGGACTCTAATACGGGGCAGGTATGGCAAAAGAGAAATATAATCATGTAGCTATTGAGAAGGCCGCTCAGGAGAGCTGGCAAGAGCAGAACCTATACCAGACCGACCTCGAAGACACCGAGAAGGAGCCATACTATCTTCTCTTTGAGTTCCCGTATCCGTCTGGAGACCTGCACATTGGACACTGGTATGCCTTTGCCCTCACCGACATCTATGCCCGCATGCTGCGCATGCAAGGTAAGAACGTCTTGTTCCCCATAGGCTTTGATTCTTTTGGTCTTCCCACCGAGAACGCAGCAATTAAGAACAAGGTGGACCCGCGGGAATGGACCGCACAAAACATTGAACGCATGCGTGCTCAGGTGCGCTCCATGGGAACTTCGGTTGATTGGGGTCGGGAGGTAGTGTCTTCTGAACCCGAATACTATCGCTGGACACAGTGGCTCTTTAGCAAGTTGTTTGAGCATGGTCTTGCAGAGCGCAGACTTGCCCCCGTGAAGTGGTGCCCGAAGGATAAGACCGTGCTTGCTAACGAGCAGGTGATAGATGGGAAGTGCGAGCGTTGCGATACGCCGGTAGAAGAAAAGAACCTCACCCAGTGGTTTCTGACCATCACCAAGTACGCCAAGCGCCTTCTAGAAGACTTGGATCCGCTTCCGTGGCGAGAAGATATTAAGGACGCGCAACGTGCGTGGATAGGAGAGTCACAGGGAGCAAGACTTTCATTTGCCCTTGCGAACCGCACGGAGACTATTGAAGTCTTTACCACCAGACCAGACACCCTCTTTGGTGCTACGTATGTGGTGCTCGCTCCCGAGCATTCATTGGTTAAGACGTTACTTCCCCTTCTGACCAATGCTGCAGACGTTGAAGCGTATGTGACACAAACCTCTCGCAAGAGTGAGCGTGAGCGTTCGGAGAACAAGCAGAAGACCGGCGTGCAGCTTGAAGGAGTGATGGCTATTAATCCTGGAACGAAGAAGGAGATTCCAGTTTATCTTGCCGACTATGTACTCGCCAGCTACGGCACGGGAGCGGTGATGGCAGTTCCGGCACACGATGAGCGGGACTTTGAGTTTGCGCAGAAGATGCAGCTGCCAATTACCTACGTGCTTGATCCTGTTACCGGAGACGAACAAGATAATCCAAAGCACAAGGACAAGATTGTGGCGGTGGTTGAACACAAAGGTAAGATTCTCACCATTCACTGGCCCAAGGAACTTGGGGGAAGATTGCTGGTGGGAGGTACGGTTAACCCAGAGGAAGACCCAGCGCTAACCGCAGCACGAGAGATAACCGAGGAGACCGGATACACAGACCTGGAACTTATAGAGCGAGCTGAGGAGATGGTTCACCACTCATACTTTGCATTCTCCAAGAACCAAGCAACGCTAGCACACACCACCATACTTCACTTTAAATTAAAAAGTGACGAGAAGCAGGAGCCCACACTAGAGGCAGACGAAGTGGGTAAGTTCGATGTTGAGTGGGTTACTCCTGAGAAGGCACGAAAAGAAATCCACGACGACCAACACCAATACGCACTGTCTCGTTTCATTATGAAGGAGTGCTATACCGGAAACGGACTGCTTCGCAACTCAGGCCCATTCGATGGCCGGGACAATCTGGAAGCAATGAAGGATATCGTGGCCTTTGCGGGAGGAGAGCTGGTGACCAACTATCGTATTCGTGATTGGTTAGTTTCTCGTCAGCGGTACTGGGGTTGCCCTATTCCTGTAGTGTATGACCCAGAAGGAGTTGCCCATGCAGTTCCACCCGAGCACTTGCCCTGGCTACTCCCCACAGACGTCACCAGTGGCACGCGCCCGGACGGGCAGTCTCCTCTGGCAGGTTCTAAAGAACTTCAGGAGCGTGTTGTGAGAATATTTGGCGAAGGGTGGACGCCAGAATACGATACGCTCGATGTGTTTGTGGATTCATCGTGGTACTTTGCTCGGTATTTGAGTCCCACAAACGATCATGCATTCTCAGACGCGGCACTTATGAAGAAGTGGCTGCCGGTGAATCGTTATTCCGGTGGCAGTGAGCACACCACGGTGCATTTACTCTATGCGCGCTTCTTCTATAAAGCGCTCTATGACCTCGCCCTCGTTCCAAGCAGTGAGCCATTCATTGAGCGCTTCAACCGCGGTATTATCTTGGGCACTGATGGGCAGAAGATGAGTAAGCGATGGGGAAATATTGTGAACCCGGACGAAATGGTGGCAAAGTACGGAGCAGATGCGGTACGCATGTATCTAGCATTTATAGGGCCATACAATGAAGCAGGAAACTATCCCTGGAACTTGGACGGTGTTGAGGCCATGCGCAGGTTCTTGGACCGGGTGTACTTGCTTCGTGAGAAAGTGGGAGAAGCTGAACTCACCGAAGAGATAACGGGCGCGATACACAAGGCAAGCAATAAGGTTGGAGCAGACACTGAACGTTTCAAACTGAACACGGCAGTCTCAGCCCTCATGGTGCTTACGCGCACCTTAGAGGGTATGCCGCTCGTGCCCCGTCCTGCATTCGAAGCCCTGCTTATACTGCTCGCTCCCTATGCCCCCCATCTGAGTGAACATCTCTGGCAGGAAACTGGCGGGGTGGGAAGTGTACACCAGGCCCCGTGGCCAGAACAGCGGGAGATAAGTGAGGCACTGGTCACCATTGGCGTACAGGTGAACGGGCGCACTCGTGGTGAAATAACGATCTCTCCTGAGGCGGGTGAGGAGGAGGCTCTTCAGCTTGCTCTGGCGGTTCCTTCCATTGAAGCAGCTCTCGGTGGCAATCCAGAGCGCATAATATACGTGCCCGGGCGTATATTAAATCTGGTGACTCTCAGTGGCTCCGGGGGCTAGTTGACTCATTTGACGGTATCTGGTATAAGAATACAACAAACTATAT
>CAYHXV010000021.1:0-8173 GCA_964360855.1 uncultured Candidatus Saccharibacteria bacterium | reverse complement strand
ATAACCACCAGCAGCTCAATGAGGGTGAAGCCCCGAAGATTAGTATTGCGTATCATAGGTAGTTGGTGGTGGCGGTGGAGGGGGTGGTGGCGTACTTTCTTTTGGAGAACTGATAATCAAATACCCAACCGCAAGTACCACGAGCGTACCCGCAGCCCCAAGCAACACATACTGCGCCTGAGTATCATTCTTGGGAATGCCGGTGGCATACGCCATTGTCATAAAGATTGAGCGTTTAGGGGAAACAGTGTTTTGATACTGGGGCTCCTCGTTAAACGAGACATCTGGCATATGCTCCCAGTATACCGTATGCCACCAGCCCTGACATGAGGCTGTGGATACAGGAATTACTCGTAAATGCCACTCTCTTCGGTGACTTTTTGCAGCTCAGCAAGCGCTTGTTTCAAATCAGGAGCCTTCCAGAGCGCCGAACCCACCACGAGACGAGACACGCCAAGTTCGAGTAATCGAGGAGCGGTTATAACAGAGACTCCCCCATCAACTTGAACCGGTACATTGGGGTGTCGTTTTCGAAAGAGATCAATGGCGCGCAAGACACCCGGATCAAAGGGTTCACCCTGTCTACCTACTTTCTTGATACCCATAAACTGCACGTAATCAATCTGCTCAAGATAGGGCGCAAGGGTTTCTGGATCGACACCGGGTGGAATAGCAATACCAATAGCTAGAAGACTGGTCACAAACCCCTTGTCATAGCCATAGACAGTCTTGAACTGCTCAAGCAGTTTTGGCAAGTGATGCACACTCCCTGCGTGGATGGTAACGCGGCTTGCACCAAGCTCTATCCATGCCCCCGCAGTGCGCTCAGGGTTTGCCACCATCAAGTCAACCTCAATCCGGCACTCTCCTGAGTGCGGCAGTATCTCTCCTCCCTGTACCAAACGGGTTAATTCTCCCGGACCCTTGTCGTAGGGCCAGGTGAGTGGGGACGCAAATACCCCGTCCACAATATCCACCTGCACCTCGTCCACAAGCCCAGAAAGAGCGTCGAGTTTTTCGACGAGATCCTCTCTCGACGCCGGCAAAATGGCCGGCACGATGATGCTCATACTCCTCTATGGTATACCCTTTCCACTGTGCAAAGAAAGAGGACGGGGATAGAAATTAAAACTTATTCAGTCGGCGTATGTGGCGCTCGTCTCCAGAAAACTGCTCTGAGAGAAAGTGTTTTGTGCTGGGAGTAGTTATACTGTAAAGCATATGAGGACTAACGTGTATATTGATGCATCAAATCTCTTCTATGGTGGCAAGAAGTCGCTCGGTTGGAGCATTGACTACAAAAAACTCTACGAATATCTTGAGGACAAATACCAAGCGGGCCAGGTATTCTTTTTCGGTGGCGTGGAGATCCACAAGTTCCCTTTCGATTATTTAGCGCACGATTCAGTGCCGGTGCGTGAGCTCGAGCAGTATCTGGTAAAACTAATTGCAGAGAAAGGTGACGCGCTGAGCGAAGCGGAACTGAAGTTGGTCGATCGTCACTTGAAGCGCGTGCGCTTCTATCTCAAGATTGCGAAGTTTGGATATCATATGGTGTTGAAACCGGTCAAGACTTTCTATGACGCGGAAGGTTCCCCTACCCGGAAGGCTAACTGCGATGTCGACATGGCCTTCTTTCTTATGCGCGACAAGAACAAATACGACCGTGCGGTCATCCTATCTGGCGACGGGGACTTTCTGCCCGCACTGAAATTCTTGCGCGAGGAAGGCAAGAAGGAGATTTATATACTTGCTCACGCTTCGAGGACGGCGAAAGAGATCAAGAGGTTTGCCGCGGAGAAGTTTCTAGATTTCGCATATTTGCGCGAGCGTTTGAAGCGTACTGACGGAGCGTAGAAAGTTATAAACAGCGAACGGCACCCATGTAGGATGCCGTTCAGGTCTGATGTTCCTATGATATCCCACTCCTATTCTACGTCAAGTAGTGGCATTCAAAGAAGGCACCTTAGAATGGTGGTGCAAGAGCTAAAACTTATTCAGTCGGCGTATGTGGCGCTCGTCTCCAGAAAACTGCTCAGCGAGAAAGATGCGCACGGCGTCCGTGGCTTCCTGCAGGGACACGAAGCGCGACCCTATGGTAAGCACATTGGCGTCGTTGTGCCTGCGAGATAAGCGAACCACATCGTACCCGTCTTCTGAGTGTGCACCCTCTTTGTCTAATGCATCTGTTGCGGCAAGGGCTGCATAGAACACTGCCGCCCGAATGCCCGGGTTCCTATTGGCACACATTGCCTCTCCTTGCCCGCTGCCCGCGCACACAATCCCAAAGGAGCCCGGCGTATTCGCCACACGACTTGCCAGTGGAGCCACAAAATCAGGATAGTCATCTTCCCCTTCAAAAGAGAAAGCACCCACATCCTCCACTTCGTGTCCCATTGCGGAAACAGCTTCAAGGAGTGCTGCCTTCATGCGAAGTCCGGCGTGGTCTGCGGCTAGGAATACTTTCATTGGGCAAATTATATCACGCGGGAAAATACCCTTATGGAACGGGTATATATCTCGTTGCCCGCCCACGCCCAATCGGTTTTATTTTCTCAAGCTGTACCAAGCGCAGAAGCGCTTGACGTACCGTTGCCCGCACAACGCCCGTTACTTCGGTGATCTCCCCAAGACTCGCAGAGCTAGTGCCTGAAACATACTTCCACACTTCGTACTGTTTTGGTGAAAGAGTGTCTTCTTCGTTATCTTCTTCAAGATGCATAAGTGCTTTCTTTGCCTGCTCCTCAAGTACGCTGAAGAAGAAGTTGAGCCATGGTGCAATCGTCTCCTGCTCCCCTATAGGGGTTATCTGCGAGCGGAACGTCTCTTGGGAAGCGCGCAGCGCAAGATAGTATTCGTCTTTGCGTTGTTCAACAATCTGTTCGTGCGATACATACTGCACAAAGGAATACCCCGAACGCAGAAGCAGCAGGTTGGTGAGCACGCGTGAAAGACGTCCATTGCCGTCTTCAAACGGATGGATCTTAAGGAACTCTATAATGAAGTTAGCAATCACCAAAAGCGGGTGGAAGCGTTTCTTCTCGAGTGCCTCGATAGTCCACTCCGTTAGTTCCTGCATTTCTTTCCCGGTAAGAAAGGCTCGCGTTGTCTCAAACATGATTTTGAGGACGGCACCCTCTTCGTCCAGAAAACCGACCATGTTCTCTTTGTGCTTATAGTGCCCGCGCTGCAGCTCGTCCTTAGTCGAATACTTCAGAAGCGCCTTATGCAGTGAAAGAATGAGGCTCTCCCGTAGGGGAAGATCTGCATACGCGTTAAATACATTTCTCAAGGTCTCCAGGTATCCTTGCACTTCCTGTGAATCGCGATCAACAAGCGGCGCCGTGCGCTGCATGATTTTCTTCACCTCAGCATCGGAAAGCTTCGAGCCCTCAATGCGGGTAGAAGAACCAGTAGAAGTAATGAGTACGGATTGCCGCAGGCTCGCTATAGTGTGTGGCGTAAGACGTAGACCCGCCTTAAACTGCCCTTTTATATCGTCTATGGTACTTAAAAGGCTTCCGATATGGGGATCAGTATGCGTTATACGATAATCGAATTTTGGGGTTTTTTCTGCCATATACTGTATAGCAGATTATAGCATATAGTAGCCGAAAGAGGCAATGGGTTCCCTGATTGGTAATTGGGTAAAGCCCAACTATACCCATTTATACCCATAAGTACCTGATTCTTAGGAACGCCCAGCCTTAATCGCATGCTCCACCAGGGTGTGCGTATACCCCGCTTCGTTGTCATACCAGGCAAGTACCTTTACCAGGTTTCCGTCCACCACCCGCGTCATACCAAGGTCTGCGATGGAAGCGTATTGCTCTCCTATAATGTCGCTTGAAACAAGCTCCTCGTCCGTAGTGCGAAAGATTCCCTGCCACCTCGCTTCCCCACTTGCGGTTCGGAGTATCTCATTCACTTCCTCGGCAGAAGTGCTGCGCTTTGCGATAAACGTGATGTCTGCAATAGAACCGGCAGACACGGGTACGCGAAGCGAAATACCATCAAACTTTCCCGCAAGAGCTGGGTACGCTTTGGTGACCGCAATAGCGGCTCCCGTGGAAGTAGGCACAATGTTTTGTGCCGCTGCTCTTCCCTCCTTCATGTCTTTGTGTGACGGGCCGTCCACCAGAGACTGGCTGGCAGTATAGGCATGGGTGGTGGAGAGGATTGCTTTCTCTATACCTAGTGCCTCATCCAAAATAGCAATCACGGGACTTGCTGAATTAGTGGTGCAGGATGCGTTGCTGGTGATTGCGCAGGAGCTGAGCTTACTTTGGTCTAGTCCCATAAGCACGGTTGCGCCGAGGGACTCGTCTCCCTTTGCCGGCGCTGATATGACGACACGCCGGGCGCCTGCATGAATGTGTGCTTCTGCTTTTTCATAGTCGGTGAAGAATCCGGTGGACTCAATAACCACGTCAACCGTGAGTTCTTCCCACGGCAAAAGACTCGGGTCCTTCTCCTGGCAGAACCGCACCGACTTGTTGTTGATGACGAGGTGCCCCCCCGCAACCGATACTGGAAAGGGTGCTTTTCGATATACGGTGTCGTACTGAAGCAGGTAGGCTAGGTTTTCGAGTGAACCCAAATCGTTCACGGCCACAATTTCAATCTCTGGGCGGTTATATGCCTGCCGAACAAATGCGCGCCCAATGCGGCCAAATCCATTAATAGCAACTCGTATCTTTTTTTCCATATACAGCTAGTTTACCATTACCGGTAGGCTTCTGAACGTTTTCTTGCTTTTAGTATCAGGAGAGTAAGTAATTCCGTGCCGCAAACTGATACTGAGCGATAAATAGTTTCTTGAATGAGTGTAAGGAGTTCAATTCGTAAAAGACGAGAGTCGCTTCTCGATATTCTTCCTCGCTCACACTTCGGTATGAGAGTGGTGAGAGTCCGTACGCAAGCAGTACCGCGTTCCCCACGAGGCGTGCAGTACGCTTATTGCCGTCTTCAAAGGCCTGGAGATAACTAAGACCCATGAGTGCAACGAGCGCCTTTGCGTACCCGTGAGGCATTCTGTCTATTGCTTCTAGTAACGCTACTAAAGCCTCTTCAATCTGAAACCTATTATCGAGTGGTTGGTACCGTGAACCAATAACTCCCACAGCACTTGAACGAAGATTCCGCGCAATAGGAAGATCTTTGGTAAGCAATGTGTGTACTTCTTCTATGTGTGTGCGAGACAGTTTTTTAAAGGTCGTGCGATTCTCATAAATATAAGTGAACGCGGCCTTATGGTTAAGGATCATCAGTGCTTCGTCTTTGGAGCGACCTTGTGCTTCCTCTCCGTAGAGCAGCAGCCTTTCCGTATCCAGAAGCGTGTAGGTATTTCCCTCTATCTTTGATGACTTCCAAGAAAGCTCTATGATAAAGCGTTCAAGCTCCTTCTGGTGAAGCGTTGCTGATACTTCATTCGACCTTTGTGTATATTCTTCAGTTGCGGATTCAAGTACTACTAACTCCTCAGGAGTAAACGGGTCTGATAGCAGTGACGGAAATACATCAAACTGGTACCGTGCCAAACCAAAACGGCTGTCCGGTTCTTGAGCGCAATAGGCTTTTGCGTCTACAAGTGCTGATAGTTTCCCTTCGTTGGTAAGCGAGTACCGAGTTGCCGGTCCTTTTCCTGTAACTACAAGCGAGCCCTCTCTACGCAGCCGAGCCAGTAAACGCTTTATGGTTACCAGAGACACTTCGCTGCCTTCCTTTTGAAGGATAAACTCGTGTATGTCGGACGAACGAGTAGGGGCATTCCTGAATAGGAACTCAAATATACGGGCTTGGGTGACGCTGTGTATCGTATCTATCATAGATAATAATCGTATCACATAGATACGATTATTGGTAGTAAATGATACGATACTGTGGATAGTAATCTCGCCTGTATAGGTGCTATACCAACTGGCTTGCGAAGGGTTGTGTGCATATGGGGTGGCCTCATAAGTAAGCGCAACACATACACCTTATTTGAAACTGGGCTGTCATCACTCGTCTGCATCGGAGGCGTTCTGTTGCTTTATGCCTGGAATGCTCCTTCTTATTTATAGAAGTCAGGTTCCTCGTAATAATAGGACTGCTCAATACCTTTCATGAATACATCTCGGTCTTCCACCTTGTCCGTGAGTGCGCTGCGCAAAAGCTCTCGGATTTCGAGTGCATTCACCGGACTACGCTCCATAGCGTTCAGATACTCCATTTTGTCTATCTTCTGCCAGTCAATACACTGATGTACGTTCTTCTTTAGCAGTACATCCAGCCAGATGCGCATACTCCGACCATTGCCCTCCATAAACGGGTGAGCAACGTTCATTTCCACATATTTAGTGACGATGTCTTCAAATGTTCCTTCAGGAAGCGCGTCAATTGCCGCCAGACTCTCAAGGAGATACAGATGCGATGCGAAGCGGAATCCGCCCTTGCTGATGTCTTTGGAGCGAATGTCGCCTGCGAAGTCATACAGCCCCATAAATAGATACTCGTGTATCTGTTGCAAACCGTGTGCAGTACCTACTTCAAATGTGGCAAGTTCACGGCTGCCGAAGAGCCTGATGGCGCGCTCCTTGCTCTGTTCGTCGATGTTTTTCACATTCTAATTATAACATAATTTCCTTCATCTTTAAGGTCTGGGTGGTTTTTACTGGGTGCGAGACAGGATCGCTCTTACCATGTATCTCTGAGACTTGCCCATCACAATTCACGTCGAGTACGGATGGAGTTTCACTTTTAGTTCCATCCACTGTATGAAGCGTTTTTATCATTAAATTAATCGGCTGATGGGGCAACGGACGAAACCGCTTAGTCACTTACAATCCGCAGGTGCTCGATTCACACATCGTATTTTTTTACCGAGCGCGAAAGCAAGTATCCAGAGAAGGCGTACGGTGTGAGTATCCTCATCCGCCCCCATCAACTGACCAATATTCCCTACATTGATTGTACACGAAGAAAGTCCGCCTCTGGCGGGCTTTCGTTATGTATAGAAGATTCTTGACTATTAACGAACGTGTATCTGCTTTGGATGAGACTCAACTTCATGCACAACACCTCATAACTACGTACGGACCAAGCGTATCTCGAGCCGTGCTCCCACAGCTTTCGAGAGCTTCTGCATAAAGGCGAGGGTTGGGTTACTTCCTCCTGCTTCAAAGCGTGCTATCGCTGACTGGGTCGTACCAGCATCTTTTGCTATGTCTGCTTGTGTTCTTCCTTTATTGATACGAGCGTCTAGAATTGCGCTAATAAGGTCGTATTCAGGCCCTAAGGCATCATATTCCTCTTTTACATCGGGCCGGCGCGCAAATACCTCCCTTTTCATCTCGCTTAGGCTTATGTACGTATCTTTTGCGTTCTTTTTCATACTATGAGTATAGCATATATGCTATATCACGCGCAATACTCTGCAAGCCGTTGTTGAGCAAGTTTTATATCTTGAGGACGCATAGCTGAGCGTTCCTTTTTAAAAGCGACAACAATACACGCGGCTTCGTTGTTGAAGCCATAAAGAAATCTAACGGCTGCGGCATTATGTACTCTTAGCTCAAAGAGCCCCTTGCCAATCGGCTTGGCGAACGGCATCCCAAGTTCATGACCCTGCACTTCAAGAAGTGATAACGTTCTAAGTACCGATGCGTAGGTTCGACTATCCAGTTTATCTATGAAGGATAAAACTTTGGAATGGGTAATTACCTGCATATCTACACTTCTATCCGTCCGATGGTGGGGCGACTTCTGCTGTTGGAGCTGGTTCCGGGGCTGGTGCTGGAGCAGGTGCTGGAGCAGGTGCTGGCGCTGGTTCAGGGGTAGGTTCTGGAGTTGGAGCGGGTTCTGGAGTTGGAGATGGAATGAAGTCAGGGGTTGGTGCAGGTTCTGGGGCTGGCTCCGGCCTTAGCTCGGGAGTAGGGGTAGGAGCCGGGGTTGGCTCAGGGGCGGGTGCTGGCGCTGGCGCCGGGGGTGGGGTTGGGGGTGCTGGGGATGAGTATTTTAAGGTAAAAACGCCTTCGGGCATAGTTATTAGAACAACCAAGGATTATTGGCAAAAGATTATTACCATCAAGCATCCCAGCATAGCCAAATATGAGAATGGTGTGAAAGAAGCTCTGGGAGATCCTGACGAAATCAGGAGGAGTACAAAGGATAAAAGAGTACATCTTTACTA
>CAYHXV010000020.1:0-9891 GCA_964360855.1 uncultured Candidatus Saccharibacteria bacterium | reverse complement strand
ACCGAACTTTCACACTATCCAACAGGGCACAATATCGACTCGTGTCCCATCGGCTAGTTGGCGAATGTAGAGGCTCCGTTGCCTGCGTTCATCCATGTCAGTCGATACATCCATCCGGTACCCTCATCTTGCCCTACGGGAAAGATGACGGTGTTACACCCACTTCATTACATGAAGTGAATGTGTGTTCATTTGAGCACTATTCTGCTTTCAATGACCCGTCATTCAGGAATGCGCACCAGCCGTTCAGTGTACCTGTGAAGTATACCCTGAAGCCTCCTCGCTTTCCTCAATGTACCGATGTGGATAACGCAGGAACGAAGCCGTATACGAGAAAAAGGCCCGCGTGCAGGCCTCCCCAGTACGACTACTTCCCTGTCGCTATCACCCCTATAAGATAAGCCATTTAGGCCAAGAAGTCAAGTACGGAGGGCGTAGGTGGTCCAACGACGCTCCCCACTGCGAACCACCTCTCCACTAGCAACCAGGCTGGCAAGCTCCCGTTGTATGGTCTTCTCACTCACCTCGCGTATAACCAGAGATATGTCCTTTATATAGGACGGTCCCTTTGTGCTGAGCACAGACAGAATTGTCTCTTTTCGGGATCCTTTAACTTGTGTGTCCGATACATGTCCTTTATCCCGAACTGCGGGGGCGGATGCTTCGGTGACCGCTGGTTTAGTATTCTGCTCGTGACGAAGTGCTGCACCAGAAGCACGGAGTGAAGATCGAGAAAGTTCGGCAAGCGTTGGTGCTTCTTCAAGAAAAAGTCTTGGCTCCTCGTAACTAGCTACTTCCTGAAGTAGTAGTTGAGCCTCTCGGGCGATAAGGTCCGCATTCATGACTGATAGAAGGCCTCCCGTTCGGGCAATCGATAGGACACTCGAGAGTGCCAGAAGCTCGCGTGATAGTCCCTCCTTCGCGAGAGCCGGGGGCAGTATTGCTGCATCGACAAGCCCAACCGCTACCCGATCAATTCGGTCACGCAGTGCCGGAGAAGAACTGAACGCGGGTGCTACCAGATGGATTGCTTTAGCAAGTCGTTCCGCCTTCTTATATACGTACACCCTCTTTATGTCCTTATCAAATATGTTTGAGAATATACTCTTATCTAGGACGAACATATCTAGAGACTGTCCTTCAGCGCCGTTCTTCAGCGTCTGGATGTCTTTGATGTGTCGTGTATCACTCATGGACGTTTAGTGTCTTTATGATTGCAAGTATATGTCCTTGAATTGGAGGATGCAACTGAATTCAAAATCAGGTAGATGCGAGTGGTAGACTATGTGTATTACGTATGAAAAAGCGAGGACCTAAAAAGAAGGAGGATCAGAACTATCAGTTACTGGCAAAATGGACGACGGGCGTCGTCCTCGTCGCGTTCGGTCTCATCATGGGCTTGGCTGCCTTTGGACTTGCCGGCATAGCTGGTGCCGCGCTCTTCACCTTTGGGTACGGCATTCTTGGAGTGGGTACCTTTCTCCTTCCCCTGCTCCTTATAGGAGTGGGTCTTGCCATAATTCTTGAACGCTCATTCGTATCTCCCCTCACGGGAGTAGGTATTGTGCTCATTCTCCTCTCCACCCTTACCTTTCTTGGCATTGTGTCGGGAGACTGGGGCGGCATGGCCGGGACTCTTGCCGGACACGCAGCTACCGAATTCTTTGGGTTGGCTGGTGCACTTATTCTCCTTCTGGCCATCATTGCCGTTGGGCTTATTATCGCAACTGATGTGGTGGCGGTATTGAAGAGCATTGCAGAGGCTGCCGAAAAAGCGCGAGCGATGGTTGGTACCGTACGACTCCCCGGACTTGGTGGTACTAGCGAGGAGGTCCAAGAAACTCAGGCTGAGGCTGAGCAAGAAGAGGTACCCGGGACTCCACAAGAACGTGAACCGGTTGTCACCATGTTTAATGATGCCAGTACCCAAGTACCCGCGCTTTCTATTCCCAATATTGATGCCGAGTATGAAGCCCCTCCCCTATCGCTCCTTGGTGAAGACAAGGGCAAACCGGGAGTGGGTGATATCAAGGCAAATGCCAATATCATCAAGCGCACCTTCCAAAACTTTGGTATCTCGGTGGAAATGGACGAAGTGTCGGTGGGACCAACCGTCACCCGGTATGCGATAAAGCCCGCAGAAGGGGTCCGTCTTCAGAAGATTGTTACCCTTCAGCAGAACCTGGAGCTCGCCCTTGCCGCTCATCCGGTGCGCATCGAGGCGCCAATCCCTGGCAAGTCATTGGTGGGGATTGAGGTTCCTAATGCCTCAAAGGCAACGGTTGGTCTTGGGGGTGTTATTGGTGCTCCTGAGTGGAGTGCGTCTAAGAAGCCACTCTTGGCAGCCATTGGTCGCGATATTACGGGCACTCCCCACTATGTGAACATCGCAAAGATGCCGCACGGTCTTATCGCCGGAGCCACGGGCTCAGGAAAGTCGGTTGCCATACACGCAGTTATCACCTCCCTCTTGTACCGAAACGGTCCCAACCAAATGCGCTTCATAATGGTTGACCCAAAGCGTGTGGAACTCACCCTCTATAACGGTATCCCGCACCTTCTTACTCCCGTCATCACCGATCCAAAGAAATGTATCTTGGCACTCAAGTGGGCCGCAAAGGAAATGGAGCGCCGGTACGGCATTCTCGAAGAGTGCCAGGTACGTGATATTGATTCATACCATTCCTCTATTCTTGAGCCCGCCCGGAAGCGTAAAGCAAAGGAACTTCCTGAGGCAATGCCCTACATCGTGATTGTGATCGACGAGTTGGCAGACATCATGCAAACCTATCCCCGTGAACTGGAGGCAAGCATTGTGCGCTTAGCACAGATGTCTCGTGCAGTGGGTATCCATCTCATCCTCTCCACCCAACGTCCTTCGGTGAACGTTATTACCGGCCTTATCAAAGCAAACGTTCCTACCCGTATGGCGCTCCAAGTGGCAAGCCAGATAGACTCCCGCACCATTCTTGACGGCGCTGGAGCGGAACTTCTCCTTGGAGCCGGAGACATGCTTTACCTATCTGCAGACATGCAGAAGCCGGTGCGACTTCAGACCGCATACATTAGTGAGCAGGAAGTGAAGAAGGTCGCCCAGTTTATTAAGAGCCATAACGCAGGTTCTCTTGGTTCACTTGATTTGGGCGCAGGCACAGGAGGCACCGGCGTACACGAGCCAAATGACGCCATGATGCTCGCGTCTGAGGACGAAGATGTGGACGATGATCTCTACGCACAGGCAAAAGACGCTGTTGAGGAAGCAGGACGTGCCTCTACCAGCTACCTTCAGCGCAAACTACGTATTGGGTACTCCCGTGCTGCTCGCCTCATGGATCTCCTTGAAGAAAAAGGGGTCATTGGCCCAGCGGACGGCTCCCGTCCTCGAGAAATACTTGCTCAGTCCGGAGAACCAGCCGCGACTCACCCCGAGGACGATTTCTAGGATATGCCCCTCCGAGCAGTTGTTGGCCTCATACTGGTTACTCTCGTGCTCTATGGGGGGTTCAAGGCAGCACCCCTGGTGCTCGGCCCCTCCCTATCCCTCTCTTCCCCAGCTGAAGGGAAAAGCTACCCGGACGGTGCGGTACTCGTAGTGGGCACTGCACACCACGCAGAGAAACTCACCCTAAACGGCCTCCCACTTCTTATTGACAAGCAGGGGCAGTTTTCAACTAGCCTCGACCTCCCCCACGGGAGCGCTATACTATCTATGACCGTGACTGACCGCTTTGGAAGAACCCATTCCTATACGCGAACCGTTTACGTACCTTAATTCCCACACCTATGGCGCTCAAGAAAACACCGTTAAAAAAGAAGTCTGTTGCAAAGAAAGCACTGCCAATCGATGGAGATATCGAGACGGGAGACACTACTCCTGATAGCAAACAGCGCTCCATAGAACTGGCAATCAAAGATATCAAGACAAAGTTTGGGGACGAGGCCATCATGACGTATGGCTCCACCAAGCCCGCAGCTATTGCCGCTATTCCCACCGGCTCCATCGGTCTTGATAACGCACTTGGTGTTGGGGGTATGCCCTGCGGCCGCATCGTTGAAATATTTGGTCCTGAATCAAGTGGCAAGACAACACTCGCGCTTCATGTGATTGCGGAAGCACAAAAGAAAGGTGGGGTCTGTGCGTTCGTTGATGCTGAGCACGCACTTGATCCAGAGTATGCACGTAAGATTGGGGTGAGACTTTCGGAACTACTTATTTCACAGCCGGACACTGGTGAGCAGGCGCTCGAAATTGTGGAGAGTCTGGTGCGTTCTAATTCAGTCTCTATTATTGTGGTGGACTCAGTTGCCGCCCTCACGCCAAAAGACGAAATTGAGGGAGACATGGGTGCGCACCATGTGGGCAAGCAGGCACGCCTAATGAGTCAGGCACTGCGAAAGCTCACCGCTATCACGGCCAAATCTGGCACCACCGTTATCTTCATCAACCAAATCCGCATGCAGATTGGGGTGATGTTCGGAAACCCTGAGACCACACCGGGAGGCAAAGCACTTAAGTTCTATACGTCAGTGCGCCTCGACATTCGTCGCATTGCGCAAATAAAGAAGGGTGAAGAGGTGGTGGGTGGCCGCGTACGGGTTAAGGTAGTAAAGAACAAAGTGGCAGCACCATTCAAGACAACTGAGTTTGATCTCCTCTATAACGAAGGAATCAGTCGCGAAGGCGAGATTATCGCACTTGGCGAGAAGTATGAGATTCTCCAGAAGTCAGGAGCCAGCTACAAATTTGGTGAGCTTCCCCTTGCGCGCGGATACGACGCAACGCGCACCTATTTGCGAGAGAACAAAACGGTTGCAAACGACATTCTGAAACTGATTCGAGTGAAGATGGCAGCGGAGTAAGTACTACGCGAAGCGTACTCCTTCTGCAACAATCCGAGCAGTGTCTCGCGCAATCCACATAACCCCAAAGACCAGTAATACGGAGAGCACCTGAACCGCAAACGAGGTGTTCATGAAGGCAGCCTCAAAGAAGCGTAGAACGGCAAGCACGCCAGCTTGTACTGGTATATTCTCGAGTACCCGTGCCACCCACACTTCCCTGCCCAGGGCATACAAAGAGACGCCCGCAACAACAAGTCCAAGCACGGTTCCAGACAGAAATGGACGGACCGTGTAAATAAATCGGGCTCGTCTCAGTACCACAGTCTTAATGCGAGAGTTAGTCATGGGTTCCATAGCTAGTATCACCAAGCGACTTCCTAAAAAGTTTCTTCGCTCGATGCACCCGTGTCTTCACCGCTGATACTGAAGTCCCTTCAGAGGCAGCTATTTCCTCCTGGGTCTTCCCTTCAATAAACTGCAGTTTTAGTGCTTTCGCAGAGGCTTCTGGCAGACGAGAGAGTGCGATAAGTACCTCGTCTTTGAGCGCAAGTTCCTCCACAAAGTCTCCCTCGTCTCGCAGACGCTCATACGTCTCTGGTTCCATTTCCTGTGTCCTTCCCCGTTCCTTTTTGAGCTTCTGGTACCGGGTAAAGCAGAGCCTCGTTAAAATGGCATACGCCCAAGAAGAAAAGCTCGCACCTTCCTGGGATTGATACCGGTCTGCGTACACGTATATACGCGTGAACACGTCCTGAACGGCCTCCTCAGCCTCTTCGGGGCTATAGAGGATACTGCGTGCCTTTCGCAGGAATGCAGCCTCGTAGCGATCTATGAGAACCCCGAGTAGCTCGGGATCCTTTCGCATAGCCACCAGCACCTCTTCGTCAGTTGCATTGGCTAAATCAGGCGGTGTTCTTGAAAACCCCATAATGTCTTGTATCATACTCCTATCTTGGGCGCGGGGCACACTTACCACTTTCTCAGTTGCTATGGCTATCCTTTCCTATAATGAAATCGTCGCGAAGACGGTAATCGAATACAACAACGAACCCTATGAGGTTCTTTCTTCACATGTGTTCCGTATGCAACAACGCAAACCGGTGAACCAGACAAAACTGCGCCATCTAGTGTCTGGGAAGGTTACGGAAGTATCCTTCCATCAGAATGAAAGTGTTCCCGAGGCAGACATTGGAAAAATGGAGGCAACGTACCTCTATACCTCCCGTGGGGAGAGTTGGTTCACCGAAGCCGGAAATCCTAAGAACCGATTCTCGTTTCCGGAAGACAGTGTGCACGAACAAGTGCAGTGGCTTAAGACCAACAGTACGGTTGAAATACTTCTGTATAAAGAGAACCCGGTGGCGGTGAGTGTTCCAATCAAAGTTGAGCTGAAAGTAGTTGAAGCACCACCAGGAATTAAGGGAGACACGGCAACGGGCGGCAACAAGCTCGTGGTACTTGAATCTGGCGCAACCGTCGCCACTCCCCTATTTATAAATGAAGGGGACATTCTTAAAATAAATACGGGTACCGGAGAATACGTTGAGCGAGTAGAAAAGGCATAAATTGAAAAGCGCCGGAACAAAGTCCGGCGCTCCTTCATGTGTGAAGTTGGGGAACTCCACGAAGTTCCTGTTCGGGAGCCGGGAGTGGAAGAATGAGGCCGGCGAAGAGCCGCTCTCCTTTCCTGTCACTCTTGAACTCGAAGAGGAGATAGATTCCTGACACATCGTTTGATGAATAGAGCGGGTCGGTAACCCTGGCCATTATGACCGAGAGTACCGGCCTGTCTGCGAGACGTTCATCAGCAACCAACACCTCGCACGGACCATTTTTTGGCACTCCCACGAGACGGAGGTTCCGCCACGGGAATGTGTGCGGCACAGGTGCCGATTCTCCTGCGCTATTCTTGAGGCCGGTGATGGCAAGGTCGAGAATATCCGGTCGCCATTTCAAACAGGGAGCCGCCACAATGGTCTCCCGGTTTTCCACTACGAAGGATTGGACCACGGGCGATGCCGGCATAGAGCTCAAAAGGGGTGCCGTCAGAAGCACGATGGCAATTCCAACAACTTTTGTAAGCATTACGTATCCCCCGGACAGTGCTCGGCCAATTCTCCGCACATCCATGCACCATGGTATGCCTGAGTTAGAGAAACACAAGACCCGCTGGTGAGCGGGTCTTGTGTTGTCCTTGTTAGGCTGCCAAGTACGGCAACAGTGCCATATAGCGCGCTCGCTTAATTGCAAGGGCGATTTCTCGCTGCTTTGCAGACGATACGCCACTACGCTTCTTTGCAAGAATCTTTGCGTGTGGGTTCAAGAACTGACGCAGATATACAACGTCCTTGTAGTCCACAAAACGCTTGTTCTCAACCTCCTCTCTTTCTGATTGATGTGCCATAAATAATTGATTAGAACGGAATATCTTCTGGATTTATCTCTTCGTCTGGATACTGAATTGCTTCGCCTCCAAATACAGGGGGCTGCTCTTCTTGTTCCTGCGCAGGGGTTTGACTAGAAGAGGCTCCTGCTCCTGCCTGTGGACCGAACTGGAAGGTTTCCACCACAATTTCGGTTCGATACTGCTTCACTCCCTCCTTGTCCCATGAGCGGGTCTGAATGCGTCCCTCAATGTATGCGGGGCGACCCTTCTTTAGGTACTGTCCCATCACTTCTGCCGTTTTCCCGAACGCGACAATGTTGTGGAATTCAGACTGCTCTTGTTTCTGTCCTTCTTTATTTTTAAAGGTACGGTTGGTGGCAAGTCCGAAGGAAGCTACCTGAGTCCCGCCCGGAAGGGCCTTTACTTCTGGATCACGCGTGAGGTTCCCATAAAGGGTGACTTTGTTTAGGTACATGCGTCAAGTATATCAGCTAGGCAACCTCCTTAAGAGCTGCGTCCAGATCAGTATCTGGGGCCTCCTCAACAGGAGCACCGTTTAGCGCTGCTGCCTTTGCATATATTTCGTGCATCTCGGCCGCATGAAGCGCCAATTCCTTTTCGGTGCGAATATCAAGGAATCGAATAATGTTCATTTCAGCACGTGCAGCAGCCAACACGGTTTCGTGTCCAGCACCTTCTGCTTCGTACGCAATCCACGCAAAGTATGCGTTGTCATAATCACGACGCATGTGGTCCACACTGCGTGAGATGGTGTATGCCAACTGCACCTTCTGTGGCTCGCCCTCAGCGATTATCGTGCCCGAAGCACCGATAGTATCGCGAAGCGCTTGATAGGTTTTCTTCGCCTCCTCGGAAGGAAGTTCAGGATCGAGGTGGAAGCCAAGTTCATACACACGGGACTCGTTATATCCCGCTTCTGTCTCTAGCTCGGTGCCCTCAGCACCGTGGTCGATTTCTTTTTTCATAACGGGCGCACTGTACCATGCGCGGGAAAAGCCGGCAAATACTTACTGTTTGACGCGTGTGCCGTATGCGGTACATTTACCGTGGGAAGCACAGGAGACACGAATGACCCCTCAGAAACATCGCGAGGTAATCGCGCAATACCGCACGTTCTTTGAAGAATGCGGTATTGAGGCCATCGATTTTCCGCACGATCAAATACTGCGGGACGGTGAACTGGCTCTCGGCCACTGCCATGGCATGTTGGACAAAATGGAGTCCTTCATCGATGAAGGCCGGATGGACAAAGTAAACCGCTGGCTCGGTTTCATCCAGGGCGTTCTTTGGAGAAATGGCGACTACCAACTCGACGAGCTCAAAGACACCAATCGGCCCGTTGATGAGCAGCAAGACTGAAGAAGCAACGGCGACACTCGAAAAGGGTGTTGCCGTGTCTCTTTATATGTTGAAAACTCTTCGGGCGTTTGCAAGTACCGCCTCACGCACTATCTCCTCATCTTCACCACGAATCCGAGCAATGGCACTTACTACATCTCGAACGGAGAAGGGATCGTTGCGCTGCCCTCTTCGAGAAATAGGTGCCACATAGGGGGAGTCCGTCTCGCTCAATAGGTGCGAGAGTGGAATAAATCGCACAACGTCGTCATAGTCATGCGTGAAAGTAAGGACTGCCGTATAGGAAAGTGTAAAGCCAAGTTCAATGAGTGCACGCGCCTCTTCTATTCCTCCTACGAAGAAATGAATATCTCCTCGAAGCTTGTCTCCATGTTCCTTCTTGTATGACGCAAGAATCTCAATAAGGTCCGTATATGCGTCCATAGTCCCTTTGGTAGGGCGCGCATGAATCATGAGTGGCTTATCAAGTTCAATCGCAAGTTGCACGTGCGCCTCAAATACTTCCCGCTGCTTGGCGCGCGTGCTATCGGGGTTCTCGGGACGGAAGTTGTCTAACCCACACTCCCCTATTGCAACCACCCTTGGATGCCTAGCTAGAGCGCAGAAAGCGTCTCGATCAAATACGCGCTCTTCAGTGTAGTTCGGATGAAGTCCCGCCGCAGCCCACAGGTGAGGGTGTGTTTTTGCTAAAGCAATTGCTTGCTCGCTTGAACTTTGGTCTACTCCAACCACGATACCGCCAAATGATTCCTGCTCCATGCGTGCAGCAAATGCTTCACGATCTTCATCAAACATCGGGAACTGGATGTGGCAGTGGGCGTCGAAATACTTCATGCTTATGCCAGGCGCGGAAAAAGATTCTCAGGCTTTCTATTATCAAGTACCGCTTTCTTTATAACCTCACTAGTGCCGGGCATGAATGGGTTCAGAAGCCGCGCAAGGTGATACAGCTCGAGAGCAAGTTCGTAAATTATACGCTTCCCTTCTTCAGGATTTGTCTTCACCAACTTAAAAGGTTCTTCTCGAGTAATACGCTCATCAGCTTCTTGAATTCGAGTCCATACCATGTCGAGCGCTTGATTGAACTCAAAAGCTTCAATGGTCTTCCAATACTCTTTCGTGAGGGTATTTGCCTCAGGCCGCTCCACCGGAGTCTCCAAGTACTCCTCAGCTAGCTTCATCACGCGCGCAACCAGATTCCCCAAACCGTTCACCAAATTGGCAAGGTACCTTTAGTCCAGTCGCTCCCAGGTAACATCAGTGTCTTCGGTTGGATGCACGTG
>CAYHXV010000019.1:0-10746 GCA_964360855.1 uncultured Candidatus Saccharibacteria bacterium | reverse complement strand
TTTAGAGCGTGCAGAGGCACTGCTTGGCGTTGAATAGCCCCGGGTACTGTAGTATGGTGCGTGTATTGCCGGTGTAGTTCAAGAGTTAGAACGAGGGACTCATAAACCCTAGACGATGGCGCGACTCCATCCACCGGCACCAAGTAAAGCTTCATAGTGCTTGGGGATAAGGTTAGAGTATAGTCCTGTTGTGGTGATATGCTATGTGTATGGCGCTGGTTCGAAGCCTAAGTCAGGATTTCTTCAAGACATGGTCGTCGGAGATGGCATATGTTCTTGGGTTCTTTGCTGCCGATGGTTCCATGCTTGCAAACAAGAGAGGCGGGTACTTCATTGAGTTTAATATCACCGATCGAATAATTCTTGAGCATATTCAGCGCGCATCGGGTTCAAATCATAAGATTGCAGAACGTACTCCGGATGCACGGAACAAAAAACATTGGAAGCAGTTGTATCGATTGCAGATAGGGAGTAAAGAGTGGTTTACCGATCTTGAAGCGTTAGGTTTTAGGCAACACAAAAGTAATACGCTTGAGTTCCCAAGTATTCCTCAGAAGTATGTAGGTCATTTTGTGCGTGGGTATTTCGATGGAGACGGGTGTGTATATTTTAGTGAGCTCAAATACGCAGACCGAACTTATAAGCGGTGGATACTGCTCACGCTATTTACCTCTGGATCTCGGAGCTTTTTGCAGTCACTACACACGGCACTCAGGAGAAATGGTGTACAAGGAGGGTCTCTCTGCAAGAAATCTGCAAGCGGATTTGAGTTGAAGTTCAGTCATCATGACAGTCTTGCACTCTATCGCCTCATGTATCATACTGCTGAGGCTTCTGAGATGTTTCTGCCGCGTAAGCGGGAGAAGTTAGAACGAGCTATTCGGGAGTTGGGGCTTGATACATAAAACAATGCGGTCGTGGTGTAGCCTGGTTAACACGTCTCCCTGTCACGGAGAAGACCGCCGGTTCGAATCCGGTCGACCGCGCAAATAAGAAAACCCCCTCCCGGGGGTTTTCTTATTCCACCGTCACGGACTTCGCCAAGTTCCTTGGTTTGTCTATCGGAAGTCCGCGCGCTAAGGCAACATAATATGCAAAGAGCTGCAGAGGAATAGTGGTGAGTATGGGAAAGAGTGCCTCGTGTGTCTTTGGGACGGTTATAGTTTCTTCAGTAGAAGTATGGGGTGCGTCTTCACTCGTGATCAGTATGATCTTTCCGCCACGAGCTCGAATTTCTTGAATGTTGGAAAGGGTCTTCTCGTATACGGAATCATGAGGCACGAGTGCAATGGTGGGGAACGCTGCATCAATGAGCGCAAGCGGGCCGTGTTTCATTTCTCCGGCGCCATATGCTTCGGCATGAATGTAGGATATTTCTTTTAATTTCAGAGCGCCTTCGTAGGCAATAGGATATTGAAACTTTCTTCCAATAAAGAGCGCATCGCGCATATCGCTATGACCGCTTGCGATTTTAGCGATATGTTTTTCATCAGCAAGTATGCTGCGTACATTGTTGGGAAGGCGCGTCAGTTCGTGAATAAGTTCTCGGGAAAGTATGCGGTTACTGCCGGCGCTCTTCAGTTGATGAAGGTACAGCGCAAGCATTGCAAAGACCGTGAGCTGCGAGACAAATGCCTTGGTTGAGGCCACCCCAATTTCGGGACCTGCATGGTTGTATACCCCCGCATCTGTCTCTCGGGCGATCGAAGAACCAACAGCGTTCACAATACCCACCGTCAGGAGCCCTTGCTTTTTGGCCTCCCGAACAGCTTCGAGTGTGTCTGCAGTTTCTCCAGACTGGGAGACGGCTATCAGCACCGTTCCTTCCGTGGGTGCCGTAAACCGGCGGTAGCGAAATTCAGACGCAATTTCGGTCTCCACGGGAATACCTGCCAACTCTTCGATGAGTAGCTCACCAACGAGTCCTGCATAGTATGCGCTGCCACAGCCTGTGATAATGATGCGTTTCGTATTGCGTAACTGCTCCTCTACGTCCTTCAGTCCTCCGAGATGAATAGTGCTGTTCTCAATAGTGAGTCGCCCGCGCATCGTGTTTTCAAGTACCTCAGGTATCTCCATAATTTCTTTCAGCATGAAGTGCTCATATCCTTTCTTTTGCGCTGCCTCCACATCCCACTCAAGTGTTTCAATTTTCTTGTTCACAGGTGACCGCTCGAGAGACGTAATGACGTATTCGCTTGGAGTCAAAACCGCTAACTCTCCATCGTCCAGATACACAACGCGACGAGTGTGGCTCAGAAGTGGAGTAGCATCCGATGCAATGTAGTAGCCGTCGTCACTAATACCAAGGAGTAGAGGACTACCTAGTCGCGCTGCGACAAGAATATCGGGTTCCCGCGTTGAAGCCACGGCAATACCATAGGCACCGCGTACCTGGGCAAGGGCACAACACACGGCATCTGCAAGGGTTACCCCGGGCGTATAGTGTTTCCCAATAAGTTGCGCAAGTACCTCCGAGTCGGTCTCTGAACGAAAGACTACGCCCTCGGTTTGTAACGATGTACGCAACTCTGCATAGTTCTCGATAATGCCATTGTGTACGAGTGCAATGGTGCCGGACGCGTCGGTGTGTGGGTGAGCATTACTTTCAGTAGGAGCGCCGTGTGTTGCCCAGCGTGTGTGCGCGATGCCGTTCGTACCCACAAACTCATCTGGAATGCTGTCTTTGAGTGCTTGTACGTTGCCTGCTCGCTTGAGCACGCCTTGGTCGCGTACATAGAGGCCCGCCGAGTCATAGCCCCGGTATTCGAGTGCTTCAAGGCCCTCAATAAGAAAGGGAGTAGCATTTTTTGTTCCAATGTATCCAACGATGCCACACATGATGTCTACTAGAACAATGGATGAACACCAAAGGATGCAGTGGCACGGGTTCTAGTGTGGTATATACTTTCCTTATGAAAAACAATGTCCTCATCGGAGTGGGTGCCCTTATTATCGTACTTGGTGGTGCGTACTTCCTGCTTCAGCCCCAGAGCGTTCCTGCTCCCGCTATCGAGCAAGAAGTAGTCGTAGCTGCCACAACTACTCCTGAAGCACCTCAGAAGACTGAAACAAAGAAGTCTGAGCCAACATTTAGTGTTGGTCCTACCACCAAGACCGTGGTATCTGTGAATGCTGCTTTTGACAGCAGCACCATAACTACACCGGACAGCTATCCAACTATCACCGGCACCGCAAACGTTCCTGAGGTGGGAATTATCATAAACAACAGTAAGGGGGAGGGTCTTGTGGGTACCGGCGAGATTACTGTCGAGAACGGGCACTGGTCGTACAGCTCCTCCATATTTCTTCCTCCGGGAACCTATACAATTGCACTCTATGGCGGTGCAAAAGTAGTGAACGCGCAACTCACCATTACTCCCTAGTGAGAAAAGAAGGCCTCAGTATAGATTCTATCTTCGGGAACCCCCTGGTCTTTGAGACCGTGCCAGAAGTCTCGCACAAACGGAATGGAACCGCAGATAAAGAATTCTGTGCGCTCTGGTCTACTGTTAGCAATAATATCTTCTGATCGCATTCTTCTTGGTGTTGCACTTTGGTGGGGAGTTAAATCTCTCGTAACGAAATAATGCGTTGCTACTCCGGATATAGTTGCTAACTCTTCTTCAAAAAGAAGATCGGCTGCTGTTCGCGCGCTTTGGAATAGAGTAATCCTTCGTTCAGAATTGTGCGTACGAGTGTGTAGTATCGTACTTCTAAAGGGCGTTACGCCAATGCCGCAAGCGATCAGAACGAGGTCAAAATCATCTTCCTCACTAAAGAAAAAGCCATACGGAAGAGACCCGAATAGCTTCTCTCCGGACTCCATAGCGCATAGACGATTGGAGAATTCACCAATACCTTTCACGGTTATGGCGAAGGTCTTCTCTCCGGGCGGACTAGAGATACTGTAGGACTTTCCTTCAGGGGTATTGAGCTCGGGAAAGTACACGCTGATGAACTGGCCCGATAGAAACGAAGGTACCGTCCCGTCTTGCAGCGTAAGCGAAAGCGTCACCGTGTCGTAATTTTCTCGTTTCTTTCCCCTGACGATATACGTACGTGTATCATTCATGGTTCTTTTCGTAGTCTTGTATTGCTTCGCGAATAGCAAGATGTCCGAGCACCGAGCAGTGATACTTCCGATCCGGAAGTCCGCCGAGACGCTCTATAATTGCTTCCGGAGTAAGACGCTTCGCGCGCGAAGTTACCATGCCCCCATTCTCTGTGACCATTACAGACATCATCGAGGTGGAGGCAATAGCAGACGCACAACCGAAAGTCCGCCATTTACATTCTGTTATGCGTTCTGTCTTTGGGTCTACTTTTATCCAAACAGCCATCATATCGCCACAAGCGGGGCTGCCAACTACTCCTACTCCGTCGGCCCAGTATGTTGCTTCGTTGAGCAAAAGATTTCTTGGGGCAAAGAAATGGTCGCGCACGGTCTCGCTGTAGAGCCAGTTACCTACGTCACCGGTTTGATTAGTCATAGGCGTGAGTGTTTACAGAAGATATTGACCGCAGGCGCGACACGACCGCAGGAAAGACCTCGAGTACGTAGTCAAGTTTCTCCTTACTAGTGTCGCGTCCGAATGAGAAGCGGATACTTCCATGAATGAGGCTGCTGTCCTGACCTATCGCGGACAGGACATGCGACGGCCGAAGGTCGAACGCAGAACAAGCGGAACCGGTCGATACGCTTATGCCATGCTGGTCAAGCATGAGGAGTATCGCCTCGCCTTCGATACCCGGAATCGTCGTATGCACGATGTGTGGCGCGACGTGCGCAGGGTGGCCATTCACTATAAGTCCCGGTATGCGGTCTTTGAGTTCTTGGGTGAAGTAGCCACGGAGTTTTGTCAGTCGATTTCGTTCCTTGTCTCGGAGCGTTTCCGTAAGCGTTACGGCATGGGCGAACCCCTTGATAAGTGGCAGAGCCTCGGTACCCGGTCGCAACAATTGTTCTTGCTCACCACCGTATAGGAGCGGTACAAGGCGGACGCCGCGCCGTTTATACAGTGCCGCTACGCCCGCTGGGCCACAGAGCTTTGCACTGTTAAAAGTCATAAGGTCAACGCCGAGAGTTTGTACGTCGACATCTAGATAGGAGAGGGCCTGGCATGCATCGGTGTGGAAGAGGGGGCGACTCCGATTGGAGCAGGCACGGGCAACTCGTGCCACAAGTTCTGGTATAGGTGCGACAGTACCGAGTTCGTTGTTTGCGTAGATAATAGATACAAGAATTGTTTCCTCGCGAAGATGAGACACAAGGATATCGGGATCGACCATTCCATAGCGGTCGACCGGAAGAAGCGTTACCTCGAATCCTTCTTTTGTCAGACTCTTGGCAGCTTCGAGCACCGACTTGTGTTCTACGCTCGAGACAATAATGTGGTTGCCTTTCGCTTTTGCGCCGCGTGCCGCCCCAATAATAGCAAGGTTGTTTGACTCTGTGCCAGAACCGGTAAAGATTATTTCGTCGTTCTCTGCATTAATTAATCGCGCTATGGTTTCCCGTGCTTCTTCACTAGCTTTTCGAGCCTTGCGGCCACCCGCATGCATTGAAGACGGGTTACGGTACTCGTCTCCATAGCAGGTACTCATGTATGCAAGCACGCGAGGGTCAAGTACCGTGCCAGCAGCATGGTCTAGATAGGTATCAGCGTATAGTGCAGGTTTCAACATAGTTGCTCATCATGCTCCGGAACTCTTCAAACTCTTCGTCTGTGTACGTTACCTTCCGCTTGAACTGTGGGTTGAGAATCTTTGTCGGTACAAACTTCTGCAGGTAATAGTTCTTCGCTCCGCGTATGGCTTCGCCTATACGCTTCAGGTCTTCTGGTGATAAGAGGCTTTTCACAACGGTCGTGCGAAACTCATACGGGACCGGGGAAGAGAGGAGTATACGTATGCTCTCACGTATAGACTCCACGTCGACGGGACGCGCGATTGTCTGGCTATAGGTTTCGAGTGGTGACTTTATGTCCATAGCAATGTAGTCGACCAGTCCCTCATTAACGACCTGTTGAAGCATCTTCGGATTCGTACCGTTTGTGTCGAGCTTCACCAGGAAGTCTTTGTCTTTAATGCGCCGCATGAATACGGGCAGTTCTTCGTGCATCGTTGGCTCACCGCCCGTGATAACGACACCATCGAGAAGCCTTTGCCGGGTATCAATGAAATCAAGAATAGTAGCCTCGTTGTAGGTTACTTCGACTGTCTCATCAACCAACTCTGGATTGTGGCAGTAGGGGCAGCGGAAATTGCACCCGATGGTATAGACCATGCAGGCTACCTTGCCGGGATAGTCGACAAGCGTGCATTTCTCAAGGCCTCCGAATATCATACGAGTAGGGGAGCCTCGACGGGCTCAGTCACGTACGTCTCACGGACCGAAAATTCTGACTGCTTGCCTGCGTTCCACTGCGAGACAGGCCGCAAGTAGCCGACGATGCGCGAGTACACCTCGCACTCATTCTTGCAGGTGGGGCAGAGCTGATGCTCGCCAGACACATAGCCGTGTGATGGGCAGACGCTGAAGGTTGGGGTGAGGGTGAAGTAGGGAAGTTTGAATTGCTGGCAAATCTTTCGTACAAGACTCGGCACTGCGCGCGCGTCATGGATGCGTTCACCAAGGAACACATGGATGACCGTTCCGCCCGTGTACTTGGTCTGTAGGGAATCCTGAAGTTTCAGGGTCTCGATAATATCGTCGGTGTAGTTGACCGGAAGATGCGAGGAGTTTGTATAGAATGGTTCCGCTCCGCGCGCGTATTCTGTCTCGTTCGCAACGACAATATCTGGATACTGTTTCTTGTCTTTGAGCGCAAGTCGGTACGCGGTTCCTTCGGCGGGTGTCGCCTCAAGATTGTAGAGATTGCCGGTTTCTTTCTGGTATTCAACAAGTCGTTCACGCATGAAGAGAAGTGTCTCTTCTGCAAACAGGTGTCCGGCTTCGCTTCCGATGTCCTTACCCAGAAGATTCTTCGCTGCTTCGTTCATGCCAACGAGGCCAATCGTAGAGAAGTGGTTTGTCCAATATTTGTCGTGTATTGCTTTAATGTTACGAAGATAGAATCTGGTGTACGGGTAGAGGTTCGCGTCCGTGAGGCGTTCGAGAGCCTTTCGTTTTATTTCAAGGCTCTGTTTCGCTATATCCATTTGGTGCACAAGGAGTGTTCTGAATTCCTCAACATTTTTTGCGATATATCCGAGACGCGGTAAGTTAATAGTAACGACACCCACCGACCCGGTGAGCGCATTTGCGCCAAAGAGCCCACCCCCGCGCCGGTCTAGCTCCTCAAGGTCAAGACGCAGTCTGCAACACATGCTTCGTGTGTCCTCGGGTTTCATGTCGGAGTTCACAAAGTTACTAAAGTACGGAATGCCGTATTTCGCGGTGATCTCCCAGAGCCCTTCTAGGTTCGGATTTTCCCAATCGAAGTCCTTGGTAACGTTTACGGTAGGAATAGGGAACGTGAATACGCGCCCCGCGGCGTCTCCCTCAGCCATCACTTCGAAGAACGCACGGTTCAACATATCCATTTCTTCCTGGAAATCGCCATAGGTCTCTGCCTGTGGCTGTCCGCCCCGGATGACGGGCAAATCTTTGAAGTTTGAGGAGGGAGAAAGATCGAGGGTGATGTTCGAGAACGGCGTCTGGAAGCCAACACGCGTGGGTACGTTCATATTAAATACGAATTCTTGCATTGCTTGTTTCACTTCTGCATTCGAGAGTTTGTCGTAGCGTATGAACGGCGCAAGCAGGGTGTCGAAATTTGAAAATGCGATTGCTCCCGCCGCTTCACCCTGCAAGGTATACATGAAGTTGACCACCTGTCCCAGGGCTGCGCGGAAGTGCTTCGGTGGCGCAGACTCTATTTTTCCTGGCACGCCACGAAATCCGGTGAGTAAGAGGTCCATAAGGTCCCAGCCCACGCAATAGACGGACAACGTTCCAAGGTCGTGCAGGTGCAGATAGCCAGATTCGTGCGCGTCTTTGACTTCTTGCGGATACACCTTAGTGAGCCAGTACGTTTTGCTCACTTCAGAGAAAATATAATTGTTGAGTCCTTGAAGCGAATAATCCATGTTGCTGTTCTCTTTGACTTGCCAGTCAAGTCTGTCGAGGTAGCCGTCGATGAGGTCTACTGAAGCAGCTGCGGCAAGTGCGCGCATGTCCTCGTGTTGTTTGCGGTACACAATATACGCTTTCGCGGTTTGAAGATGCGACTCCTCCATGAGGATTTGTTCGGCGACATCTTGTATGCCCTCAACTGATGGCAGTTCACCTAGGCATGTCAGCGCTCGAGCAATAACCGCATCCGCAAGAAGTTCCGCATCGGCTGCGCAGTACTCACCAGTTGCGTTTCCTGCCTTCGTAAGTGCAGCTACTATCTTCTCCCGCTTAAAAGGGACATGCGCGCCGTTCCTTTTCAGAATCTCTTCGAAAGTCTTCTTTTCCCCGGAATAATTTTTTGTGGCGCTTTTCATGGTTGCGGGTGATATATTGATAAGTGTCTATGAATTATAAACATAGACAGTCATCTATGAATACAAAAAAAGTGGGGAGAGTCGCAGTAGGCAACAAAACGAAAGAAAAAACATACCCGCGTCCGTCGTGGGTGCTCTCTGGTGAAGAGGAACTCTGTCCTGATTGCTTCAAGGTGGTGGGGAGCAAGAGCCGTTATCAGCTTGTGTGTCTTCTGGGGCAAAAGGAGTCAGGAATGACGGTGACCGAGCTAACAGCCCAATTGGAGCTCCAACAGCCCACCATTACGCACCACTTGAACACGCTGCGCTCGGTAGATGCGGTATCGTACGAGGAGCGTGGTCGGGAGCGTGTGTACACACTCAATCGTTCGGCTCACTGTTTCGAGGAGTGTCAGATTCCTTACTAATTCTTTTTATCTATGCTGCAACTCTTTTCCTACACGTGGACCTACGTAGTGCAGGTCGCGGGATTGTTCATTGCCTTTGTGTTTGCGGGACTCTTTATTTACCTTGCGCTGCGCAAGTCGCATTCATTGGTAATGCGCGTTGCCTTTGTCGTTATTTTTATTAGTGTGTCGCTATTTTTCTATGTTCCTAATGGACTGCCACGCGACCTTGCATACCCGCTGTCCTTGAAGTCCTATGGTCCCGCAGAAGGGCCCGTGTTGCCCGCCGAGAATGTGTGGGCATTTTTCACCAACTTCAAATCCTTTGAGCGAGTAGTAGACATAGCACGGAACCCGAACGATTTGCCACCACCACTAAACAGAACCGAGTCTGCACATGTGTATTTGGAGCTCACGGCAAAGGAGGTGATAGCCGAGATGGCACCCGGTGTGTATGAGAATTACTGGACGTTTGACTCAAGGATTCCTGGACCGTTCTTCCGTGTGCGCGAAGGGGATACGGTCACACTCACTCTCCACAACGACAAAACAAGTCTTCATCACCACAACATCGACCTGCACGCGGTGACGGGTCCTGGTGGGGGAGCTGCGTCCACCATGGTGGCTCCAGGAGAATCCAAATCCTTTACGTTTAAGGCACTCCACCCCGGAGCGTTTGTATATCATTGCGCTACCCCAAACGTAGCCAGCCATATGACGCACGGCATGTACGGGCTCATTCTCGTGGAGCCAAAAGAGGGGATGGCAAGAGTAGACAAAGAGTTCTATGTGATGCAGGGCGAGTTCTATTCTGTGGGCGGTATGGGCCGAAAGGGTTTGCAACTCTTTGACGCGCAAGCAATGCTTGATGGGAAGCCTAGCTACATTGTATTTAACGGCAAGACGAATGGACTTGCCGACCATATGACTGCTAACACGGGAGAGAATGTGCGCATTTACTTTGGTAACGGTGGCGTAAACCTCGTGTCCTCATTCCATGTTATTGGTGAAGTGTTTGACCGCGTATACCCAGAAGCAGCTGTTGCCTCTGCTCCACACAAGAGCGTGCAGACAACACTCGTGCCAGCCGGTGGAGCGACGATAGTTGAGTTTGGTCTCGAGGTTCCGGGCAACTACCTATTGGTCGACCATGCGTTGTCCCGACTTGATCGGGGTGCATGGGGAATACTGAAGGTTTCTGGAGAAGAAAATAAACAAGTATTTGATGGTGTGGTTACTCCCGGACACGGACACTAGCGCATGAACCAAAATACCTGGCACCAGAAGCACAAAGAGTCGCGCTCACTCGGTCAGCGCATCGCCGATGGGGTAGCAAACTTTGTTGGTTCCTGGCCGTTTCTCATCCTGCATGCACTATGGTTCACCGCATGGATTGTATTCCATGCAGAACCTTTCCCGTACGGACTCCTCACTATGATTGTGTCTCTTGAGGCTATTTTCCTTTCCACCTTCATCATGATTTCACAAAATAGAGATGGGGAGCGGGACCGCCACCATGCCGAGGAAGACTTCCGCACTAATCTTGAAGCTAAAAAGGAGATTGAGAAGCTTCAGCTGGATCTGTCTCGTATTGAAAACGAGAAACTGAACAGAATTCTCGAATTGTTGGAGAAAATTGAAAAATAACTCGATTTCGATTACCATACGCTAGTTCCTTCTCGGAGGAACAAAGCCGATGTAGCTCAGGGGTAGAGCAACTCCATGGTGGGCCGCGAAGCCCTGCCCATGGATTCCGCGAGGAGTTCATGAATCCCGAATAACGGTTAATAGCCCCACCGGCCAAGACCGTGGCGTTTGCCCAAGTAACGCCCGAACGACTGACAAGGGTATCTCTCAATTGAGA
>CAYHXV010000018.1:0-11672 GCA_964360855.1 uncultured Candidatus Saccharibacteria bacterium | reverse complement strand
TTCATCCTGAGCTAGGATCAAACTCTCATTAAGAATAGGCGGAACACAAGAAAACACTCTTGGTGTTCACAACCTTATTTACTAGACATATTCAGTTGTCGAAGAGCGAACAAAATCCCCGCCTCCTACAAGAGGAGGCGATAGGTGCATACTACCCTCCTCGGTATGGGGCGTCAAGCGCAGTAGTGGCCTGGAAATAGAGGAGGCTCCGCAGCATTTGACAGATGTGTAAACGTTGTATAATGTATTACTTGGAACAGTTTGGCATGGCGCCATGTGTGCAGCAGAGAGAGGCAGATAATGTCCTTAAAGAAGTTCCGTAAGGGACGCCCGGTGCTCCCTATGCAGCAGGTGCTGCGTGATCACCACGAGGAAGCGGCGTCCTTCGACCAGGAATGCAGCGAGATGCTTGCTGACCTGGCCATGGACGACTGGGACGAGGTACCCTCTGGCTTCGCTCCGCTTCCCGGAGAAAGTCTCTACGATCTCTGTTATGAACCAGATGACTATGGAGATCGTTTCTATTTCGGCAGGGTGCAGGAGGAACTTGTCGATTACGACTATATGTGAGGACCTGGGACGCGAGCCATCGCGTCCCTCTTCATTTCCAAAACACTTTCCGCTGTCAATGGCAACAGTAAAAAGGTTATACTGATACCTATTATGAGCCCCGAACCGAATGAGGTGGTCGTTGCCGTTTCTGGCGGTTTTGACCCTGTCCACATAGGTCACATTCGAATGTTTAAGGAGGCCAGGGCACTGGGGAATAAACTACTAGTTATCCTGAATGATGACGAGTGGCTAATGCGCAAAAAAGGCTATGTTTTCATGCCACTATCGGAGCGCAAGGAACTCCTTGAAAACTTCTCCTGTGTTGACGAAGTTGTGGTGCGCGAGCCTCGAGACACCTATGACGTATCGCATATGCTTGAGATTCTCCCCATACACATCTTCGCAAACGGTGGGAATGATCGACGAAATGAAGGTGAGATACCTGAAGCTACCGTGTGCACCGCTCGAGGCATCAAAATGATTTTCGGTGTTGGCGGAGCCGATAAGCCACAGTCAAGTTCCTGGCTTACCGAAAATGTTGCGAAACGATTTACTGGATCCGACAAGTTGCCACACCCACCCAAAAGCGTAGAATAGAAGGAGCCGTCAAACCTTGCATGCGTCTAACACGTTCTAAACGTCAGTATGTAGTTGTCTCCGTGGGAGGGTCATTAATCGTTCCCGGAGAAATAGACACCGGCTTTCTTACAAATTTCCGTGCCCTCATCCTCGATCAGATTGGTCGAGGCATTTCTTTTTTTATTATCACCGGAGGCGGCAAGACTGCACGCAGATACCAAGAAGCAGTGTGCGAAGTACGAGGGGATCTAGATCCCGAAGATCTCGACTGGCTCGGCATTCACAGCACCCGCTTAAACGCACATCTCATGCGTGCACTCTTTATGGACGAGGCCCAGGCACGCATTGTTAAAAACCCCACTCGCAAATTCACGCCGAGAGCGTCCGTCATTATTGGGGCGGGGTGGAAGCCCGGAAATTCAAGTGACTACTGCGCCGTTATGGCTGCGAAACAACTGGGAGCTACGAAACTCGTGAACCTTTCAAACATCGACTATGTATACACCGCAGACCCGCGCCTTGTCCCCTCGGCAACTCCTATAGAGAAAATCAGCTGGGCAGCATTCCGAAAACTTCTTCCGGCCGAGTGGGATCCAGGCCTCTCTTCCCCATTTGATCCTGTGGCGGCAAAGGAGGCTGAGCTACTTGGACTTGAGGTAGTTATTATCAATGGTGGCAAACTTGGTGAATTTGAAAAGTATTTGAAGGGAGAGGCCTTTGTGGGTACGATTATTTCCTAGCGATTTCTTCAAGTACAGCTTCTACCTGTGTGTATAGTTCTCCCGGTGACCCATCATTCATAACGACCGCGTCGGCTTCCCGCAAAACAGCCCGTATGTTTGCTCCCGTAGCACCCTTTCCTTCGTCTTCACGTTTCGCATTTTCAAGAAACTCCTCAAACGTAACGTCGTCTTTTTCGCCCTCTCCGCGCTTTGTGGTGCGTTTGTACCGAGTACTAATATCAGCATCTACGCCAAGTATGATTCCACCAATGGAGCGTATGTATGCTGCTTCACTCTCTCTATGGATAGCCTCGAGAACGTAATTAGTAACTCCCTCTTTTTGTGCCTGTGCGTGCGAAAGATGCAGTACCCCACCAGGGTGTGTGGCGGAGAGCTCGTCCGCCAAAGTAGAGAGGTTAAGTCTTGTGGCGGGTAGTCCACGCTCATCGAGTATTTCTTTTAACAGACTGGAGCTCGAGTAGTGTGCGAATCCTTTCCCCTGAAGATACGCAACTACCGTCCCCTTCCCCGCCCCTATGGTTCCCGCGATTCCAATGATCATGCAGGAGTCGCAGCACGAACCAACGCCCCATCCACCGCCTGATGCAACTGCTCAAGTGTGCCGTTGTTCTGAATACGTACGTCTGCACGTTCCAATACGCCAAACACGTTCATATCCCACTCCTCAGTTGAGGCTCTCTCGCGTTCTTCCATATTGCAAAAATCTTCAAACGATACGTGTGCCAGCTCATCGTCCTCTCGATGCGCAACACGCTCATAGCGAACCTTTTGTTCAGCATCGACTCCAAAAAGCACAATGTGTTCCCTCTTTAAATACTCAGCTTCACCCACGGCTCGCAAAGATTCAATAACCGCATTCGTGTCGTCCTTTGCCATTGCACAGAGCCGCTCCACAATATACGAGGCACCGTGTTCCCGACGAAGATCGTTGGCGACTTCACGCATACTGGCGCGCGTCTCAGGCAGATGACGCGCGCGCACCTCCTCAAGAATCAGTGCCCGAGCTGAATATCGAGAGAATCCCTTGGTTCCCACAAGATAGTCTATAACCGCTCCCTTCCCTGACCCATTCGTTCCAGCAACGCCAATCAGCATAGTCTATTTCTTAGTATTCCCCTTCGAAGAGAAGTGCTCTGCAATGGGAATGAGGAGCGGTGCTGATCGACAGATAGAAGAGAAGGTGCCCGCAATCACTCCAACAAGCATCACCACCGCAAACGTGCGGGTTGCTTCACTTCCGAAAAAGATAAGGGCCAGAAGGGCGAGCGCCACCGTCAGGGCGGTATTGATTGAACGACCCAGTGTTTCGGTAATAGATTTGCCGATGGTCACTTCAAAGTCCTCCAGCACCTTCTGTTCTTCGTTCAAACGCAGGTGTTCGCGCACTCGATCAAAGATCACAATCACGTCGTTGATGCAGTACCCAAGCAGGGCAAGTAGCGCGATAACGAACAAGGTATCAACCTGTGCTCCAGTAAAATACGCGTATACCGCAAAGAATCCAGACGGTACAATTATATCGATAATGAGCATCGCTACCGCCGTGATGCCATATCCCCAGGCTGGCACGGGCTTTGACACCTTGCGAAATACAAAGGCGATGTAAAGCATAATCGCTAGCACCACTGCACCAATAGCGTAAAGCGCCTTTATCGCAAGTTCCTTTCCAAGAGATGGGCCGATTGAATTAAAACGAAGCTCTGAAAAAGCATGAAGGTTATCGACGTTGAGCACGCCGAGCATAGCGGTGTGCTCCTCGGGACTAAGCGAGCGTGTACGGATAGTGACTCCCTGATCACCACTTGCACGCAATGAAAACTCTCCCAGTGCCAAGTTATTCACGGCAATTTTCAACTGCTCCATATCAGGGCGCTCAGTCGTATATGCCACCTCTACGAGCGACCCCCCTGTGAACTCAATAGAGAGCTTGGGCGGAAACACCACGAGAGCCACAACAGAACCGACAAGAAGAAGTCCCGTGAGCCAAAAGAAGAAACGACGATGAGTGACTACAAACATAGCATTACGGGTTAGGTGTTCGCGAGCCTCGGCCACACTCCAAAAGCCAGTGCCAGAGTGCGCTCTTGTGCTCAGGAACGATGGAAAGCAAGAACACACGAGTAATAGATACCGCAGTTAGTAATGACGCAATGACACCCAAACCAAAGACAAGCGCAAACCCCTGCACGAGCGAGGTGCCCATCCAGAACAGAATGATGCTTGAGATGATCATGGTGAAATGGCCATCACGAATAGCGGGCCATGCCCGGGCAAACCCCAAACGAACCGCTTCGCGTGGCTCCCTACCCTTGCGCAGCTCTTCCTTCAATCGCTCAAAGATGAGCACGTTAGCGTCTACGGCCATACCAATGGACAAAATGAGTGCCGCAATTCCCGAAGCAGTAAGGGTAATGGGAATGAACTTGATCAGCGCTACGGTGATAAGCAGATAGATTACCAAGGCAATCGTTGCAATAAATCCCGACAAGCGATACCAAAGAATCATAAAGAGTGCGACAAGCAAAAAGCCGATGAGGCTCGCGTGGAGTCCAGCCTGGTACGCGCCGTCACCGAGTGTTGAGCCAACGGTATCACTAGATACTAACGTAATCGGTACCGGAAGCGCACCAAAGTTCAAGTTCTGCACAAGCTCACGCGCCTCGGTGGGGGTGAACTGACCACTAATCGTAGCCGTACCGCCCACAATTGCCTCCCGAATAATGGGCGAAGAAATTGGCTGCCCATCAAGAAAAATAGCCAGTTGCCTTCCAACATTCTTGGTAGTGATGTCTAAAAATAATTGGGAGCCTTCGTCATTGAAGTGGAGCACGACCATTGGTTCGTTCTGAGCCGTTGCCCCTCCCTGCCCAAATTGCAGTTCTGCATTTTTCACGTAGCGACCGGTGAGACCGGTTGTGATAAATTCTCCCTCTGCTTCTCCCACTAACTTGAATTCAAGTGTTGGCGTCTTTCCAATTGCGTCTACTGCTGCCTTCACGTCGGTAACTCCCGGGAGTTCAATGATGAGTCTATCTTCCTGGGTACCGGCAACCGCACTCGATTTCTCAAGCTGCACGAGTGGCTCCGCAACGCCAAACAGGTTCACCCGTTTGTCCACCACTTCACGCAGTGAATTAAGTGCTCCCTGTTTATCAGAGGTTATGTCTGTAGTATCTGCTTTATATACCAGCGAGGTACCTCCAGCTAAATCAAGCCCAAGCTTCACGGGGTACTTAGCATCCGGTCCTTCATTGGTGAGTATGAACCAAGAAAGGAGACCGGCGACGAGTATGACGCCGAGAGCAGAGACGATACGCATATAGGCACTAGTGTACGACTTTTTGCTGCTCCTGCAATGACCTTTCCAAAAGTGTCACCACGTTGCGAAATAAACAGGCCACCGCAATAGGTCCCATGCCACCCGGAACGGGGGTGAAGACCGAAGCAACGGCAGCACAGGCAGGGTCAGCATCTCCCACCATTTCTCCTCCCTGTTCTGAAGTACCTGCGTCTATAAGTACGACCCCCTTCTTGATTGAGTCTGCAGTGATAATTCCCGGGCTCCCGGCTCCCGAAACAATAATGTCTGCTTCCTTGAGCACCATAGATAGATCGTCCCCTCGACTGACTATCGAAACTACTGCCCCCTGACTGCGCAACCACTCGGTCACGGGCTGCCCCACCAACTTACCCTGCCCCACCACTACCGCCCGCACGTTTTGAATAGTCGTACCCGTGCGCGTAAGCACTTCACGAGTTGCTTCTACTACGGGTGGACGAAGTAAACCTCCTTGTATAAATAGTTCATACGCTTCTTTCGAGAGCACATCTGCATCTTTTGAGAGTGAAATAGCATTAACAACCGCTTCACTGTTTAGGTTCTGAGGAAGCGGGAGTTGAACGATAACCGCATCTGCCCCGGGGTTAGTCACGTGCGCGATAAGTGTAGCTTCGTCGGTATCTTCCGGCACCTCCACCACCTCGAGCTTCATCCCAGCCTCTGCAGCGCGCACCGCCTTAATGCGCAAATAGGAAAGCGTTGCGGGTGAGGGTGCGCAAGTGACAGCACGCACCGTGGGTACCAAACCAAGTCTTGCGACGCGCTCTTTGGTCTCCTTAAGAATCTCAGCGGCAACGGCTCGCCCATCTATACTCATAACTTTGGGCGACGAGACTCAAGTGGAACAGCGTACTCGTATTCGCCATCGGTGTAGTAAAACGCATCAAATGAATTGTGCTTGTAGGTGTATCCTAATTCTTTAGTCACCTTGGATCCGTCCACCGCAATGGGATAGGAGTAACTCTTCCAAGCACCGCGGCCGGTGGGAATTTTCCCGCGGGTAAGATGCCAGAAAATCGAGAATGGAATACGCACCATCCACGGAGCCACCAGTACGGTTCGCTTCCCCACCGCCTTCGCCATATCACTTCCTCGTACCGTTTCCCCCGGCGGACAAATATTGAATACTTCATAGGCACCCGTGGACTCACCAAAGGCGAGTCGTTCGATGATACCAACAACGTCGTCTTCATGAATAAATTGTCGGAGCCACTTCGGAGTCACGGGGACAAAAGAAACGAGTCCTGAAATAATCCGATAGGCAAATGCGTCTTTGAGTTGTCCGGCGAGTGCTGCCTGAAGCCCAAATCGTATCCTCATAAAGCGGCCACGAGGCCCAGTAATAGCAGCTGGCCGCACCACCGCCACGGACGCGGCACTGCCGTCACTACTCGCCAGTTGGTACTTCTGATACAAATGTGCCTCTGACAAACGCTTCTCTTCAGCGTACAAGTAGTCGGTCTCCCGAAATGGTTCTTCCTCGGTAAAGAAGTGGTCAACAGAGTTGTCCGGAAAGGCACCATAGGAAGCAACCGTCGAGAAATGAATGAGTTTCTGTACAAAGGGATGCTCGAAAGCGAAATCAAAAACTTCGTCTGAGCCATCAATATTCCATTTCCAGGTCAGCTCCCGATTCCCGTATATCTCCCGAATCTGCCACGCAGTGTTAATGATGATATCGGGAGCATATGACTCAGCCACGTCCTGCCAGCCACCATCTGCCGTATTAGTTTCGAGATACACCAAGTTCTCAATGTCTGATAGCATCTCGGGCATTGATTCCTTATCAATACCAATGATGCGCACCACGTCCGGACGCTTTGCAAATTGCTCAACAAGCATACTCCCCACATATCCTGCGGCGCCGGTAATCAAAATGGTGTGTGGGTTGTTCATGTTTCAAAAAGTGTACGCTACCAGCTGCTGATTCGAAATACCATACGCTTCAGTGTTTTGAGCGCTATCACCAAATCAAGTGCCAGCGAGCGATGTTTTATATAATAAAAGTCATAAGCAAGCCGTGTTTTAGTCTCCTCGATGGACTGCGGACTGATGTGTCCCTGCTCGTACTGCTGATTTATTTGTGCCCACCCAGTGATACCGGGACGCACGGTGTATCGCACCATGTAGTACGGAAGTGACTCAGCCAACCGCTTTGCAAGTCCTTCGATATCATTGCGGGGACCGATAAGAGATAGCTCCCCCTTAAGTATATTTACGAACTGGGGAAACTCATCGAGAGAGGAGAGTCGCAGGAACGATCCAACGCGGGTCACATAATTTTTTGTCTCTCCCTCCCATGCACCCTGATCAACATACCGCATACTGCGAAATTTATACGTGCGTATGCGTACCCCGTGTTCACCAATACGATCCTGTGCAATAAACACCGATCCTTTTCCTTCTAGTCGAAGAGCAAGGGCAACGAGAGGGGTGGCAATAACCGTAATCACCCCCATAAGCACTCCGCCGACTATATCTATGGAGCGCTTCACCACATCATAAAAAACTGATGGGGTGACTGCGTTTCGCAAAAACCAATCGTGCGACAAGAACGACAGAGGTACGCGATCAAACACATCCTCATATATTGCGTAGAAGTCTACGAGTTCCCGTGGCTGACCACTGAAACAGAAGTCATAGAGTGCAGGCAGTAGCGGGGCGACCGCAGCGTGCTCGGTATCCACCACGAGCACTCGCAGGTCACCCGGTGCTGCAGAGTGAAGGTACTGGCTCAGTAACGCCGGTGGAATGGTCTCCACAAACTCAAGATGGTACCGAGGGTTGTTATTCACTTCACGCACCAGTGCCTCTGCTTCAGTCCCTTCCGCAACAAGAAGTGCCTTCTCACGATTACTCGGACGAGACAGTCGCGGAAAAAGTGCTAGGCGCCACGGGAAGATGAGCATAAGAGAGACGCCAAGATAAATAACCAGGTTAGTCTTCGGAGCAATTCCTATATCGGGGAGTAAGAAAAAGAACACCGCCGCAATAAGAATGTTCACCACCTGTGTTTTTAGGAGAGCATTCGGTAGTGAGGTTTTGGAAAGAATGATGCGTTTCCCGTAGAGCCCGGACAAATAGAATACAAACAGCCAAATTGCAAAGAGAATTGAGAACGATCCCACGTGCTGCATGAGTATCTCGGTCCCCGGGAGTTCCCCATACCGCAAGAGAAGCGTAATCCAAAGACTAGCCGCGAATACAGCAAGGTCGCCTATAAATAGGAGTGAAGATACCCGTCTGCCACCATGGATCATAATAGGAAGGTTATACTATAGAACACGAACCTCTGCATGGACGTTTCACCTGACTCTCCTCCCCTACCTATACTGTACGTCATAACCAAGGGCACCTGGGGTGGTGCTCAACGATATGTGTATGAACTTGCGCTTGCCGCAAAAGCGAGAGGACACCTTGTTACGGTTGCGTGCGGGACTCCAGGAGAGCTGGTACGGCGTCTCCAGGATAGCACCATTCCGGTGGTGCTTATTCCGGGACTTGCACGCGACGTGCGTCTCGGCAGCGATATACGTGCTTTCCTTGGACTGGTATCGCTCATACGACGTGAGCGTCCGCGTGTCGTACACGCCAACAGCTCAAAGGCAGGTCTCATTGCGGTACTTGCTGCACGCTTCCTCCTGGTGCCGCACATCATCTTTACCGCCCATGGTTGGGCATGGAACGAGCGGCGCCCCGCGTGGCAACGTCGGGCATTTAAAATACTCCACTATGCAACGGTGCTGTTATCAAAGCGTGTTATTGCCGTCTCGCAAGCTATACGAATTGATGCTCAGTGGATGCCATTCGTGTCGAATCGCTTCACCGTTATCAGACACGGCGTATCTCCGGTGAGTCTTGTTCCGCGCAGTGAGGCTCGTTCGTTTATTGAACACACACTCAGTACCAAGCTTCCTGCTTCAGCGCTTTGGATAGGAGCACTTGCAGAACTGCACGTTACTAAAGGTCTTGATGTACTCATCCGTGCATTTACCCGCATAGCTTCCCAAGTACCTGAAGCGGTGTTGGTGCTTATCGGTGGCGGAGAAGATCGTGGGAGATTAGTTGCGCTTGCACACATGCTTGAAATTGAAACGCGCGTATTTTTTGTAGGGCACGTAGAGGATGCCGCAAGAATACTTCCCGCGCTCGATGTATTTGCCTTTCCTTCTCACTCCGAGGCTCTGGGGTATGTTGCCCTTGAAGCAGGACAGGCCTCACTTCCGGTTGTTGCAAGCAACGTGGGGGGTATCCCAGAAATTATTACGGACTTTGTGGACGGGTTTTTAATACCCGCAGGAGACGATGAGCTATTGGCTGAGAAGCTCCTGCAACTAATTCAGAATCCAGAATTGCGCCTGCAAATAGGTGAAGCGCTCCATAACCGCGTACTTACAGGCTTTTCTAAGGAGCGGATGCTCGAAGAAACATTCGCCTTGTACTAACCCTCGTACTCAGCCATCGCTGAGTCTCGAGGTACACTGCGCCCTTCGCGCGCAAGAGACGCCACAATACCAAGTGCTGCAAATTCAGCGAGTAAGTGAGAGCCACCATAACTCATAAAAGGAATGGTCGTCCCTGTGACCGGAAGAAGACCAAGATTTATCCCTGCATGAATAAATAGGTGTGCAGAAAGTAGTAAGAGCACACCAAGCGTAAAGAATGCATCAAAGTTTGTGGCGGACCGGCGGGAGATAGCCAGAAGACGTGCGAGGAGTAATCCGTAGAGAATAAGCACTAACACCACCCCAACAAATCCCCATTCCTCTGCGTATGCAGCAAAGATAAAGTCTGTTTCGTATTCAGGGAGGAATCTAAGTTTAGACTGAGTACCATACCCAATTCCCTTTCCCCATAATTGCCCTGACCCCGCGGCAATTGTTGCCTGATACGCGTTGTATCCTGAACCGCGAATATCTGCTGCAGGATTCACGAACGCCATAATACGTGCTCGCTGATACTCATGCAGCCCCCCAAACCAGAGTCCTGCAGCAAGTATGAGTCCCGCAGCCGCAACTAAGAGGAGGTGCTTCTTCGGAATGCCTGAAACGAGCACCATACCAAACCAGACTGCACTAAATATTGCCGCAGTACCTAAGTCGGGCTCCACAAGAATGAGCAGTATAACCGGAGCAGCATATACTCCCGAAAGAAGAATCTGTCGAAAATCACCAATGGCCATGTGCCTTCGAGAGAAGTACTTTGCCATGAGTGCGATGAATGCCAGCTTCCCTAAGTCTGCAGGTTGAAAAGAGAATCCTCCGAAGGTGAACCAGCTCTTGGCTCCCATTACCGCGTCTGCCGTGAGGAGAAGGAGCACGAGAAGACCGATGGTCAAAGCATATCCTGAAATGATTACTGGCGTCCGGCGTATGAAACGCATATCGAGCGATGCACACACGATAAATGTAACTATAGAAATACCAAGCCACGTGAGCTGGCGAGGGGCGAGTGTGGTGCTCCCCGCATCAAAGGGGTGCATGGTGAGAATACCTAAAAGACAGAGCGCAACGGGAATCAGAAGCAGTGGCCATTCCTTAGCCAGTATTCGGAACGGGTTCCTCCCAACCCCCTCACTCATGGAAGTAGCACCACCGGTATAATTTCAAACCGAGAGACAGGAACGGTGAAGGGATCGTTCCAGGTAAAGGTAACCGGTGCACTCGACTGTGCACTAATAGCGGGGACTAGTGTCTCTGATGTCGCAATAGCGGTTCCAGAAGCGTCATACACTATTACCACCGCACGCACCCCGTACAGTGACTCAAAACTATCATTCACCAGGCGTGCAGTGATTCGTGGAGAGCTACCTTCACTAAGAGTACTCTCCGTAACCCGTGGAAGTATGTGTGTTTGCTTGGGTGTTCGCCACGAAATCTTATCAGGGGAGAACGAGATAAATGCACGAGCAACCGCTACCCTTTGAGTAGCCGCTCGCACATATATCGGTACCAAGGACCCGGCTGGCAGATCAACGGTGCCTTGTATTCTTCCAAGCACCAGTGCGTCCGCGCTGTAGAGCTCAAGAGTGTAGGGGGCAGCTTTTGCTTCTGCGGTTTTGTTTGGATTCTGTACGTAAGCAATAACATCCGTGCGGCCACTAGGAAGAGTCAGCGCGCGGGTAAACACCTCAAGAGGAGGAGTGACCTGTGCGGTACACAAATACGCACACGAACCACCGCAATCAATTCCCTGCTCGTCTTGGTTCTGTTTTTGGTCAGCACAACTGGGCACCCGGTACATGAAGGCAAATGCCGTGACGGATATGAGCACAATAAGCACGAGACTTATCGCGCCAATGATCATAAAACGCATACGTCCTGCCCAGCTAAATGTCATGGGGATAGTATAGCAAAAGCCACCCTTCCGGGTGGCTTTTGCTTGAATACGAAAACACGCCCACGATGCTGGCGACAACCTACTCTCCCCTTGCGAGTACCATCGGCTCAGGAAGGCTT
>CAYHXV010000017.1:0-12359 GCA_964360855.1 uncultured Candidatus Saccharibacteria bacterium | reverse complement strand
TAACCACATCGCTATTTCATTGTTCGCATTCTCTACCTCGTCTGAGCAATGAATGAGGTTGCGTACCGCTCGGTCATCCACAGCACAAATAGCATAGGAGTCAGTGGTGAGGTCGCTACGAATGGTACCCACATCTGACGTGGCGGGCTCAGTTCCTCCAACAAGCTTCTTCACCACTGCCACAGACTGATTCCCTTCAAGAATCATCATCACCACCGGACTTGCGGTCATGTACTTTACGAGTGCGCGGATTATGTCCTTGCCGTATTCAATATCTTCACGGTCAGCACTCATCCCAGCCGCTGCACGATCCTCCTTAATCTTTGCTCCCTTCTTCTGAAACCACTCATCGTCTTTGTCATAGTGCTTCCAGAGCTTCTCCTCAGGAAGTACGCACATCTTCATTGCCACGATCTTGAGACCGGTATTCTCAAACCGGCGGGTAATCTCACCAACGAGACCGCGTTGAACGCCGTCTGGCTTCACAATCACAAAGGTGCGTTCTTTCTTGGGGTGGGTAGGGTTTGTCATGGTTGGTATAGTAAAAATCGCCCGGAAGCGCTTATGGGGGAACTATAGCGCAAGAAAACACATCGCGCTATATGGTTATCGATTCTTCAGAAAGGCTGCTACCTCTTTTAGAATCGTCCTCTCTAATTCAATAACTTTCGGATTTGAATTAGCCTCTTCTTCACTCAAGAAGAGTCCGTCCTCTCCCTCTAGAACCGTTACGCTTTCCTTGAAATTCTCTGATACGTCGAGGAGGAAGATGTGGGCGGTTCTCTCTGGAGACCGATACGTTTTAAAGAAGGATGGGACGACATCTATAGCAAGCTCTTCCTTGGTTTCTCGCGTAACGGCTTCAAGAGGCGTCTCTTCTCCTTCAATACCGCCCCCGAAAAAACCGATACGGCCCGGGTCTGTCGGCGCTCCTTCATCGCGCAATTGCATGAAGAAATAATACCCATCGTCCTTCTTATAAAACGGGACGAGTGCTGCGGCCCCTCTTATATCGTATGCAGCCATGACTCTTAAAACACCTCACTCGGTCTCCTGGTCAGCACCAACGTCCCCGCTTCTTCCACCAAAATAGTGTGCTCAAAGTGTGCCGAACGTGAACCGTCCCTCGTGCGATACGTATAGCCGTCTGGAGCTATCACCACCGACGCTTTCCCCATGTTTGCAATGGGTTCAAGAGCAAGCACCATACCGCTAACAATCTCGGGACCTGTCCCCGGGTGCCCGCTATTGGCTATAAACGGCTCCTCATGGACCTTGTGCCCCACCGCATGCCCACCAAGCATCTTCACCACCGAGAAGCCCGTACCAACGAACGCAGCCCCCGTGGCGTGTGAGATGTCTCCAATGCGCTCTCCGGGACGAGCGGCACGTATGGCTGCCTCAAGAGCTACTCGGGTGGCCTCCATGAGTGCATACGACTCCTTCCCCACCTTTCCCACGGGCACCGTGAGGGCGGTATCGGTGATGAAGCCCTTATGGGTGAGACCAATATCAAGCGAGACGATATCTCCTTCGCGAAGAATCCGAGGGTCCTCATTGGGAATACCGTGCACCACCTCCTCGTTCACCGAAACACACAAAGTTGCGGGGTACGGGCGTCCTCCCCCTTCGGGGGTGTACCCCTTGAAGGCGGGCTCGTCTCCCCCTTCTCGAATGAGTCGCTCTGCCTCGCTATCCAGCAGCGCTGCAGACACGCCAGGAGCAACTAGCGCCGCAACTTTCTCAAGCACAATCCCAAGTCTGCGGCCGGACTCGATAATGCCTTCACGTTCTTCGGGTGTGCGAACAATCATACGTCGAGTTTGGCGGAGATCTCCTTGGCCACGTCTTCGGGTGATAGTTCACCATTGATATCAATCACGATACCCTGTTCACGGAAGTACTCGAGTGCGGGTCCTGTTTCATCATTAAACTTGTGGAGACGTTCTTGTATTTTTGCCTCTACATTGCTGTCTGGTCTGTCCTCAGTCTTGGCTCGCTCAAGCATACGGCGGGTGACTTCCACCTCTGATACCTCAAGATTTACGACCACGAGCTTACGCCCGAGCCACGCAATAATCTCGGAAAGGTGTATGGCTTGGCTGCGGGTACGGCCAAATCCTTCGCATATCACCCCCACGTGCGTATCAAGCTCAAGCAGACCTGATTCGAGCAGGTAGTCTGCAAACCAGTCTGGGAGCAGGGTGCCCTTGTCATACATCTCACGAACCCGGGCAGAAAAGGGCTCATTGCCGTCTCGTATCTCTTTTATAAGGTCTCCAGAGGAGAGGCGTATCCAGCCGAGCTCTTTGGAGAGAATCTTTGCTTGGGTACCCTTCCCGCTTCCTGGTCTGCCGATGAGTAAAACGGTGTTCATAGAAATACTGTATCAATAAAGTGAAACGACTGCACGACCTAGCCCGAAATCTCCTTTCTAATTTCAGCAATGAGACTTAAGAAATCCTCAGATGCTTGCTCAACACCTCCGTCTGCATTGATAATCACGTGTGTTGCTTCGGACTTGAAACTAGACTCTTCTTCGTATCGAGCCTTTCTTTTGGCTAGTTCACTAGCACTTATGGGCGCGCGTGCCTGTATGCGTGCCTCAAGCACTTCCCAACTCCCTGCATCAATATAAACCGTCACAAGTTGTTCTGCTGGAATAATCTTCTGCAAGAGACGGACCCCCTGTACTTCTATCTCATGTAGTAAGAGTTTTCCTTGATTTAAGGGTGTCGTAACTTCGGAGACTGGAGTCCCGTAACGATTCCCGCCATACTCAGCCCACTCAAGAAAAGCATTCTCAGTGATAAGTGCATCAAACTCTTCGTTACTCACAAAACGGTATACCTGTCCGGGAATTTCCCCAGGGCGTATTGCGCGTGTCGTGCACGATACCGGGAAGACAATGTCAGGAAAACGCTCACGAGCCTTTGCCATGAGCGTCCCCTTCCCACTCCCACTCCCCCCAATGACCAGAACGAGTCTTCCGTTGGTCATGAAACCTGGATTAATACTCCCGAAGCGACGCCTGCGCATCAATCTTGCGAATAAGATCAAGCACCACCGTCACCGCAATGAGAAGCGCGGTACCACCCACAAGAATCGCTGAAATACCCGTAATACCCTGAATGATGAATGGGGTAACCGCCACCAGACCGAGGAAAATAGACCCTGGAAGCGTAATACGATTCACGACTTTAGCGATATAACTCTCCGTTTCGCGTCCAGGGCGAACTCCCGGAATAAACGCTCCAGACTTCTGGAGATTATCGGCAACACGGTGCGGCTCAAACGTAATGGAGGTGTAGAAATAGGTGAACATCACCACCAAGATAAAGTACGCGGCTCCATAGGCAAAGGGGTTTGCCGAGAAAGCAGCATAGCCCTGCTGTACCGCTGCCATACCATGAATACCAATGGAGCTCAGTGCGGTAATAATCATCTGCGGAAGGAGGAGAAGTGAGAGCGCAAAGATAATTGGAATCACGCCCGCCTGAAGAAGACGAATCGGAAGGTACGAAGGACCCGCAACTGTTTGTCCTCGACTTGAGCGAGCGTAGTTAATAGGAATAGAGCGCTCCGCCTCAGACACCATCACCACCAGGAAGATGATGATGAGCGCAATCAGAGCAAACGCAAGGTATGCAGGAATATTTGCGGCGGTTGCGGCAAAGAGTGCCTGCCCAAGACCGGAGGGCAGTGTGGATACAATACCCGCGAAGATGATGAGGGAGACACCGTTCCCGATACCAAACTCGGTGATGAGCTCACCAATCCACATAAGGAGCATGGAGCCTGCTGCCACTATGAATACATTCACCGCAAAGGCAAACGGCGAGAGTGAGGTAACAATATTCTGGCTCTCCAGAAGCGAGAGGAACGCTACCGCCTGCAAAATAGCGAGCGGAATAGTAAGCGCACGTGAGATAGCAATGAAGCGGGTGCGTCCGGCCTCTCCCTCCTCCGTGTACATTGCCTTCACCTGCGGGAACACCACGGTACCAAGCTGCATGATGATGCTGGCGGTGATGTAGGGACCAACACCAAGCATCACGAGAGACAAGTAGGAAAAGCCACCTCCCGAGAATACGGAAAGAAGACCGAGAAACTGATTGTTAGAGAAAAACTGCGAGAGGGCGAAGTGATCTACTCCGGGAATTGGCACTGCCGCAAGAATACGGAACACCACGAGGGCGCCCAGAAGAAAGAGGATGCGATTGCGCAGCACCCGGTCGCCGAGGATAAGTTGTATCTTGTGTGTTGCTTTCTTAAACATTGGAGACGATTGAGCCGCCCACTGCTTCGATGGCGGTCTTAGCACTCGCAGAGAAAGCACAGTCTGAAACCTTGAGCGCCTTGGTAAGGGTACCATTCCCGAGAATCTTCACGTAGCTTATACGGCCTCCAGGAGCACGCACCAATCCCTTCTTGTAGAGGGTCTCTGGGTTCACGAGATCTCCTGCAGTGAATGAGGCCTCGAGAAGACCGAGGTTTACGCTCGCATACGGAGCCTTCACGCGCACCGTGCGCGCACGGTTCTTGCCGTGTCCACGAAGCTTCGGAAGCTTTTTGATAAGGTCACGCATCTCTGGGCGCTTCTTGTGTCCGGCACGAGCATTCTGACCCTTGGTACCGCGACCACTCGTCTTGCCACGCTTCCCTCCACGACCCACGCGAGGTGAGGTCATGTTTTCGGTCTTTCGGGCTAGGGTGTTTGATTGCATGGTATCGGTAATTACTTGGCAGTCGCGAGTGCGGCAATGGTTGCGCGTGCAATGGTGAGCTTGTTCTTGGTGCGGGTCAAAATCTTTGCCACTACATCCGTAACTCCTGCAAACTCAAGCACGGTGCGCATAGCGCTTCCGGCCACTACTCCTCGCCCTGGAGAAGGGACGATCGTAACAATTGAACTTGAATTCTTTATAGAAACATCGTGTGCGATGGAGTTGGTCTTGGTGCGAGAGACGGTGATCAGATGCTTCTTGGCGTCCCGAACTGCCTTGTCTATGGCAAGTGCCGTATCTGCGCCCTTTCCAAGTCCCACACCAACGCGTCCCTTCTTGTCTCCAATAACCACCGTGACACTGAAGGAGAAACGGCGACCTCCTGCCATCACACGAGCAACGCGGCGTACATCAATGGTGGCCTGCTCAAATTCACTGCGCTCACGGGGAGCTCGCTCGCGAGGGCGTCCACGTCCTTCTGGGCGACCTCCGGTGGTACGTCGCCCGCGAACCGGTGTCGCGGCCTCAACAACAGGAGCAGCCTCAACTGGCGCCTCTTCTACTGCTACTTCAGGAATAATCTCGGTGTCAGTCATAAAAATAGTTAGAACGTAAGTCCGCTTTCTCGAGCCGTGTCCGCAAGCGCCTTAATCTGGCCACCATACTCGTACCCTCCACGATCAAAGACCACGGTGGTGATGCCTGCCTTCTTGCCTGCTTGAGCAATTGCCTTCCCCACAGCAACGGCCTGCACGGAGAGCGCCCCACCTTCAGTCTTGCCGTGAGCTGCGCCAAGGGTCGTGCTCGTGGTGTCGTCAATAAGCTGAGCTGAAATGTAGCGGTTCGACTTAAAGACCGCTAGGCGTGGGCGGGTTGCTGTTCCTGAAATACGCGCACGCACGCGGTTGTGCCGGCGGTCGCGAAGTCCTTTCTTGGTGAGTAGAGTAGTAGCCATAAGAGTTTATACAGACTTCTTGCCCTGCTTGCGACGAATTACTTCGTTATCGTAGGCAATACCCTTTCCAAGATATGGCTCAGGCGGCTTAATAGCGCGCACCTCTGCAGCAAACTGCCCCACCTTCTGCTTGTCTGCGCCTTCAATGGTGATGTTCAGCTTCTCAACCTTTGCCTCAAGTCCTTCTGGAACAGTGAGAGTGACGGGGTGCGAGAACCCAACATTAAATACGAGGTCTCGTCCCTTCTGCTCAGCCTTGAATCCCACACCCTTCATGATGAGCACCTTCTTAAAGGGCGTCTCAACACCACTCATCATAGAGCGGGCATGTGCGGCAAAGGTGCCGGTTAGAGCACGAGCGAGCTTAGAAGACTCAGCAGGGGCAATAACAATGCCTTCGCTCGTCACCTCGATGGTGATGCTTGGGTGAATGGCCATAGACAGCGTTGCCTTTGAACCTTTTACGGAAAGCACGCCACCAGCAGTATCCACCGAGACCTTGCCAGGAATAGCGATTGGCTTCTTTGCGAGACGGGAGAGAGAGGTGATCATAAAAATTACCAGATCTTGAACAACTCCTCACCACCGGTGTTGAGTCGACGTGCCTCGCGATCTGAAAGAATTCCCTTCGGAGTGGACATGAGACGAGCTCCCATACCGTTCTTAACACTGTGCGTGTCCTTGGCACCAGCGTAGAGACGACGACCTGGCTTAGAGACGCGCTTCACGTCGTTAATCTTGTGTGCGCCCTTGTCGTCGTACGCGAGGGTTACCTCAAAGCTGTACGGTACCTTGCTCTTCCCTACCTCCTTCACATAGCCAAGCTCCTTTAGCTTGTAGGCAATGCTTTCTACGTGCTTAGAGAAAGGCACCACCACAACACCCTTGCCGATGGCTCCGGCATTTTTGAGTCGAATGATGAAATCCCCTACGCGGTCAGTTACCATAGTACGAAAATTACCACGAAGCCTTCTTAACACCCGGAATCTTCCCTTCACGCGCGAGCTCGCGGAACTGGATGCGTGAAAGACCAAACGCACGCATATATCCACGACCACGACCGGTCACCGCACAGCGGTTCTTCACGCGTACCGGAGAGGAGTTCTTCGGGAGCTTCTGAAGGCCTTCCCAGTCTCCAGCAAGCTTAAGAGCCGCACGCTTTGCAGCGTACTTCAAGACAAGCTTTATCTTCTTGTCTGCGCGGGCGAGTTGGGAGGCTTTGGCCATAAGAAAAATAGCTCCGGAGAGCCGTTCATGTAATCTATCAGTAAGGAAGTAGGCTGTCAAACGGATTGGGCTCAGGCGTAATATGGTCGAGGAATCCTTGAGAGATTGTTTGACAATACAATCCAAAAGTGTTATTAAATCAGTATTCCTGTTTATGCAGGGTATGGCTGGTCTTTATTAGAGAGGGCCCATGTCCACAAGAACCACACCACTGTCGCAGTCCGATCGGCGCCTGATCGGCGGCGGAATGTTCGCCGCAATCATCGTGGCCTTCTTCGCCGGCGTGCAGCTCACGCACTTCCATCCGGAAATTGGCTGGACGCCGCCCATTGGCCAGCTGTCGCTGGAAATGACGGTCGAGCCGGTTCAGTAGAGCAATCGTCGCGCAAGGCAGAGGTCGCCGCACCTCATATGCGCGGCGATTTCTGTTTTCCTAGTAAACAACAAAGCCCGCTTCCGCGGGCTTTGTCTTACGCAACCTTCATCGGCATCCCCAAATGGCGCAGGAACGCTTCTGCCTCTTCCTTAGTCTTTGCGGTGGTAACAAAGGTAATCGCAATACCAAATACATCCTTCAAGTCTTCCTCTGAAGTCTCCGGGAAGATGGTGTGGTCCTTAATACCGATGGTGTAGTTACCCATGGCGTCTATTGAGCTTGGAAGCCCGCGGAAGTCACGCGTTCGAGGAAGCGCAATATGAATAAGCTTCTCAAGGAAGTGATTCATACGAAGTCCACGAAGCGTCACCTGGTACCCGACAATATCTCCCTCACGCATCTTGAACTGTGCAATAGACTGCTTGGCCGCGCGGGGTGCTGCCTTCTGTCCCGTGATACGAGCGAGGCGCGCCTCAATCATGGCCTTGCGTGCCTTGTCTGCCTTGCCAACGCCTGAAGACACCACGATCTTCACAAGACGAGGAGACGCAAAGACGTTCGTGTATCCGAACTGCTCTTTGAGAGTACTGAACGCGCTTGCCTGCTTTTCTTTGGTTATCATAAAAAATGTATTAGGCGAGTGTGGTGCCGCTCTTAACGGTTACGCGAGCGCGCTTTCCATCTGTCTCAACGCGCTTCACGCGGGTTCCCTTCTTTTCTTTTGGGTCGTATACCATCACGTTTGAGATGGCCATGGCACGAGGGCGCTCAACAATGCGTCCTGACTGTCCGCGTCCGGTACCCTTTAGGTGACGCTTCACGAGTGCCGCACCTTCTACCACTACCTTGGCCTCAAGCGGAAGCACACGCTCAACCACTCCGGTCTTACCCTTGTCCTTGCCAGAAATAACGATGACGGTGTCACCTTTCTTGATTTTAAACTTTGCGGTCTGCTGACCAGTACTTGCTTTAGACATATATAAATAGGTTATACAACTTCTGGCGCAATAGACGCAATGTTCTGCCAACCCTTCTCAACCAAGTCACGCGGTACCGGACCAAACACGCGGTTGCCCTTCGGACCCATCTCCTTACCCTGCTTCTCAATGAGGACAACAGCGTTGTCGTCAAAGCGAACGTAAATACCCGATGCACGGCGGAAGGCCTTCTTCTGGCGCACCACCACGGCCTTGTAGATGTCCTTCTTTTTTACCGCCTTGCGGGGCTCTGCAGTCTGGATGGATACCACCACCACGTCGCCAATCTCAGCGTAGCGGCGCTTTGAGCCACCAAGCACCTTGAAGACGCGCGCTACTTTAGCGCCTGAGTTGTCTGCGACGGTGACGATAGTCTGTGGCTGTACCATAAATAAATGTATTACTTAACGAGGGTGAAACTCTTTCGCTTTGAAAGCGGGGCGCAGGCAACAATGGTCACTTCGTCCCCCACCTTGGTGGTGTTGCCCTGATCCTCCACCAAGAACTTCTTGGTCTTGACCTGGAACTTCTTGTACTTCGGGTGCTTCACGAAACGCGACACCGCAACGGTGACCGTGTCTTTCATCGCCGTCTTTACGACGACGCCGGTGAAGCTCTGGGGCTTAGAGGTGGTTGTTTCCATAGTAATTAGTTGGTGTTCTTCTTGGCGGTCAATTCGGTCAACATGCGGGCGATGTCCTTGCGGATCTTCCCGGAAAGCGTTGAGTCTGCGGGACGAGAACCGGCCTTTGCAAAGCGTGCCTGGCGGAGCTCCTCGCGCTTCTCGCCGAGCATCTTTTCGAGCTCGTCCGCGTTCTTTTCCTTGAAAGAAAGTTTCTTTGCCATATATTATCGGGTGACCACCGTTACCTTCACCGGAAGCTTGGCACCGGCGCGACGAATCGCATCCCTGGCCTTCACATCCTCCACTCCATCGAGCTCAAAGAGCACGCGACCCGGACGCACTTCAAACACAAAACCCTTTGGGTCTCCCTTTCCCTTACCCATACCTACTTCAGCGGGCTTTGCGGTGACGGGACGATCCGGGAAAATGCGAATCCACATCTTACCCGTCTTGCCGGTAGCGCGGCTGAGCACCTTACGAGCAGCCTCAATCTGGTTGCTCGTTACGCGTGCAGGAGTTGTAGCCTTCATGCCGTATGAACCGAAAGAAATATCAATACCGCGCGTGTCTGGACGCGCAAGCTTTTCAGGGCTCTTGCGGGCATTCTGCCACTTGCGGTGCTTTACTTTTTTAGGGAACAACATAAGCCTTATTTCGTGGTCGCGGTGCGCGCCGCATTAGCCTCCTCTGCAAACGTCTCACCAAGGTAGATCCAGACCTTGATACCAATCACGCCGTATGGAAGGTATGCACGCTCCTGTGCGTAATCAATGTTGGCACGGAAGGTCTGAAGCGGGATACGACCTTTCTTGATCTGCTCGGTGCGACTCATGTCAGCGCCACCAAGGCGTCCTGAGATAACAATACGCACTCCCACCACCTCGCGTACCGCCATGACCTTTTCAACGGTCATCTTGAGTACACGACGGAAGGTCATGCGCTTCTCGAGTCCCTCAGCCACCATGAATGCCACAATAGCGGCGCTGGTCTCTGGCTGACGAATCTCCACAATATCCATCTTCACCGTTCGTCCATGTGCTGGAGCTGCCTTGCGCACTACGGTGGTGAGCTCGGTACGGAGCTTGGTGGCGTTCTCTCCTGAGCGACCAATCACAAGTCCTGGGCGGGCGGTGTGTACGATCACGCGTACTTCCGCAGCAGAGCGCTCAATCTCTACATCGGCTACGTGCATGGCACGAAGACGCTTCTTCAAAAAGCCACGAATAGCTGCATCCACGGCGATATTCTCGCGGTAGCTTTTCTTATCAGCAGCAAACCAGCGGCTCTTCCAATCACGGATGATGCCGAGGCGGTGTGCGTAGGGATGTACGGTGTGTGTCATGGTAAAAGTTACGCAGTTGGGGTCTCTACGGAAAGAGTGACGATCACGTTGCTACGGCGGCGGCGAATAGGAGCTGCACGACCCATAGCGCGGGGCATGAACTTCACAATCATACCGGCGCTGTTGACCTGGATGTTCTTTACACGAAGCGCATCTTTGTCTTCTCCCTTTGCCACACCGTTAGCCACCGCGCTCTCGATGAGCTTCTTTATCGGAAGTGCTGCACGCTTCGGGAGGAAAGAGAGAGCGGCTACCGCGTCTGCCACCTTCTTACCCTTCACGAGCTCCGTCACGAGGCGCACCTTGCGGGGAGACTGGTTGTACGTAGAAAGCTCTGCGCGAATAGCGCTTTTCTGCTCGAGTTTGCGAGCGCTTGCTGGTGCACGGTGTGTTCCGGTAGAAGCCATAGGTTATTTCTTCTTAGTGGCAGCAGGGGCTGCTTTAGCGGCCTTGGCAGCAGCAATCTCTGCAACCTGCTTCTTCTGCTCAAGCTGCTTCTGCATCTTACCTCCGTGACGGATGAACTTCTTGGTTGGAGAGAATTCGCCCAGGCGGTGACCCACCATGTCTTCAGTGACCAGCACATCCACATGGCTCTTGCCGTTGTGCACCCCAAAGGTGAACCCAACGAACTCTGGAGCAATCTGGCTGTGGCGTGCCCACGTCTTAATAGAGGCCGTTGCAGACGGTTTCTTGCCATCAAGCTTTTTCATAAGCTTGATGTCAACGTATGGGCCTTTTTTAAGGGAGCGTGGCATAGGTAGACAATGGAAAGCCCGCCAAGCGGGATAGGTAAAATCTATATTAAAGGCGGCTTGGTGTCAAACTTTGGGTGGGTGTGGTAGGGTGCGGGCAGACGTTCAAAACCCTAATTTGCCTACAGGAGATCGAAGATGATGGTTCCCGTTGTTGAGTTGCACATCTGGAAGCGATATCCCGGCCAGTTTCCTGGTCAAGTACCTGCCGTCGACCACAAGGACTATATATTGGAGGACCCTCACGGCAGGATGTCCGAACTCATCAAAAAAATGGCGGCACTCGCGGACAAGCACAATAAGGTGCGTTTTCGCACCGGGACGCTCAATCACCTGAGGAATAAGTGGGTGCTCTTGGTCTCACAAATGGCCTTCGGAGCTCTTGTGCGATCTCTTAAGAAAGTCCTAAGGCACGCTGTGGTGGTTCGTACTTCACCGGTAGAAAAGAAGCTGGAGGACTATGAGAAAAACCACGTGTTGCTGACCCTTAGCGAGGCAATACGCATGGACTTCACTGCCTGGAATGCCACGAAGCCGTTCGATCACAAAGCAATGGTTCGTGTCGCGTACGTAAGCATCAGTACCAAATAGCCTCTAATGGACCCTGCATCGCGCAGGGTCCGCGCTTTTCTATTCGACAGGAGTATACTTTCCCCATGACCGCACGCATCAAACAATTCCTTCCTGCCGTAATTCTTATACTTATCGTACTAGGATTTGTTGTCTGGTACATGGTGAGTGTGCCGGCACCCACCCACACCTTTGGAACACCACCGACGCAGGTAGCGAGCGAGCCCGCAAAGGTAACCGAAGATGCCACTTATTACACGGTAGATGCTACGTATCCAACGGCGACTACCCTTACCGGTACCGCAAACCAAGCAGCCGTCGCCACAATGAAGAGTTTCGTTGAAAAAGAGATTGAAAAGTTCAAGGACAATGGAAACTTTGCGAACCTGACCCATGACGATGTACAGATGCTAGGACTCGACCAGCGCAAGTATGCGCTCGGTATTGAATACAAGATGTATGAAAGTGCGAGTACCCTCTCCTATGTGTACCAGATGTACCAGGATACGGGAGGTGCGCACCCCAACACCTACTACCGCACCTTCACCTTTGATAAAGAGTCTGGTGACGCGCTGGAGCTCGGGGATGTATTTGTTCCTAGTGCCGCATATCTGGAAACGCTATCGGTACAGGCACGAAGCAAACTCCCTGCCATGATTGCTGTCATGGAGAGTGTGAGTGTGTCTGAGGTAGATACGGACTATATAAACAGCGGCACTCTGCCTGAAGCAGACAGCTTCCAGAACTTCTATTTTGAAGGAAAGAACCTGGTTGGGATCGATCTTATTGGCCTGCTCGATGGCAT
>CAYHXV010000016.1:0-12504 GCA_964360855.1 uncultured Candidatus Saccharibacteria bacterium | reverse complement strand
TACTTTCTATTGGGGCTGAATCGGGAACCGTAACCGCACCACTACCATGACCCTCCCCAGCATATTTTCAGCCGACCGGCTCAAGAAACTCTTTCATGAGGGAACGCACCCGCACCCGGTGCGTGACTGGTTCGTTATTGTGGGGGTATCTGCGGTACTCGTTGGCTTGAGTGTGGGATGGAATACCTGGACGTATATACAAGCGAGTACCGAAACTAAAGAGACAGGCGAGGTTACTGAAACAGCCGTCTTTGATGTTGCTGCGGTTGAGACCGTGCAGCGAACGTTTGAGGAGCGAAGCAAAGAAGCAGAACGGTACCGAAGTAGTTATCACTTCGTTGACCCCTCATTATAATTACGGGTTAGAACGGGATGTTATAATCCCTAGATGCCGTACAAAAATAGAGCAGACCTTTAGCGGCTCAGAAGAGACACCGTGTGAAAATAAGAGAGGCACTCTTTTTATTTCTGTCTACGCGTCAATGCATAGACTGCGGCGAGTCCGATCCAATCGTTTTGGAGTTTGATCACAAAGATCCAAGCACAAAATCAAGGAATGTCGCCCGATTTCTTTCGGGGCACTTTTCTTGGCAATCAGTGAATAATGAGATAGAAAAGTGTGAGATTCGTTGTGCGAACTGCCATAGGCGTAAAACCTATAAGCAGTATAATCACTGGGGTAAGACCAAGCCCTCGTAGCTTAATGGATAAAGCTGCGGACTTCTAAGCCGTAGATCTAGGTTCGATTCCTGGCGAGGGTACCATAAGCATATCCGTAATACATGGAACTAAATAAACTCACCGAAGAAGTCAAAAAAGTAATGGAGCGCTATGAACGGGACTTTCCTGAAGTGAAGGTTGATCGGGACTACTTCCCATTCAAGATTACCGAAGAATGGGGCGAGTGCCTCCAAACATATCTCATGCTTACCGACCGAGGACGCCAAAAGGGTAAGTCAAAGGAAGAAATTCAAGAACTATTTCGTGATGAGTTTGCGGATGTGTTGGGGTTCCTCCTCCTATTCGCTGACAGGGAAGGTATTGATCCTGAAGAAGCATTGAAGAAAAAGTGGTTCAAGTACGCTGAATAGAAACCAGAAAAGTCCGGGATGCCGGACTTTTCTTCTGTAGTGCGCCCTGAGGGACTTGAACCCCCGACCTTCGCAGTGTAAATGCGCCGCTCTACCAACTGAGCTAAGGGCGCGTATCTGCACGATACCGTAGCTTTCGTATTTTGGAAAGCAACCATCTTCGAGTATTCTAGGTTCTTATACTCTATGAACGAGCGCCTTGAAGCTGCAGTGTCCGGCCGTGTCCAACTTGTTATGTATCGGGACTTCGCTACCCGTAAGGCGCGAGGACTCAAATTAGTGGGAGAAGTTCAGAATATACCTGACGGAACGGTGCGGGTTGTGGCCGAGGGTCCGCGAGAAACACTAGAGGCGTATGTTGAAAAACTTAAGCGCGGGTCACTTCTTTCGCGTGTTGAGAGTGTTGCCACTAGCTGGCTACCCGCAACCAACGCGTATACTGCATTTAGCATAAACTATGACTAACATCCCAAAATCCATTGGTGTGATTCTGGACGGCAATCGTCGCTGGGCGAAAGAGCATGGTCTTCCGTCTCTTCAGGGGCACCTTGCGGGGTTTGAGAAGGTGCAGGAATTAGTGCGTTGGAGTAAAGATCTTGGAATCGATACAGTCTATATCTATGCGTTCTCAACAGAGAATTGGAAGCGTACCCAAGAGGAGGTGGGATACCTCATGGAACTCTTCGGGCAAGCATTCTCGGGTTCATTCATCGATGAGATTGTCGAAAATGATGGACGGGTGGTGTTTCTGGGTGACCGTTCGTTGATACCCCAGGAGTTGGTACAGGAAATGGAGCGTGCCGAGGCACGAACCAAGAATGGGAAGGGTGGAACGCTTGCGGTGTGTCTTTCATACGGCGGCCGGGCAGAAATCATCGCCGCGACGAATCGACTCATACGAGAAGGAAAGGAGATTGCCACTGAAGCGGAATTTGCAAGCGAACTCTGGAGTACGGGGCTTCCTGATCCCGATCTTATTATTCGAACCAGCGGGGAACAGCGTCTCTCTGGCTTTCTTACCTGGCAATCGGTATATAGCGAACTATTTTTCACCGATACGAAGTGGCCAGCTTTTACCAAAGAGGAATTCCTTTCCATCATAGAAGAGTTTGGAAATCGCGAACGCAGGCGCGGAAAGTAGCATCTGTGCTAGGGTGGGCGTATGAATCTCGAAGTATTATATGAAGATGAGTCTATGGTTGCGGTTAACAAACCCGCAGGTGTGATGACGCATCCCGATGGGCACTCAACGATTGAGACCGTGAGTGACTGGTTTGCCACCAAATACCCAAAATCTATTGGGGTGGGCGAGACCCAGCGACTTCCGGACGGCACAGAGATTGCGCGCCCTGGCGTGGTGCACCGACTTGATCGAGACACGTCAGGAGTGTTGGTACTAGCCAAGACTCCCGAAGCACACGCGCATCTCAAAAATGCTTTCCATGAACGACTCACCAAGAAGACATATCTGGCCGTGGTGTACGGGGTGATGAAAGAAGAAAAGGGAACTATTGAATTTTCTATTGGTCGCTCCCGCAAAGACTTCAGGCTCCGCAGTGCGCAACCAAAGGCACGCGGAACGCTTCGGGAAGCTATCACTCACTATGAGGTCATCGACGAGATAGGCACGCATTCATTGTTGAAGGTGGTTCCCGAAACTGGTCGCACGCACCAAATTCGCGTGCATTTGAAGGCACTACACCACCCGGTGGTGTGTGATCCTCTGTATTCGATAGGGAAGCCGTGTGACTTAGGTACTACCCGGTTGGCACTTCATGCGGCAACGCTCGAGATTCCGCTCATGGACGGTACTTCTGTACGGGTGAGTGCTCCAGTCCCGGAAGACCTGCAAGCAGCTATAGGTGCCTTCCCGCGGGCAGCCAGCATTATTGCCTCCTTATAGGGCGCGTGGTAGAGTCTGGCGACATGCATACCGTAATAACTCCAGTAGCAACCAACGAGCGCGTACAGCTCGGTATTCGCGCGGGCGACACCGTGCGGGTACACCAGAAGGTGGTAGAGAAGGGCAAGACCCGTCTCCAGGTATTTGAGGGACTCGTTATCGCCGTTAAGCACGGCAATGAACCAGGTGCCACCTTCACGGTGCGTGCCACTATGTCCGGCATTGGGGTAGAGAAGATTTTCCCGCTATACAGCCCGGTTATTGATAAGATTGAGATCACCAAGCGTTCCAAGGTTCGTCGTGCCAAGCTGTACTTCATCCGTGAGAAGGTTGCTCGTGAGGTACGCCGCCAACTCCGCAACATGCGTATGGTTAAGATGTCCACCGAGGACTTCAAGGAAGTAGAGCCCGTTGTTGAGGAGGTGCAAGAGACTGCGGAGGAAGCACCTGAAGTGATTGTTGAGGCAGTCGAGACTGCGCCTGAGGAAAAGAAAGAGGAGGAGGCTGCGTAAAGATCTAGTTCTCGATGAAAGAGTGACCGGCTATAAGCCGGTCACTCTTTCATTTCAATTAGTAATAGCATATCATTGAGGCATGGCTCAACCAGGCAGGAAGGCAAGACGAAAAGAAATCGTATGGTCTCACGATTTCGCTTATGCTATAGGACTTATGGCATCTGATGGTTGCCTTTCTCCAGACGGGCTGCATTTGATTTTTGTGTCAAAGGAATTGGAGCAAATTGAAAACCTAATGAAGTGCTTAGACTTACATGTGAAGATAGGGAAGTTTTCTAGTGGATCTGGATTACCGAAGAAATACTACCGAGTGCAGTGGGGCGATGTATTTCTCTATCGATACTTACTTACCACAGGGCTTACTCCTAACAAATCGTTGACCATGGGGAAATTAGATATCCCACAAGAATACTTCTTTGATTTTCTGCGCGGTCTATACGACGGTGACGGCTGCTTCTACAGCTACTATGATCCTCGGTGGAAAAGTAGCTTTATGTACTATTTTACTGTGGGTTCTGGCAGCGAAATATTTATAAACTGGCTTCAGGAGTCAATTGAGAAATTTACCAGCAGTAAGGGACACATTACCCGCGCCGCAAGCGGAAGATTCTTTCAAATACGCTACGCTAAGAAGGAGTCTCACTCAGTCTTGCAGAAGTTGTATGCAGACCCCAAGGCCACGCACTTGAAAAGGAAAAAGTTGAAAATAGCCAAGGCCTTGCGTATAGTTAATGAGTCTCTGCCTATTCACTAAAAGAAGCTTTGACAAATCTAGCCCGGGTGCTGAAATTGGTAGACTGGCTACCTTGAGGTGGTAGTGTCGAAAGACGTGCAGGTTCAAGTCCTGTCCCGGGCACAAATTTGATGAAGCCGGCCACCTGGGCCGGCTTCATCAATTGTGGGATTCTGTGCTATAACGCTCATACAAGACTCGTGAGAGTCATGGAATGGCGGCCTTAGCTCAGTTGGTAGAGCACCGGTTTGTGGTACCGGCGGTCATGGGTTCAAGCCCCATAGGTCGCCCCAAAAGGTATACTGCGCGTATGAAATCATTCATCCAAGAATTCAAGAAATTTGCCCTTCGAGGAAATGCCATCGATCTTGCTATCGGTGTGGTTATTGGTGCGGCGTTTAATGCCGTTACCAACTCACTGGTCACGAATGTCATCACGCCGCCACTCTCCCTCCTCACCCGAGGTATTAACTTTAGTGAACTTGCGGTTGGTATTCCAAATACTGATGCCGCGATTCAATACGGACTTTTCGTTCAAGCAGTCATCAGTTTCGTTATCACCGCGTTCGCACTCTTTCTCTTGGTACAGGGAATGAACAAAATGGCCGCCGCCGCACGTAAGGAACAGCAAGATGGAACGGCCCCACCAGCAGAGAAGTCTGCGGAGCTTGTGGTACTTGAAGAAATTCGCGATTCGCTTAAGGCCCCTGAACAAGAAATAAACATCTAGCCTATGAAGCAACTTATTGCGCTCGTCGTGATACTCGTCGTGCTTGGTATCGGAGGGTTCATGTACAGAAATGCGCTTGAACACCCCAATACTCCCACTCCTGCCGCTACGGCCTGCACCATGGAGGCAAAGCTTTGCCCCGATGGTTCTGGTGTGGGTCGCTCCGGCCCTGATTGCGCGTTTGCTGCCTGTGCGTTTCCGAACGCAGAAGACGCAGCCATCGGCATAGCGTTCGTAGTACCTGCTGGCTATACCGCAAACGCTGAGGCTATTGGACCAGATGAAACATTGCACGCGGTCTTTGATAAGCCATCCAAGGGTGAAGTCCCGCACTCACTCATTATTCGCAGGTTTGCAATTCCAGAAGGGAAGACAGGCGAGAGCGTAATACTGGCCAATACCATGTATGAGTCTTCCGGAATCATGGCGAAGTCCATGAAAGAGTTCAAGCCCATGATTATAAACGGCAAGACATACCAGACGGTGGTACTCGAGCGGTTTGAGGGACAAATTCATAGTGTGTACTATCTCGTACGAACCAAGGACGTCCTTCGATTTGAAGTACTCGAAAAGGACGTTGGCTGGGCGAATCCAAAGTTGGTGGTTGAAGGCCTCCCTGAACACAAGGCGTTACAGGCACTTCTTATGACGCTGCAGAGTTCCTAGTGTTCTGCCTAGTGTGCAGATGTTTTGAAACAAGTACGGTGGTAGCGTTGTATAGCTCGAGTCCAACCTCCTGGTCATATCCGTAGGTGTTCTTAATCTTTTCAAATTGAGCTCGGCAGTGCTCATCAAATGCGTGAGCGTCAGTGGTATGTCGCTTGTTAAGTAAGCGAGTAATCTTCGGCATTATTTTATCGAGCGTTTTCACAAAACGAGCTTCGGGTGTTGTGAGAGATTCATACGCTCGTATGGTTTCTGCAATCCAAGGGAGGGTGTCACAGAACTCAGTCTCTATGCGGAGCAGTGCGGCAGCCTCTCGTTCCTCCTTTTCAGCGTTTAGGTGCTCAGAGAGTCCACCAAAGGTATTGGTATCTCCTGCATACGCTTCGACGAGGTCGTGCACAAGTGCGAATTGTGCTACCAGACCAACATCAAGCTTTTGGTCAAAGGCGCTTGCGACAGCGCAGGCGATGAGTCCCACCATTACCGTATGGTCGGTATCAGATTCGGGAGTTACTCCGTCGGGAAGATAGGTGACGCGGTGTATGGTGGCGTATTGCGCCGCAAGTTCGCCAAGTCGAATAACGGCATCTACATCGTGGTCTCGCATAACGGTAATGGTACCGTACCCCGAAGAATCTAAAACTACTCAAGCACCAAAAGAGCCACCATCACCGCAATGCCCACAAGAATTGCCCCAAGCTGGATAAGTGACTTCTTTATGCCCGATGTTTTGTGCAGTTCTGGAATGAGATCCGAACCAGCAATGTACACAAACATACCGGCGGCGAACGCAGCGATAAGTGGGGTGGTGGTTTCAAACACACTTCCTATCCAAACGGCTAGACCAACACCAACGAAGGCCGATATGGCTGAGAGGAAGTTGAAAAAGAGCGCCTTGGTACGAGAGAACCCGGCGTGAATAAGGAGTGCAAAGTCTCCGATCTCTTGGGGTATTTCGTGCAAGATAATGGCGATCGTCGTAGCAACGCCAACCTCAATAGAGACCATAAAGGCTGCTCCAATGGCCACGCCATCGACGAGGTTATGCAGTCCGTCTGAAATAAGCACAAGATGGCCTACCGGATGAATACGCGCATGTTCTTCAGCCAACAGAGGTTCGTCGGTGTGCACATGATGCCAGTTAAGAAGTTTCTCAAGTATAAAGAACGCAAGAAACCCTCCGAGTATAAGGAGCGATATAAGGAGCGGGTCCCCCGTCTCTTCAAATGCTTCGGGAATAAGGTGAATGAACGCATCCCCCAGAAGGGCACCTGCAGCAACAGAGATAAGTAAAAAAAGGACGCTACGCAGAAGCGACTCTTTCCACGACAGCGCAACGACACCTATAAGCGAGACAATACTTACAATGCCAACGGCTATAAATGCAGGCACGACAGTTAGTAGGGTATCCATATGTTCCTCAGCATACACGAGTACTTTTTACTTGCAAATCATTCGCATGTGGAAAAGATTCAGTCCTGGCGTATGATAGGGGAGTGAAAAAGAGCACCCCTACCCAGACACTTCTTTCAAGCGTGGGGCTACGCGCCACCAGCCAGCGCATCTCACTCCTTGATGTACTGATACATGCACCCAGCCCCCTATCGGTGGAAGCACTGACTCATGCTGCTCGTGGAGCGCTCGATTTGGCGACGGCTTATCGCACTCTTGATGCGCTGGTGCGTGCGGGCCTTGCCAAGCGTATAGAGTTATCACAAGGGAAGGCACTTTTTGAAGTAGCGGGTGCTCACCATCACCATGCCGTTTGTACGATTTGCGGGCGAATTAAAGATATCCATGCCTGTCTCCCCGCAGGTCTCAATACTCGGGTACGACGTACCTCTGGATTTGCAAGTATTGACGACCACCAACTGGAGTTTTTTGGGGTGTGCACCTCGTGCGCTAAGAGTGTATGACTAAAAAGTTAACCCTCACTGTTCTTCTGTTGGCCGCCCTCTTTGTCCCGTCAACTTCGTTGCAGGCACAGCAACTCGCACCCGACACCGAAACACTGCAGAAAGCAAAAGTGCTATCGGTGGGTACTGAATCTATCGAGGCTGCTCCGGGCACCAGTGTTCCTCGGAAAACGCAGGAAATTACTGCCGAAATACTTTCGGGTGTCGAGAAGGAAAAACAGGTTTCTTTTGTGAATGATTTCACCCAGCTCAAGAAACACGATGTTTTTTATCTGCGGCACACCACGAGTCCTACGGAAGGAAAGGATTACTACACTGTTGCCGACCCGTACCGACTCGATGTGCTCTTGGCATTACTCGCGCTGTTTATCGTACTCACGATATGGGTGGGAGGGCGGCAGGGAATTCGGGGACTGCTTTCTCTCACCGGAAGCTTGATTCTCATCGTGTATGTACTACTTCCGGGAATTGCGGCGGGCTATTCGCCGATGCTGGTGGCTATCGGTACTGCCTCACTCGTTATTATCGCCGGCTCATACATTACCCACGGGGTTAACCGAACTACTACTGCAGCGGTTATTGGAATGATCATAACGGTAGTACTCACAGGCATTGCGGCATGGTATGCCGTTTCTCTGGCGCACCTTTCAGGCTATTCCTCAGAGGAAATTACCTATGTCTATTTCAATTTTAACGGCACCATTGATTTGGTTGGGTTACTTCTTGGAGGCATTCTGATTGGACTGCTTGGCGTACTCTACGACAGTGCCATAGGACAGGCTGTTGCGGTGGAGGAGCTTATGCGAGCAGGTGAACACCTCTCCGGACGAGAAATATTTAATCGCGCTATGCGGCTTGGTCGCGAACATATAGGAGCACTCGTGAACACACTCGCGATTGCCTACGTGGGTGCCGCCCTCCCGCTTCTGTTGCTGTTCAGCAAAACATCTGCCCCGATCGGCTACCTACTCAACGCTGAAATACTTTCCACAGAGATTATCCGGATTCTCATAGGAAGCATCGGCCTTATTCTCGCGGTGCCAATAACCACATTCATAACGGTGGTAGCGCTCTCGAAATACGGACTTCCTGAAAGAAAAGACGCTCTGCACCGTCATAGTCACTAGTGATATACTCGCCCTTATTAAACGCTATCCAATTCTATGAATCCACTACTTGAATACAAGCCCTTCCGCTACGGCATTCTTTCCGTACTCGTGCTCCTCTCACTGTTTCTCCTCGTATCTACCTGGAACGGGGCATTTGCTCGTGGCCAGTTTGAACCGGTAAACGTAATAACGGTGGAGGGAACGGGGGAAGTGAACACCGTTCCTGACATCGCCCGTATTACCTTTACCGTTTCTGAGTCTGGTGCTTCCGTGAAGGCGGCTCAGGATCTTGCAACTAAGAAGTCGGACGCTGCGCTTGCGGCAATTAAGAAGCTTGGGGTTGCGGACAAAGATGTGAAGACACTTGGCTACAATGTCTCACCCAAGTATGACTACAACCAGCCCTGCCCACCAGGCGCCATGTGTCCCATAATGGTATCGGGCACGCCAAAGATTGTGGGGTATGACGTCTCACAAACCGTGGAGGTGAAAGTACGCGATACCGCAAAAGCGGGAGAGGTGTTGGCTGCTCTCGGAATCGAGGGAGTACAGAACATTTCTGGCCCTGAGTTCACGGTTGACGATGAAGATAAGGTAAAAGCAGAGGCACGTGAGAAGGCAATTGCTGAAGCGCGTACCAAGGCCAAGAAGCTTGCGAGTGAGCTTGGGGTGCGTTTGGGACACGTTGTCTCCTACTCTGAGGGGGGAAATTACCCACAACCAATGTATGCAATGAGTGGAAAGGCACTCTCTATGGACGCACGGGTAGAGTCAGTACCGACTCTACCAACTGGAGAGAATAAGACGAGCGTGACCGTGATGGTGACGTACGAGATCCGATAAGTGTAATAAACCAAACGACAAGAACTCCCCAGAAGTGGGGAGTTCTTGTCGTTTGACACCTTCCTCAAGTGCGGTATCATATGCCCTACATAAGAGCCCGCAGGGCTTTTTTATTTACGAGACGTACTTACCGAGACTATGCGCACCTTCATCACTTATCTCAAAAACGTACAGGGCGAACTGAAGCACGTGGTCTGGCCGAATCGCAACCAGGCAATTGTGCACACCGTTATCATTATTTTGATATCGGCATTTGTGGCGCTCTACATCTCCGGTCTTGATTACATCTTCACGGGTGTGGTTAATCGTCTTGTCTCGGGCTACTAATCTCCTTATATGTCTATGGACACAAAATCTGCCCCCCAGTTTGCTGAAGACGCCGCTAACAGTGAGCCACGCTGGTACACCATTCATACCTATGCTGGGTATGAGAATGCCGTGGAGCGCAACCTGAAACAGCGTATTGAGAGTCTTGGTATGGAGCACAAGATCTTTGAGGTGGTGGTGCCTACCGAAAAGAAGATTCGGGTGAAGGCAGGGAAGCGCGTGGTTGAAGAGGAGAAGATATACCCTGGATACATTCTGGTGAAAATGATCGTGGACGAGGATTCGTGGTTTGTGGTGCGCAACACACCGCGCGTTACGGGCTTCGTGGGTAGTGGTACCACCCCGGTTCCGATGGAAGAAAGTGAGATTGCAACCCTCATGAAGCGCATGGGACAGGAAGCGCCTAAGCACCGTATTGACCTCGTCAAAGAAGACCCCGTGGTTATCATGGACGGCCCTTTCAAGGACCTTGAGGGCAAGATAGGGGAGATAGACGAGGATCGCGGCAAGGTGAAGGTACTTGTTGCTATGTTTGGTCGCGAAACCCCTGTGGAGCTCGACTTTTTGCAAATTCGTAAGCTCTAGCGTAGAGTCACTAAACAATTCATATGGCTAAAGTAGTAAAGAAAATCAAACTCCAAATCCCCGGTGGCAAGGCTACGCCTGCGCCTCCTGTTGGTACCGTACTCGGTCCTGCCGGCGTTAACATTGGCGACTTTGTTAACAAGTTCAACGAGCAGACCAAGGACAAGCCCGGCGTCATCATTCCGGTTGAAATGACCGTGTATGACGACCGTACCTTCACCTTTATCCTGAAGGTATCCCCGATGTCTCGCCTTATTTTGAAGGCACTCGGTGTTGAGAAGGGGTCAGGCAAGGCACCTCTTTCGAAGGTTGGCACACTTTCCAGTGCACAGGTTCGTGAGATTGCGGAGACCAAGATGCCTGACCTTACGGCAGGCTCGATTGAGGCCGCAGAGCGAATGGTTGCGGGAACGGCCCGTTCGATGGGAGTTGAAGTTAAGTAACTTTGCACAAAAGAAAACAGCCCGTGTAAGCGGGCTGTTTTCTTTTTTGTTAGGGACGCTCTAGAGTAACCCACTCAAACTTTACACCGTTTTCTTCGTGCGCTTCGCGAGCGAGTTCATTGGTGAAATCAGGGTACTCTGGAAAAGTGACCGTGCCCGGAGTGCTATCGTCCACGAGTGTGAGGTAGAGTCGAGACGCAAAGGGAAGTGCCGCTCGATATATCTCTCCGCCCCCAATCACAAATATCTCTTCGCTGCCTTCAGCCTCTTTGGCGTGTGAGAGCGCTTCAGGGAATGAGAAGACTGTTTGCGCACCCGCCGCTTCATACCAGCCGCTGCGGGTAACCACAATGTTGGTTCGTCCTGGCAGGGGGCGATACTTCTCAGGGAGAGACTCCCAGGTCTTGCGCCCCATAATCACGGGGTGACCACTGGTCAGTTCCTTGAATCGTTTCAGGTCGCCAGGAAGACGCCAGAGAAGACCGTTGTCCTTTCCGATAACACGGTCATGGCCAAGGGCAGCAATGATACTAATGCGGGTTTGGTTCATGCCCCTAGAGTACTACCGACGTTTCTTCGGTTCCTTCTTGTGCCATGACTGTACCTTTTTGATGTCACGATCTGCCCAGAGTTTCGGAAGCATGCTGTCTGGCTTCCAAGTTTTCTTGAGCTCAGTGAGATTTGTTGACGAGGCATACTTACCACTGGCCGCGTAGTCCTTCTTAAGAATAGGCCCGGTCTCAAAGAAAATCATCTGCGCAATACGACGACCAACAACTAGCGGAATGAGATAGTTCTTGGAGTTATTGGTGATCTCCATAGTCCAACGGTTTACATACCCAACGTCTCCCCAGCCGGCACATTTGCAGACCTCAATAAAACTACGACCTGTGGAAGAACGAGCCTTCATCATGGTGGTGATGTGGTTCTTGCCACCAATAAACTCCTGCGTGTGTGCAAGAATTGTTTCTCCGGGGCGAAGCACAATAATCTTGTCGTCAGGACGAATGCCATCCCAGTCGAAGCTGTATTTCTTAAACGCCTCCTTTGCCACTACCGCGCTCTCTACTTTGTCTGCGCCCCACACGTGCCGGGTGTGCTCCTCACTCCAAATGTTGTACAGGCTGTGATTGTACTTTGGTGGTTGCTCGCGGTAGAACCATTCGCCGAGCGTTAAGTCGTAGCTCGAAGTCGCGAGCTGTTCTTGATTGAAGGGTGAAATAACGATATCGCCCTTCTTCATTTCTTCGAGAATGCGTCGGTCGGATAGTGCCATAATTTTTGGATTATACCCCCATCGGAGCTTTTATAGCAGCGTGTGACTCGTACTCTTCAAGTCTGATGTCGTCCATGGTGAACGAGTCTATATTTTTTACTTCTGGGTTTAGCCAGAGCTTGGCAAGAGAGAAGGGGGTACGCGCTAACTGTTCCTTTACTGCGTCAACGTGGTCATCGCAAATGTGCGCATCGTTAAGGGTAAGGATAAGTTCTTTTGGCTTCTTTCCGGTAACCTGAGCCACCATTGATAGTAGAAGTGCGTATGAGGCAATGTTGAACGGAACGCCAAGGAACATATCGGCACTGCGCTTGACCATGTGAAGAGAGAGATCATCACCCGCAACAAAGAACTGAAATATCATGTG
>CAYHXV010000015.1:0-13297 GCA_964360855.1 uncultured Candidatus Saccharibacteria bacterium | reverse complement strand
TGTCTGCCGGTATACCTCCCGTTCCGCGACTGCGGTGCACCACATTCTGCTGCTTGCCCTTGTAGTCCTCCGTCACCACGGCTGCTCCTTCCGGCATGAAGTGGCTGGCAATAGACACGGCAGACTCGAGGTACCCACCCGGGTCTCCACGAACGTCGAGAATCAGTTTGTGTGAACCAGAGGTGCGGAACTCAGCCAGTGCTTTATCAAAGAGTCCTGCAGACGTTGCGGTGAACTCATAGATGGCGATGTAGTAGATACCCGTCTTGGCATCATAGGAGTGCTCGATGGTGGGTACGGCGATAGTTGCCCGTACAACCGTTATGTCGGATATTTTCCCTTCACGCATTATTTTAAAGGCTACGCTGGTCCCTTTCTTTCCCCGTATCATCTTCACCGCCTCATCTGTTGAAAGTCCCTCGGTTGATTTTTCATCAATGGTCAAAATAGCGTCCCCCGCCATTATTCCTGCACGCTCGGCTGGCGTACCCTTGAGTGGTGCAATCACCGTAAGCACCTTGTCCTTGATACCAATCTCCATACCCACGCCCCCAAACTCTCCTGAGATAGTTTCAGCAAAGGACTTCGCTTCTTGTGGCGGCATGTACACGGTATAGGGGTCTCCAAAAGAGTCCGTCATACCAGAGATTGCGCCCCACAGACGCTCCTTTGTGGTTGGAGCAGTGGTTGAGCCGTGCGTTTGTACGAAACGATCATTCAATACATTCCAGGCTTTCCAGAATGCCGTAAAGTCTGCATTTTGATCGGGTGTTGCGTTCAGGGAGTCACCGAGTAAGGGCACGCTCGAGAGCACGTTAGCGGCACCAACCGTTCCCACCTTAAGTCCACCCACAAACCCCACCCCAAGAAGAAGTACCACAATGATTCCGGTGCGTACCATGCTTCGCGTACTCCTCGGTGCCGTGAGTGTTTCTTCGTCTATAAGATGGGGGTCCTGCTCCATAGGTAGAGGTACTGTACCACAAGGAGTACTGTTGAGAACACGTACGAGTGTGTACGCGGTGCTCTATACTAGAGAGAGTTATGATGACGAGACACACACGAGGAAAAGTTACCTGGGTTGATCTTGAATCTCCGACTCATGAAGAGCTGGATAGCGTGATGCGCGAGTTTGGTATCAATGCACGCATCGAGGAAGAGATCATCTCCCCCACCCCCTATCCGCTCTCCATTACCTTCCCCGAGTACCAGTACCTGGTACTGCACTTCCCCACTGCGCAAGGCGGAACGGACACTCGGTCTCAAGAGGTTGATTTTATAGTGGGAAAGAAGTTTCTTATCACGGCTCGGTATGAGGTGGTGGAGCCCCTTCACAGTCTCCATAGAGTATTTGAGGCAGAGGAACTTCTGGGGGTTCCCCCACAGGCCTCTCAGGCTGAGGAGTTGATCGAGCAAATGCTTAGAAGACTATATGGGGCCATAAGCGGAGAAGCGGAGCAGGTACTGCGTATGCTTGAGCGTATTGAGCAAGATATTTTCTCAGACAAAGAGCGTAAAACCGTGCGGGCTATTTCGGACGTGAGTCGCGTGCTTCTTAAGTTTGATACCGTCTTGGCCAGACACACTGAACCTCTCGGTGAGTTTTTGGTAGCACTCTCTGGAACAACCCTTTTTGGCAAGAAGTTTGCGGGACATGCCGACCGCATAGAAGCAGAACGAGATCATGCTGCAGCTCTCGTGGAGTCCTATCGAGCGGTTGCTCGGGAACTGCGCATTACGAACGACTCCCTCCTCTCCGCTTCACAGAACGAAGTGATGAAGAAGCTCACCCTCATGTCCTTTGTGATTCTCCCGCTCACTCTTATCACCGGGGTGTTTGGTATGAACCTAGAGGAAATGCCTATCATCAGCCAGCCAGGAGCCTTTTGGATTATTGTGTCTATCATGGCCATAGCGGCTTTTTCCTTCTTCCTCTTCTTTAAATTGAAGCGCTGGTTCTGATATAGTGAACGCATGTCTTGGTTTTCTTGGATATTCAAGCGCACCAGCCGTGCAACGGTGAGTAAGGCACCCCTACTGTTTACCAATACGCTTACGGGAACCAAGGAGATTTTCACCTCGTACAAGGCAGGAATTGCTACGCTGTATTCGTGTGGTCCCACGGTGTATTCCAAGCAACACATTGGGAATCTGCGTGCGTATGTGTTTTCAGATACCATCACGCGGGTTCTTACGCAGGCGGGATTCCGCGTGAAGCCCGTCATAAATATTACGGACGTTGGGCACTTGGTCGCGGACGCAGACGAAGGCGAGGACAAGATGCTGGTGGGTGCTACCCGTGAAGGACTCACCGCAAAAGAAATAGCGGACAAATACACCAAACTATTTGTGGACGATTTGGGTGCTCTGAATATTGATACCCCCTCCATACAGTTCCCGCGCGCCTCTGAATACATTGCTGAACAGATTGCACTGATCAAGAAGCTAGAGGAGGAGGGGTACACATACCAGACTTCAGACGGTGTGTATTTTGATACCGCGCGCCTCTCTTCCTATGGTGCCTTTGACCGAAACCCCGCACAATCGCGCGAAACCCTGAACGCAGAAATTGGGAGACGCATCACTAGTAACAAAGAAAAGCACCAGCCGGCAGACTTTGCGCTGTGGCGGTTCTCGAGTACGGGGCAGACGCGCCTCCAAGAGTGGCCAAGTCCCTGGGGTCGTGGATTCCCGGGTTGGCACGTGGAGTGCTCCGCAATGGCTCGTGCACTACTCGGGCAACCCGTTGATATTCATACGGGCGGTATAGACCACATACCGCTCCATCACACCAACGAGATTGCCCAGTCTGAAGCAGCGTATGGTACCCTACTCGCCCGAGTCTGGATGCATGAGGCATTCCTCACCGTTAACGGCTCAAAAGTTTCTAAGTCACTTGCAAACGAGGTGTATCTTTCTGATATAGAGGAGAAAGGGTTCCACCCTCTCTCACTTCGCTATTTTTTTCTACAGGCTCACTACCACACCACCGTCTCCTTTACCTGGGAGGCGCTTAAGGCAAGTGACGAAGCCTTGCAGAGACTCTGGAAACTCGCTCGTGACGTGCGCGCACTCTCAAGCGAACGACGTGCACCCTCTGAGCAAGGCCGACGCCTCGTTAGCCATCTGCGAGATGACCTCGCTACTCCCGCAGCCCTTGCCCTCCTGTGGGAATCACTTCGTGATGACGAGCTCTCCCCCGAGCAGCTCTGGGACATGCTGGTGCTTGCAGACGAGGTACTGGGTCTCTCGCTTACTACTCCTCCGGGTACCCGGGCGATTGAGGCACTCCCCGAGGACGTGCAATCTCTTATGCGAGAACGAGATTTGGCTCGAACAACTCAAGATTTTGCCCGCGCAGACGAGCTCCGTATCCACATAGAGAACCGGGGATATCGTGTGGACGACGGCCCTTCCGGGACGGTGGTCACGCGTGTGCGCCCTTGATAGACTAGAGGGATGAGCACCAGCGTCACCCGCATTCCCCCACAGAGCCTCGACGCGGAGCGTGCACTTCTTGGGGCTCTTTTGTTGAAGCCCGATGCCATTCATGACATCTCAGATCTAGTGCGTCCTGACTCGTTTTATGCAGAGAAGCATCGGTTAATTTACGAAGCAATGCGAGAGCTCACCGAGCGTGGTGAGCCTATCGACATGCTCTCCCTTGCAGAACGGCTTCAAGCAAAGAGCTTGCTTGAGCGGGTTGGCGGACGCGCGTACATTGCGGAGCTTGCCGGAACTGCCCCCACTCCGGGGAACTTAAGTCACTATGCGGACCTGGTCTCGCGCAAGCATCTTATGCGCTCGCTGATTGATGCCTCCTATGACATCACGGAGTCCGCCTATGACGAGAGCCGAGACCCGGTTGAAGTGTTAGACCAGGCAGAGAAATCGGTGTTTGCTATTGCGAACGCCTCCACCAGCCACAAGTTTATTGCCATCAAGGATAAGCTGGACGCCACTTGGGATCGTATTGAATCCATGTCTAAGAACCAGGACATCGTGCGCGGTACCCCAACCGGATTTGCGGAGCTTGATTCCCTACTCTCCGGACTCCATTCATCTGATCTCATTATCTTGGCGGCTCGTCCTTCGGTTGGAAAAACGTCCCTTGCGCTCGACATCGCCCGCAATACCGCAATTCGGCACAACACTCCTGTGGGAATCTTTTCACTTGAAATGAGTTCTGAGCAGATTATTGATCGTATGCTTTCTGCAGAGAGTTATGTGGACTCCTGGAATATTCGCACCGGAAAGATTAAGGGGGAGGAGGACTTCGGACGTATTCGCGATGCGCTGGAGAGTTTGTCTAAGGCACCAATCTATATTGATGACAAGCCCGGCAATAATATTCTTTCTATGCGTGCAGTTGCGAGACGTTTGAAGCGAGAGCAAGGCATTGGACTCATTATTGTGGACTACCTCCAGCTTATGGCGCCCACCAACACTAAGGCCTCAGACTCCATGGTGCAGCAGGTGACGGAGATATCTCGCTCTTTGAAGTCTCTTGCGCGTGAGCTTGAGGTACCGGTGCTCGCACTCTCGCAGTTGTCTCGTGCGGTTGAGCAACGTGGAGGAAAGCCACGCCTGTCTGACCTTCGCGACAGCGGATCGATCGAGCAGGATGCGGACGTCGTTATGTTTATCCACCGTGAGGACCGAACGAAGGAAGATAGTGACAGACAGAACATTGCGGAGATCTTGATCGAGAAGCACCGCAACGGTCCCACCGGAAAAGTTGATTTGTATTTTGATTCGAAACGCACCAGCTTCCAGTCTATGGACAAGGCGGGATATGGAGAGTTGGCGTCTGAATTTTAAGTATGGATAGAATTGAAGACTTGGCGCGTGCCTTTGAGCGCTTCCCCGGGATAGGACCCAGACAGGCTAAACGCTTTGTGTATCATTTGCTCTCGAGTACTCCTTTTGATCGCGCACGCTTAGCAGACCTAGTACTACACCTTGCGGACGATGTTCGGCAGTGCAGTATGTGTATGCGCTTTGCGCCAAGCAACAATACTCTTTGTGCATACTGTGCGGATAGGTCTCGAGATGATTCCCTGCTCATGGTTGTTGAAAAGGATCAAGATTTGCAGGCGGTGGAGCGGGCGAATGCGTATCGCGGGCGATACTTTGTATTGGGTGGAGTGATTTCCCTTTCCGGCAAAGGGCAAATTCGAGAGCGCGATTTAATACGCGTGGTGGAGGCACGCAGCAAGGAGGGGCTCACTGAAATAGTGTTGGCGCTCTCGGCGACTAGTGAGGGGGAGCACACGGCAGACCGAGTGCGCGAGATCCTTGCTCCTCTGCGAACCGCCCTTACCATTTCGGAACTAGGGCGCGGGCTCGCCACCGGAAGTGAACTTGAATACGCCGATGCCACTACGCTCACCAGTGCACTGCATAATCGCAAGGAGACCTAGAGCAAAGGGCCGCACCGTTTCCGGTGTGGCCCTTGAAGCTAGCGGCGGTCTTCCCACTGCACCTTGATATAGCGAATCAGAGTACCTGTTCCGCAACCCAGTACTGCCAGCACAACGAACTGGACGCCGTGGAAAATCTGCATGAACTGGCGCTGCTTCTCATTATGAAAGAGCAGCATGTCCAGGATGCCGAAGCCCAGGGCCGCGGACACGAGCAGCAGGGTTGCCCACTTCCAGTGGCTGCGGCTGAGCACGAACGCTCCGCCAAGGAACGCCGAACTGAGAAGACTCATGCCGAAGACATGATAGACCAAAGAAGCATTCGTCATGGATTCCCCCATTGACTGTTGGGTGCCAAAGGCACGTCATGAATACAATACCACACTCGTGCGGGAAAGCAACTTACGAATACAAGCGTACCCCTTTCGCGAAAGCAAAAGGGGTACAGGCACAAAGTTTCAAAGCTTCACAGGATCCACGTTGCGGACAAGGAGGCGAACGTCGGTACTCCAGTCGAGGCTGCGGACGAGCAAGTGCTCGTACGAAACCCACCGTCCAACACTAATGACATAGCCAACCGAGACGCCACCGTGCATGTTAATTTTGAAGTAGAAGTTGGCGTGTCCTGCGCTCATCTTGGTGGCTTCGCCCTGATCAGTACGTTGAGCCAGGTCGAGCGCTTCATCGTCGGTGAGGGTGTGCTTGCCGGCAATGAGGCCATCAACCAGATCCCCGAGAGTGGTGTCCCGAGACACCCCGAGCACCGAGGCCGCCCACTCCATGAAGAGCGAGGGTCGCGTCGGGGCGAGGGTTGCGATAGGGCCGACTTGCGTCTTGGTAGTTGCGATCAGTCTGAGCAACCGGGCTCTTTTCTTTGCTTCAACCATGATTCAATCTCCTTACTTGGATGAGTCGCGGAAGGCGACTTTTGCCAATCCGATGCACACAAGGTAGAGAACGAAGAAGGAACCGGCGATGAAGAACTTCCCCAAGTACTTCCGGTCTTCTCTCGAGAATGGTTTCGTATCTTCGGGCATTGGTGCCTCCCACAGGTTGATCCAGACGCATACTGCGCCCCTTCCTGGAGAAAGTCAAAACCCGCAGAAGCGGGCTTTGCTGTTCCTTAGGTAACGGTGTCTATCTTGACCTTAATCTCAGGCTGACGGTGCCCACGACGTTTCAAATAGCGGCTCTTAGCCTTGTATTTCACCACGTCTATCTTCTTGGCGCGTCCTACTGAATATACGGTTCCCTTCACCGTCTTTCCTTCAAGAGAAGGGGTTCCCACAAGGGTCTTCTTGCCATCATCGGTAAGGAGAACGTCGCTGAAGGTGATCGGGTCTCCCTTCTTCAGTTCTTGGGTAGCAGCGCCTCGGCCAAGTTTCTCGATGGTCACGAGCGCTCCTTCCGTCACCACGTATTGCTTGCCTCCGGTCTTAATAACAGCGTAGTTCATAGATAGTGTGTATTCTAGCCGTTTCCTCATAAAAAGCAAGTGGGCTCGTAGAAGGCCGCCCCCGGGGAGAGGGCGGCCAGCTTAGGCAATGATGGTACTGTCCCAAGGACGGTCCTGTCCCGGTGCTTTGAGGGTGGGAGGACGGACCTCAGGCGAGAGTGGCGGTGGGTGCCGGTCTAGATTCATACTTGGCTTCAGCGAACTGATGAAGCGGACCTCAGTGTTATGTTGATGCCCAATGTAAACCGAGACCATAGCTACGCCACCAAGAACCAGCACCGCCACCAGTGACCTGGGTCCCTGCCGTCGCCATTGTACAATTCCCTCAGTAATGAGAATCATGCCAGCGAGAGCGAGTATGTTGAATACGAGTATCATAGTTCCTCACTTTCTGGCTGGGGCGCACGAAACGAGCACCTGTATTCCATACTAGACTACAGCCACTGCGCGAGCAAAAGACAAGGCCGTCGTGTTTCCACGACGGCCTCTGCTCTTGTGCGTTACTTGAGCGCGATGGGTCCATTCGAGCCCAGCACAAAGGAGCTGGGTGGCACCTTGTCCAGGGTGAGGGTGCGCACCGTGCCGTCCTCTTGCCGCACCACCACCAAGTATCCCTGCCCGACGATGCGGTAGCTGTAGAGAACGCTGTAGCTTCCGCCCCGCTTGAGGAACTGTTCGATTGAACTCCCAAACGCGGTCGCCATGGGTGCGTGCGTACTTCCCTCGTGATAGGAAGCGATTGGCATCCAGATAAAGCCAATAACGAATGCAGCCAGCGCGGACAGTATGAAGCCGTCCCCTTTTTTCGTGTCCACGGTGTACACAAAACTGATGGCACCGAGGAGTGTCATCAACATTGCCACAACAATCCACCACATATTAGACTCCCTTCTCGTTGCGACACGTCCTGTCGCTGGAACTTTTACCTGACTTTAAATATACATCAAACTACTATTTTAGTCAACAGCCACTCCCGGCTTATCCAGCAGGATAGTTTCAACACCGATCTTTTCCTCCGTTATCCGATACACATCCTTGTCTATCTTCCCGAGCTCTTTGTATCCAGCATTGTAGTGGGAGATGGTAGTGCTAAGTGCATTCCCGAGTTTCTTGTAGTACTCCTCATACGCACCCACATGCTTGCCGAGCTCCCCCACTCGCTTTTGTATCTCTACCGCTCGTTGCTCTATTTGGAGTGCTTTCAGTCCCTGCATCACCGTCTGAAGGTATGCCAGGAATGAAGTGGGAGAGACAATGATGACCTTGTGTTTGCCGCTAGCGCGCTGTATGAGATTCTCCTCCTCCCCAGCTCCCACCTGATTGGTCAGGAGATCATAGTAGATACCCTCACTAGGGATAAACATGAAAGCAAAGTCCATGGTTCCCTCTTCAGCGCGAATGTACTTAGCGGTTTCCTGTATGCGGAGTTTCAGGTCACTCACAAACGCTTTCTCAAGCGCTATGCGCTCCGCACCCTCGGCATGAATATAGCGATTATAGTTATCGAGCGAGAACTTGGAGTCTATGGGTACTATCTTCTTATCAATAAACACCACCGCGTCCACAATCTCTCCATTCGAGAATCCATACTGCATTTGGAACATGCCGGGAGGGAGTACGTTCTTTAATACGGTCTCTAAGTAATACTCACCCAGAATCCCCCGTTGCTTTGGATTTTTCAGAATGTCCTGCAATCCCTTCAATTGCTCGGCAAACTTCCCGGTCTCACGTCCTATTTCTTTCACACTCGTTATCTCTTCGGTGATTTCCTTAATAAGACGAGAGGACTCTCCGAGTTGGCTGCGCATCGTCTCGTGCATTTGTTTGGAGGACTCGCTCATGCGCGTATCGAGTGCTCGCTCCAACTTCTCCATTTGATTCTGAATCAGAAGAAGCCCTCCCGTGTCCTTCCCGGCTTCTCTTCGGCGTAGCACGAGCCAGAGCCCAATACCCTGGAGAAATACCACCAGGAGCACGATAATGCCAATGGAAAACGGGGTCATAGAGCTATAGTATACTCTCTCGTATGACCATTCACGAAACGATAAAGGCAGAAATTCCCGCTGCCATGCGGGCAAAAGATGAGGTGCGACTGCGTACCGTGCGCTCCCTGGTTACGCTTATGACCAACGAGGTGGTGGCAAAGAAACGCAAGCCCGATGAGTTTCTTACGGACGAAGAAGCGCTCGCAGTACTAAAGCGCGCAGCAAACCAGCGCCGGGATTCCATTGAGCAGTTCACCGCAGCAGGACGCCCTGAACTGGCAGAGCCAGAACTTCTTGAATTAGCAATCATTGAAGCGTACCTCCCCACCCTTATGAGCCGGGAGGAAGTTATGAAGGTTGTGCAGGCAAAGCTTGCAGAGCAGGGTGCGGTGGACAAGGCAGGAGCCGGAAAGTTTATGGGACTCGTCATGAAAGAGTTGGCTGGTAGAGCAGATGGGCCAGTGGTTAAGAGTGTTATAGATGAGTTGATTGCTTGATTCGTTTCTTTTCTAGTACTATGTCCTTGGAAGGTCCCAATAACAATTCGAGGAGGAAAGGTATGGGTGCAACACCCAAGAAATACAGATTCCGCCCTTCTCATGTTGCAATTGCATACGAGAGTGGAAATCTGGAAGCAATTGCACGCATAAATGCGGCGAGATGGAGAACTCTTGATGAGAAAAAAGCAGCTGCCGAGGAACGTGAACGGAAAGAACTCGAGGTTGCTGCAATAACCGAACAACGAATACAGCAGCAACGACTTTTCGAAGAGCTGGCTCGCAAGCGCGCAACGAACGAGTTCATACTTCCCATAAATCCAGAGGACGAGGACCTGGTTCCTGAAACTCCGGAGCAGATTCCACAAGCAGCAGAACTACCCACCGTAATAGTTGCACCAAGCAACGACGAACTATTGGACCGCATATACGAACAATTTCGTCCTTCGGCAACTGGTCCAGTTCTCGTCAAGCAACCGCGAGAGAAACCACGCACACCCGCACAACAACAAGCGGACTTCCTTGCAGCACAACTTGCCGCAAACGAGCTGCATTTGAACCCCGCCACAGGCGAACTGGAGCCGCTTTCTCCCCCGCCCTCGGTGGACGACTAGTGGGCGACGTCACTCTCGACGTCGCCCCTATTTTGTGCTATTAAAATAGTGGGAGTACAATAAAAAACAGTGATGGTAGGGTGTCTTCTCTTTTCCCGAAAGAGAGCACTCAAATGTTTGTAAGTGGAATGGTACTAGCGTCGCCCACGTTTCTGCGCGGCGTGCCGCACACGTTCGAATGTGTGTTGTTTTCAGACCGAGGCGAGCAAGCCACGGTCAGTTGCAACGTCATGCAGGCGCTGCGGCGAGGGTTTCCTGGAGGGACTGTCGACCTTGGTTGGTCAATTGCCAGTCTCCCGGTCATCCGACTTCAGTGCGGTCCCATATACCGCAGCGAAGCCATCATCTACATAGGCGGCAAGTTTGCCGGAGGCGTGAGTATGTGTTTCGGTGGCATCCCCATCGATCTACACACCTTCGTGTCCATCGGCCAATTTTCTGAGTACAGCTTGGTGCAAGTGTCGAATTGGCATACGCCACGTTCTCAAGTCGCCTAGACGAAAGCCGCTTATGGACGCAGAACGCGTCCCGCTAGGCGGCTTTTCCTATGTGCGGGAGCATGCTACTTTTTTATATGTCGCGCCTGCTGTGGCGCGACACGAAACACGATCTTGGGGAGGAAGTCTTGAAATTATCTGACTTGACCGGAGATGAGGCGCTGGACTTGGCTATCGAGGAAGAACGTCGCGCGTACGACTACGCCCAACGCGGCGAGGAGCGCGAGAGCCGAACGCTCACCGAGAGTGCCGAGCACTACCTGAGTCACGCACTCAAACTCAGTCCGGACTAGATCTGTATGGCCCTCCTGCGCACGGCGCAGGAGGGCTTTCGAATTTCCTGATACACTCCTTCCAATGAAACGCTTCGTGGTTATTGATAAGGAGATTGGGGAGACTCCCCTTGAAGCACTCTCCGCGTGGAAAACTCTGCATCCTCTGTATGCGGGGGTGCCTGCCTCGTATGCAGGGAGACTAGACCCTATGGCTTCCGGAAAGCTTTTGGTACTACTGGGAGACGAGTGCAAAAGGAAGGAACACTATACGGGAATGGACAAGGAGTATGTGGTTAGGGTGCTGCTTGACGTGGGTACCGATACGGGAGACGTGCTCGGTCTTCCAACGTATGCTGGGAAGAACACGACACCAAGTAAGTCACTAGTGCACCAAGTGCTCGAGAGTGAAGTTGAGAGCCACCAGCGTGCATATCCGGCCTATTCCTCAAAGACCGTTGCGGGTGTTCCTCTCTTTCTCCATACACTGCGGGGCACACCTGTTGAACTTCCCACACATACGGAAACTATTCATTCCATACACCTTGAAGGGATGGAACAGGTGTACACCAATACGCTTTCGGCTTCTATTGAACACGCACTGCTTAGAGTTCCGCGAGACTTATCACCTTCAAAGGAGATAGGGAGTGATTTTCGCCAGGATCAGATACGCGAAGCATGGCGCGAGCTCTTTACTTCCCTCCCCAACCGACCGTTCACGGTTCTTACCATTCGGGTTCGCTGTGGGACAGGCAGCTACATGCGCACCCTGGCAGAGCGCATCGGGAGCGCGCTCGGTACATCAGCACTCGCTCTTTCTATTCATCGTTCCTATATTGGGAAGTATCGGAAGTTCGGGCTCCTCTCATTCTTCTTTCCCTCCTTTTGACCACACCCTGCTCCATTGCTATGCTTCTCTCGGAACGAGGGGAGGGTCCTATGACCAAAGACATGCTTACGATGTGCCATGCGCTCGACCTTGCGGCCATGTGCGCGCTTGAGGCCAAGGGACAGCTTGATGGGTATCATGGAGACAAGTCACTGAACGCTGCATGCCAGGAGGTTGGAATTACCTCTGAGCCGCACCAGACCGGCATTCTTGTTGTGACCATGGTTCTCAATTTAAACGAGAACACCGGGAGTGTGGTTGCCACACACGAGCCGAACCGGAAAGAGTGACGCAATTCGGGCTCCGCATCTACGTAGATGCGGAGCCTGTTTCGATACGTACTAGCGTGGAGGGCGCAAATACGATATAAACACAGAGACGGCCTCATCGTCTAACGGTTAGGACAGATCCCTCTCACGGATCAAATCGGGGTTCGATTCCCCGTGAGGTCACACTACCGCCGCTTCCACTCCCTATCCTGCCGCACGAGTAATCGCGCGTCACTCGGGTCTTCAAGTAGGACCTCAACAATGCGCTCCATGCGCATACTCTGTGAGCCCTTGATTAAGAGGACATCACCCTCGTGCACCAACTCTCGAAGGGCGTGCCCTGCCTCAAGCGCGGTTGCAAACCCCTGCACACTTATCTCTTGCATACCGCTCTGGAGCGCGGCACTCCGTACCGCTTCTGCTCTCTCTCCAACGGTAACAAGGAGGTCAGCGTTGCTTGCCACTACCTTCCCAATGCGCTCATGTTCCTGTACGGAATATCTTCCTAGTTCAAGCATGTCTCCGAGCACCACGATGCGCCGCTTCCCGGGTACCAAAGGAAGTGCAGTGAGCGCCTCTTCTACAGCTGCAGGGGAGGCATTGTATGAATCATCAATAAGAGTGGAGCCATGCTTCCCCTTTAAAATACGCGCACGCCCTGGTGGGGGCGTGTACTTAATGAGTCCTTCAAGTGCTTCGTCTACAGACAGGTGGAGTGTGGTAGCAAGTGCAAGCGCCATTGCGGGCGCGTAGAGCTGGGTGCGTCCGAGCGCGTGAGCGGCACGGAGTGTATACGTCTGGCCACAACTGTGTGCTTTGACCTCCATGCCTCCTGCTGTAAAGACCGGAGTCTCAAGGTGCACATCTGCTCCACCGCTATACCCCACCGTATGCACATTCACATTCAAACGCTTCGCCATAGCAACCGCGTGCTCATCGTCCGCAGAAATAATAAGCGGGCAACCCGCCCCAAGCGCATACGCGGGACGGAATTCCTCATCGCGCACTGCTTGCGGAGTTGCATATGCTTCCACATGCACGGGCACATCCGGGAGTCTTGTTACCACCACCGCGTCTGGTGAGACAATAGAAAGAATACGTGCAAGGTCGCCGGGCCGATCTGCTCCCACCTCAAGTACTAAAAGTTTCGGATAGAGATTCGGAAGCAGCAAAAGAGCGAGAGCCTCTTGAATAACCCGCACCCATCCACTTGCATTCTCCCAGGGGTTCTTTGCCCCGATGATGGTGAGAGGAACGCCGAATTCACTGTTATAACTTTTCTCGCTCGCTCGCAGGTGGTACCGCTCAGAGAGTGCTGCGGCCACCGCGTCCTTCGTTGAGGTCTTCCCCACACTTCCCGTGATGGCAATAATTTTAGGTCCATATCGCCAAAGC
>CAYHXV010000014.1:0-15656 GCA_964360855.1 uncultured Candidatus Saccharibacteria bacterium | reverse complement strand
CGCTCTAAATCCTCCGGAGCGGTTATCTGTATCCAAGACGTGGCATATACGGCATGAAGCGGAATACCCGCCTCTGAGGCAACGGCAACCACGGTCTGTGGCAATCCGTATTCGTCCTTCCCATTCGAAGTTCGAATAGGCACCATGGGGTATGCAAAGATCCTTTCGTCAAGCACGATGAGATTGGTGTTCATAAGTCCCGGGGTACCTCGATGATCCCCCTCCTCAATACCCATAACCAAATCTCTTTCGTTTACAACCACCCTACCGCCACTGGCCATAGTTTCGGTCTTCTCGACCACGAGTGCCCAATCGTTAGTTGCACACGCCGCGAGTACGTCTTCTGTCCCATACAAATCATCCCCCATCATCACGATAAATCTGCCCGTGATAAGGGGCTTGGCAAGAGATACCGCACCCATGGTGCCATTCAACTCCTCCTGTTCTACATACTGCACGCGGCGACCACCATATTCGCTTCCAAACTCCTCTCGTATCATCTGGCCTTGGTAGCCAATAACGAAAATGACTTCGTGCACTTCGCTGGGTAGCGCATCAAGCTTGTGCGCCAAGAGTGACTTCCCCGCTACTAGTAGCAGGGGCTTTGGCACCGTATCCGTGAGTCCCCCCATACGCGTGCCGCGTCCTGCTGCGAGAATGACTGCTTGCATAATACTGTCATTTAACGTGAAGTGGCCCTCTACGGCAAGTGCTACGATATACGCATGCTTCGTATCTGGATTAGTATTATAGTACTTTCCATCGCAACCATTGCGCAGGCCGCAGAGATCAGTGTGCCGGCGGGGTTTGCTCCTGGCCCCGTGTGGCTCTCCCAGAGTGCTCCAAGTGCTGGAAATACCGTCCGCCTCTACACCGTGGTATACGACAGTAGCCCAACCGCGATTGAGGGATCAGTGACATTCAAAGTAGACGGGATATCTCTTGGTTCGACCGCCTTTAGCTTAGACGCAGGAGAAAGCGTTATTAAATCAATCACCTGGGTTGCCGAGGAAGGAACGCATGAGTTCTCGGCAGAGATATCAGGGGTAATCGAGCGAAAAACCAAAATTACCGCTACGGTGGAACGGGCTGCAACTGCACCACTTTCTATTACTGTCCTGCCAGCGGGGCCGAAATCTGCTGCACTTGAGGCGGTAGATACTGCACAAATAGTAGTGGCGAGCTCAACTCCAGTAGTGGCGAGTATTGTATCGGCAACTACTAATGCTACAGAGTCACTACGTAAGGCTGGTGAATCCTATTTCACCAGCCTTACGACAAGCAACCCACAGTCATCATCCTCACCAGCCACCAGTACCTCTACTACCGAACAAGTAGAGGGTGGCGTGTCTCAAAAGATAGCAAAGATAGTGCTTCCCTTATTTCACTATCCCGCACTGTTCTATCCCTTTTTCCTTCTTCTTATACTGCTCGCGCTTTGGATCGTTGCCAAAAAGCTACGAAACCCTAAAAGACGATAACAAAAGAACCGCTTATGGCGGTTCTTTTGTTATCAATACGTAAGTTCCTACTTCTTCATTTTTTTGTCCAAAGACCACTTACCTGGTCCGGTAATCATAAGAGAGAAGGAGGCCGCAAAGAGAAGCATGATGTATTCATACCCACCCGCAGACATGAAGAATCCATTCTTCAGATGTACCGTGACCATTGCCACCACCGCCACTAACGCAAGAAGTTTTGCCACCCAGTGCGTGTAGAGACCAAGGATGAGCAAAATGCCACCACCAAGCTCAACCGCAATTAAGAGAACGGCGAAGAGCTCAGGAGCGGGAAAGCCAAGAGTTCCCAAGAACCCGGCAACCGCAGGCACACCGCCCTGCAACTTCTGCCAGCCATGCATCGCAAAGATGAGACCGGTAGTAACACGAAGTACGAGCGGAGCCCAATCTTGATACTTGTCGCCGCACATACAATTAAGAATATTTCGCATGAATAACCTATTTAGGAATAACACGTATAAGTGTACCGCATTCGTAGGGTGGTAGCAGTTGTGCACTCCCCCATCTGTCAATTTTAGGTACTTGGGTGAATACTTATGAAAGAGCAGTCTGACACTTACTACTAGCTCTCACTGCTCCTTCATTCATGAAAATACTCCATGTTGTTGCGTTCTTGCTTGCCGTTATCGGTGGGCTTAACTGGGGCCTTATTGGTCTTGGTTGGTTCATGGGCGCTGATTGGAACGTAGTGCATATGATTCTTGGTAGTTGGCCACAGGTTGAGTGGGTTGTGTACGTACTCGTTGGCCTTTCTGCACTATGGCTTCTTGTTGGACACAAGAAGGACTGCAAACAGTGCTCGGTGTAATCTAAGACACAGTGCGTGTTGCTTCCAGCGCCCTACAGGGCGCTGGTTGCGTATACCCGACGAAGCCCAAAGGTACGAAACAGCCACTTCGCTAGTTCTATTGCAAGAATGTTCACGAGTGCAACACCCGCAACCGCAACCAGCCAAGACAAAGGCAGTGGTACCGTATCAAGCAGTGTTTGAAAGAATGGTACATATATGGCAATACCAGTGAGCACGAGTCCCAGCCCAACCCCCCCAAGCATTGCGGGATTGGAAAAGAACGAATACGAGAAGACGCTTTGCGTGAGGCTACGCAAAGCAAGTGCTGAAAGAATAGTGTAGGTGGCAAAACTCGCAAAGATGAAGGTCTGTACCAATTCAAGTGCGTACCCTTGAGACAGAAGATACCAATACAGGATAAAGAGAAGCGCGCTGGTTGTCACCCCTACAAAGAGTATGAGGAAGGTCATTAGAGGATCAAATAAACGGGTGCTGGTAGACAACCGACGATCCTTTTCCTTTTCAAATGCAAATGCCACCGCAGGAAAACTGTCTGAGAAGAAATTCACCCAGAGAATCTGCAGTGCAGTGAGCGGCATGGCAAGTCCTGCCAGGAGTGCCCCACCAATGAGAAAGAGTTCGTCCGTTGAGTCCGAGAGAAGGTATACCAGCACCTTGCGTACGTTGCCCCGAATCTGCCTGCCTTCATCAATTGCAGCTGCAATAGTCTCAAAGTTATCGTCGAGCAGCACCAGGTCGGCCACTTCGCGCGTCACTGCCGTGCCAGAACCCATCGCAATCCCCACATCTGCCTGTTTGATGCTCGGGGCATCGTTCACGCCATCTCCCGTCATTGCCACCACAAGCCCCTGTGCCTGAAATGCGGTGACAATACGCATCTTATCGAGAGGAGACACCCGCGAAACGATTGAAAGCAACGGAAGCCGCTCTCGCAACTCCTCGTCTGAGAGCGTGCGAAGTTCATGAGCATCGAGCACACTCCCTTCGGGTACTTTCATTCCCACGGCTCGAGCCACAGATTCTGCAGTACCCCGATGGTCTCCCGTTATAAGCACCACTCGCACGCCCGCGTCTTCAACCAGCTTGAGTGCTGCGGGCACCTGTGGCCGGATTGGGTCATGCAGGGTGATGAGCCCCACAAAGGAGAGTCCGGTTGGGGTGAAGTTCTTCAACGATACGGCGTCATCACGGAGAACTTTTTTTGTGGCAACGCCAAGTACCAGTCCTCCCCCGTATGCTTCCTGCTCGATGCGCGCACGAAGAATTTCCCGTTCTTCGGGCTCGAGTGTGGTGTGGGTAAGCAGAATGTCTGGAGCGCCAACAAACACCAGCGTTCTTTCGTTAGTCTCCTCAATCAATGAAATGGAGTATTTGTTCAGCGCGTTAAAGGGGAGCGACTCGAGCACCGACGCAGGGGTAGTATCCACGCCGCGCAGCGCTGCGGAGCGAACAAGTGAAACTTCAACAATACGACCATTCATACGCCACTCAGCGGGAGCATCTTGAGGATTCTCAATAAGTACACTCGTATTGGTGAGGGCAAGCGTGAGCAGCTGTTCTTCACTCACCCCGGGCTCTGGAATGAGTGCACCAATCTCCATGCGCGCGGTAGTCAGGGTACCTGTCTTGTCGGTAAGAATGATGTTGGTACTGCCTAGTGCTTCGGCAGCAGCAAGCTTACGCACCACCCCGCGGCGCCTGGCCATACGTTGAACACCGATAGCCAAAATAACCGTCATAGCTACTGGCAGACCCTCGGGCACCGCTGAAACAGCAACCGCAACCGCGGTTAGAAACATTTCGGTGAGTGGTTCTCCTGCAAGTAGACCTAACGTAAATATCAACAAAGTGAGGGCTCCCAGAAAGAAGCTGGCCTGAATACTAAACTTTCGTAGAGCTCCCTGGAGCGGAGTCTCTTCGTTTTGCACACGACCAACGAGAGTTGCGATGCGCCCAAGCTCCGTAGAGCCGCCCGTGCGACACACGAGTGCGGTGCCCACCCCTTGGGTTACAAGGGTGCCGGCAAACAATACGGAGCGTTGGTCACCAAGATCTGCTCCGGCAAGCACTGATTCTGTGTTTTTTAAAATAGGAAGTGCTTCTCCCGTGAGCATTGACTCGTCCGTCTGGAGATCATTCACAAACACCAAGCGTGCATCTGCCGGAACCCTATCTCCTTGAGAAAGTCGTATGAGATCCCCCGGAACAAGCTCCGTTGCATCAATTTCTTGCTCCTGCCCACTACGAATAACTCGTGCCCGCTGACGCAGATATGACTTAAGCTCCGCTAGTGCCCGTTCCGCCTTGTGTTCCTGATAGAATCCGAGGCCCGCGTTAGCAAGCACTGCAGCAAGAATAAACAGCGCATCTTGATAGTCACCAATAGCGGCAGTCACAAATGTTGCGGCGACCAGTAGCAAGATAAGCGGGCTTTTAAACTGTGCAACAAGTGTCGTTAACCAAGTATTTCCCGATACCGTCTCCAAAAGGTTCGGACCAAAGGTATGAGTTCTCTGTGCGGCTTCCTCTGTGGAGAGCCCACGCTCAAGAGACGTTTCAAGCAAGGAACTCGTTTCTTCAATTGAGAGTGTAGAGAAGGGCTGTTCTAGTACATCTGGACGCAACGTCATGAAACCAGTATACGGCAGAGTTGTTGATGACAGAAAACCGCCCAGGGGCGGTTTTCTGTTTTGTTTGTTGCGGGGCCCAGAATCGAACTGGGGTCTGGAGGTTCTTTTACACCCATTGTTTCCAGTGGGAATGGACTATACCATGATCCTGAAACAGGACCCTCCCATTATAGTCTCTGAACCTTTCCCGGATTACTCCGAGATTTGGCTGCTGATTGCCGAATCTTCTTGTTTTTCACGCATTCACACCCACCCTTTCGGATCATGTTGTAGCACAGAAAGCTCTAACGGTATTCCAGCAATTTAGAGAGTTTTTCCACTACCTGTTACCAGATAGGGTCACGTTTTCACATGAGCCTCCCGAGGTACCTCTCCTCTACCCCGCTATATACTGCTTCTCTGAGGAAGCCTGAATTTAGGGTATCACCTGCACACTGAGAACACAACGAGTAAGGGCTTCACAAATATGGTCGATTTATGATGCTATTATGTGCGTATGCCCCACAAAGACCCCGTACGTGCAAAGGAATATCATGCCACATACATGCGGGAGGTGTGGTACCCAAAGAACCAAAAGAAACACATAAGCTATGTGCGACGAAACAAACAACGAGTAACGGCATTTATTGAAGAGTACAAGAAAAGCCGTTCTTGTTTAGATTGTGGTTTTTCGGGAGCAGACTTTCCTTTTGTACTTGATTTTGACCATCTTAACGCTGGTACCAAAAAGAGCTTCACTATAGGAAACTGGTCACGCAGTGTACTTAGTATTGAGGCAATACAGAAGGAAATAGAGAAATGTGAACTCGTGTGCGCAAATTGCCATCGCATCCGAACTTTCAAGAAATAGGTAAATCTACACAATCTCCCCAAACTCCCTCAACACCGTTTCATACCGCTGAATAGTCCGATACGCCAAGGTATCAGATAGTACATACGCCGAACCCTGATGCGCAATATCGTTACGCACCTTGTGTGCCTCCCATGCGTCTTGTAAGGACGTAATACGCCTTCCATCCACCGCCTTCAACTTCTCCCCCACCGAATCTCCCGGATACCCATCATGTTCAAGTGCATCATAGAGAATAATGTCTGCTTCGATGATTGCCTGCCGCCAATCACTCTCGTGCGCACTCTCCACAAGTCCCTGTACGTGCTTCCAACGTTTATGTTCCGTCTCTTCTTCAGCATGCTGCACGTCGTGTACCGTGGCATAGCGGGCCTCGTCTAGTGCAATAATCTGGCGATACCGCAGAGTGGAATATATAAAGACTGCCAGTATGCCAATAGAGGCAAGAAACGAAATAACCGTCACAATCAGCCAGAAGTGCGCCAGAAGTGCCACCAAATCAGTCTGAAGCGTTGGAGAACGAACACCAATAACGGTTTCGTACAAAATACGAAAGAAGTATTCGAGATTAAGAAAATGAATAGGTCCCGAGGTATCCGCTGGCATTCCCTCTATTATACTGCTTCCCCAGTCACGAGTGTGCCTGCTTTAAACAATAACTCTTCTCCTCCCTTGGGGGCGGTGAAATGAATACCGGTGGGAAAGAGTACTCCTTCGCGCTCAACCGTGCCCATAGGAACTGAAATGGCGGGCATGCCGGTCAAGTTTGCCGTCACGGTAAAGATATCTTCAAGATACATAGAGACCGGGTCACTCTTATCCCCAAACTTGAACGCCGGGGAAGGAGTGGTGGGAAATGCAATAACATCGCATGAAAGAAGTGCCGTGTCGTACTCAGCTGTAAGCAGGGCTCTTGCCGCATCTGCCTTTCGGTAGAAGGCATCAATATAGCCCGAAGAAAGTACAAAGGTACCGAGCAGTATACGTCGAATGGTTTCCCTCCCAAACCCTTCGGTCTTGCTCACTACATAGTCGGCAAGCAAATCCTTCCCGCGCGCAGCATGCCCATAGCGCATACCGTCGTAGCGAGCAAGGTTTGCAGAAGCTTCTGCAGGCTGAATAACGTAATACACTGGAAGTGCATAGGTGCTGGAAGGAAGCTCGACATCCACGAGTGTGTGTCCTTCACTCGTGAGTCGAGCAAGTACTTCTTCAAATCGAGTTAAAACATCCGGATCAACTCCCTCTGCAAGAAGGTGGCGCGGGACACCAATACGAAGCACGGAGGGCACCGAGACTGCCGGATAGGTGTCCGCGTCTATTGTGGTGGCGTCATATCGATCCTTGCCCCGAAGCACTTCAAAGAGTGCTCGCACATCGGCAACCGTTTTACCAAAAGGACCAATCTGATCAAGCGAGGATCCGAGCGCAATCGCTCCATGCCGAGACACTGCGCCGTACGTAGGCTTCAGCCCCACCAGCCCACAGTGTGCTGCTGGCTGACGAATGGACCCACCCGTGTCCGTACCAAGTGAACCAAGAGCACTCATGCTGGCAACTGCTGCCGCTGAACCGCCAGAAGAACCGCCCGGCACGCGAGAGAGATCATGCGGGTTCTTCACCGATCCATAGGCTGAATTCTCGGTTGAGCTCCCCATAGCAAACTCGTCCATGTTGGTGCGTCCGATAAACAATGCACCCACCTCCTTCAATTTAGATATAACGGTAGCGTCATACGTCGCGACATAGTTCGAGAGCATCTTTGAAGCAGCGCTCGCGATATGCCCTTCTATAAGTATGTTGTCCTTAATAGCCAAAGGAATACCACACAGGAGCGGAGCATCCGCTCCTTCTGTATCAATACGCTTCTGCGCAGATTCAATCGCTTCCTCGTCTGCAGCAAATAGCTCAAGATACGCATTCAGTTCGGGATTTCGTTCTTTCGCAACTGAAGCACAGACGTCCCACAATTCACGCACCGTACACTCTCTCGAGCGGAGCATGCGCGCTGCTTCAGTAATGGTGAGCTCGTTCAGTAGCTTAGTCATGAGTAATGATCTGCTTTACGGACAAACTGTTGCCCTCCTTCTCCGGAAACTGAGCGACAATCTTTTCGGTATAAAGCCCCACCGCATGTGGCTCTCCGTCTTCGCGAAGGACGTTGCGAACGGTTGGCAATACCCTATCAGTGCCCGTCGGAAGGGTGAGTTCCTCAAGCTTCCCTACGTACGCCAGGATTGCATCAAACTCACTCGCAAAAGCTGCAAGTTCCTCTTCGGAAATCTCAATACGAGAGAGTGCCGCAAGACGTCGTACATCTTCGGGGGTTGCTCGAACGGTTGCCATATTGACGACTCTATCACGCCCCGAGACGTTTGAGGAATACTGCCTCGTCTATGACCTCGATACCTAATTCTTGTGCCTTCAGTAGCTTGCTCCCCGCACTCTCTCCTGCCACCACAAAGCCAGTTGCTTTGGAGACACTCCCCGCAGGCGTTCCTCCCGCTTCTCGTACTCGCTGCTCAGCCTCTTCACGAGATAATGTGGGAAGTGTGCCCGTGATAACCACCGAAATTCCTTCGAGCGCTCCTGTACCCGCACGCTGATATGCCTCAATGGTGAGGTGCTTTTGGAGACGAGCCAGAAGTTTCTTATTCTCCGCGTCACTAAGCCAAGACACAATCGCGTCTGCAACAATGTCTCCGATACCGTCTATGGCGATAAGCGACTCTCGGGTGGTTGTACACAACTTCTCCAGAGACCCAAGCTCGCGCTCGAGCAGATACGCAGTCTCTTCACCCACGTGCATGATAGACAGTCCAACCAGCAAGCGAGCGAGGCGCACAGTACGCTTTGCAGCAATTGCCTCTATAAGATTTCGTGCAGACAATTCCTTAAATCCAGGGAGTTGTACCACCTCGTCGTAGGTGAGTTCAAAGAAATCGTCGAAGTCACTCACGAGTTCGTGTTGCATTAAGAGGGCCACTGTCTTTGTGCCACAGCCATCAATATCAAGAGCAGACTTGCCGGTAAAATGAGCAAGTTTTCGTTCTTGTTGTTTGAAGGATCCCCCAACCACGCATCGGTATGCGGCTGTTCCCTCTACTCGCTCTACCCCACCATCTCCGCCACACAGCGGTGTGTGTGTCGGGAATTTCCATACTCGCTCGCGTCCCGTACGAAACTCAGTCAACACCTGCACAATCTCTGGAATAATGTCGCCAGCCTTTTGCAAAATAACCGTGTCTCCAATGCGAAGATCTTTCTCTGCAATAAAGTCTTCGTTATGAAGAGTTGCACGCGCCACCGTACTCCCGGCAACCGAAACGGGTTTCAAGTGTGCAACCGGGGTAAGTACTCCCGTGCGCCCCACCTGTAGCGTTATGTCCTCAACCACGGTAGTCACCTGCTCTGCCGGGAATTTATAGGCAATCGCAAAACGTGGCCCCTTTCCGGTATACCCCAGAAGTTCCTGGAGTTTGCAGTCGTCCACCTTTATTACCACCCCATCAATAAGATAATCCTCTTTTCCGCGAGCCTTCCCACTCCACTTCTTCCAGAAAGCAAGGACCTCATCAATTCCAACACCTCCTATCCGATGCAAGTTCACCGGAAGTCCGAGGGAAGCAATATAACTCAACTCGCCAGACTGTGTGTCTGGAGGCTCGATACTCAGAACGTCAATATCGTACAGAAATGCACCAAGAGGGCGCTTTGCGGCAATACTTGAATCCAATTGGCGCAGGGACCCGGCAGCTGCATTACGAGGATTAGCAAATAATGGTTTCCCCGCTTTCTCTTGCTCCTTATTTAGTTTCACCAAGCCCGAACGGGTCATGAATATTTCCCCTTCAACAACCAAGGATACCGACTCCTTCAACACCAAAGGAATACTCTTAATGGTACGCACATTGTGCGTCACGTCCTCCCCCACTCGACCATCTCCTCTGGTAGCAGCCGTTACTAGTTTCCCCTGTTCATAGGTAAGCACAATATGCAGTCCATCAATCTTAAGTTCAGCACTGTACGTTGGAATCGTATCGATACCTGCCTTCGTAAGCGCGCGCCGTACCCGCTCATCAAACGCTCGGACATCGTCTTCACTAAACGCATCATCAAGAGACCACTGGGGAACGACGTGCTTCACCTTCGAGAGCTCTGGGCGCACGGTTCCTGCCACGGTTTGCGTGGGAGAGTCTGGAGTTACAAGCTCCGGGTATTCCCGTTCAAGATTAGCCAACTCATGCTTGAGCGAATCAAGAGCCTCCGGAGATATGGGAGACTCGTCCCGCTCATGATAGAGCGAGCGATAGGTATCGATGGTGGTACGAAGTTTCTGTACCCTTGAAACTATCTCCGCGGGAGCCTGCATACCCTTATTCTACCGCACCTCTTAGTTTCCGTATGTGGCCTTAATGCCGCGCTCAATACGACGCACATCGTCCACGGCACAGGTGTTGTACCCGTTTCCAAATATATTCGTTCCCCCCGTATTTGTTTTGGTAACAGTTACGTTTCCTTTTGAGCCTCCACCTGCGCACGGAAGCGTGAACGTGGTGCTGATCACTCCCCCACTAATGCTGGTTGTATAGTCCTGAATGGGCAGCTCGGCACAGGTGATACTGCTTGCCGCAAGTGGTGTAGTGTAATCAAACGCATTGGCCTTTTGATCCCAATAGAGCGCGCACTCAAGAGCCGTGTCTGCGTTGTAAAAAGCATATTGAGATTGTGCTGCCGCCGAGGCAAGCGTCACCTGCTTATAGGTGATATCCAGGAGCGCCAAAGAGACGGATACGATCACCGAAGACAGCACCACCGCAATAAGAAGAGTAAATCCGCGAGGTTCAGTACTCATAGCCAATTTTGCATATTCTCGGATATGGTCATAGTGTACGGAATCTTTGACGTGACCCACGACATAGTGACACTCACCTGCATCTCACGAGAGTTTATCGAGGTGACAGTCACCGTGCGCGTAAAGCGTGTTGCCGTGTTAGAGCTACTCACCGGCGCATGATTGTAGAGACCCGTGGAAGAAAGATTAATAACCGGACATGAACCTGAACAGAGCGTTACCAAATTCCGGGTAGTGTCCACCGTACACTTCGCCGTAACGGTACAGTTAGGCGAACCGTCCGTTCCGTCCATGCCATAGAACCACGAGCGTGGAGACGAGGGAGCGGCCATATTATACAAATAGTTGCTATCGCGTACTCCGTGCACAAATTCAAGTCCCTCCTGAGCAAGTGCGGACGCAACCAAACGATCGCGCGCGGCATAGGATGCCACCACTCCTTGCTGAAGTGCGTAGAGAGGTCCAATAATAGTAATGGCCACGATTGCAATAGCAACCATAGTTTCAACAAGAGTAAATCCGCGGGTAGTCATCATAGGTCAAGCAGGCGCTGGGTTGCCGAGGTCTGTATGGTGAAGTCTACCGTGCGCGTAGCGGAGGCTTGCATCGTTCCCCGAACACTCATGAGCACCTGGGGCTGTGTCTGATCTTCGGTACCAACGCCCCACACGTAAAACGTGAGAGATTCTATGACAATTTTTGGATCAGTGAGCCCCACCGCGGTAGCACTCGTGCACGCCCCGCTCGTACACTGACCGATGCTGCCATCGGGTTTGCGCATATAGGTGATGGGCTGACCCTCGGCATTAATAAATGATAATTGCTCACAGGTGCCATTTCCGGCTCCCGCACAACTATAATTGGTGCCCGTGCGCACATTGCGCGCGATACTTTCTAACGCAAAAGAAAGATTCACCACTAGTTCGTTCGTTGAGCGAGATTCCTTGTCAAGGGTGATGATCGCCAGATAGGCGGCAGTCACGACGAGCATCACGACACTAAAGAGACCAACCGAGACAATCATCTCGATAAGGGTAAACCCGCGAAGTGTCTTGGCTGGTTTCATCATAAACACGTACCGACTGCCACCTGGCCAACCTTAGTAATATTCACACAACGCTCCTGACTCCCGTCCGGAGACGATACGTGTATTGATGCAGACACAAGGTCTATAGGAACTCCTGCATGCATCCCCACAATACTAGCCTGGGTATTTGGTCGCAGAAAAGTGATGTCGAGTGAATCGAGGTAACTTCCCGAACAACGAGACACTCCCGCCCCGTCTTTCCCACAAAAACTTGCGATGGTGAACCCTCTATTCAAGTTATATGCGTTCACCCGTTCGCCAACGGCATCATAGATACAGTTTCCGGGCTTCGCATCTGCACCCTCCTGTGCCGAGTGCCCAAGACACATACCTCCCTGATCATTCCCTGGCGCCGCAGGAATAGTATCGGCAAAGAGCTCGTAGTTCGTTGGCGCCCCACTAGCAAAATGCACTCCATATCCTGCATTTTGAATTGTCCCGATCTTCCGACTCGAAAGTCCAAGTGTCTGCGCCTGGCGAACGGTGAACGCAATAGTGTACGCGGTGTCCACCAACACGAGGGAACGGTTGAAGTTAGACTGCCCCAAGAGAACTATCGCGGTAATAATAACGATGATACCCAAAGACACGAGCATTTCGATAAGCGTAAAGCCCCGCACCGGCATGCGTTTTTTATTAAACCTTAGAAAATAGGAAGTGGGTTCCATCCAGTGAAGTAGGCGAGCAGATACCCAAGTGCCAGAAACGGCACAAAGGGTACCTCTATACCCATTCTATGCCCTCGAGGAGTAGAGACCAATACAATAATGCCGTACAACGCACCTATCCAAAACGAGAAGAGAACCCCAGGGAGAGCGGCTAGAGGGCCCACCAAAAGCGAGAGCCCCAGAGCCATGGGAGCATCCCCGAGTCCCATTGCGCGCCCCCACGAGAGAATAAAGAAAAGCAGGAATACTCCCCCAACAAGCCCTGCCACCAGGAGGGTGAGTCCAAGCAAAGTTGCGTCAGGCATAAGCAGGACTCTAAATATAAGTGCAAGGACAATGAATACAATCGCGGGAACCATGGGCACGATGGTGTGCCGAAGATCGTAGAGCACAATAAAAAGAAGAACAAGGAGTGCGGCACCGAGCACCAGAAGCGGAAGCGAGAGACCAAGTAACTGGTAGCTTGTGAAAAAAACAATGGCGGTAACGGCTTCAACGATTACGTGACGCACCGGTATGTGTGAACCACAGGTACGACACACGCCACGCGTAAGCAACCACGAAACAACCGGGATAAGATCCCGCGCGGTAAGCGTAGTAGCACAGGCGTCACAGCGTGAACGGTCTCCTGCCCACGAGGCTCCTGTGTGCACGCGCTCAACCAGCACCCCAACAAAACTAGCTAGTATTGCTCCCAAAACAGCGACACCCGTACCGATAAGTAATTCCATACTTATTGAGGGCACGAAAGTGCCCCTGCTGCGAGAATGGCGTTTGTTTGCGTTGCTCCATTAACATTATCCGTACACCAGGCCAGGATATGTTTCTGCGAAGACTTCGTGAGTGGTACCCAGGCCACCCATGCCTGGTTACCATCATGGCACTGCGCCGTATTCCACTCGGAGGATTCTTCATCAGAAAAAGTCGTCTGTGTTTTTGAGTAGTTCTGCTCTGCCGCATGCACCCGCCCTCCTATGGCGTGGACTCCCCTGTTCCCACACACCCCTTCGTATGTTGCAGCTCCCGCACCATCATAGTAGAGCTCTGCTTCAGCAGTCGCACTCGCAAGCTCTGCCTTTGTAGCGGTATCAATACTTTGATTACGGGTACTCGTAGCAACCGAGACGATGATGTACACAATAAGAACAACGATCGCAAAGCCCTGCATCATTCGTATGGCGCGCTTGTGCTGCTGCATGTGTGTTCAGTATACCGCCCGCACTCGCTTCTCTAAGACACACAATGTGCACAAAAAGAAAACAGCCCGTATGCGGGCTGTTTTCTAGTTCCGTATGGAGACTACGGACAAACTACGGCACTTGATCCAAGTGCTGCTGTCGTTTGCTTCGAGTTACCCGCACTGTCTACACAATACATGGCAGGTGTAGCGGCACTGGAAGCCTTAAGTGGTGCCTCAGCTGCCCATGCGCCCGTTCCGCCAGTAGTTGCGTGGCAGGAAGCCTGGTTCCAAGCACCTGCAGTTGCAAGGGTCGAGTTAACCGTAGCTGCTGAACCGCCGTAGGCTTCTGCTGCTGCCTTAACTGCAGTGTAGATACCCTTAACACCACCAACGGTACCTGCAGAGTTACAGACGTCAGTAGCAGAACCCGGAGTCACGACGTACGAGTTAGCGTTTGCGTCATAGAAGAGCTCAGCCTGTGCACGAGCACCAGCGAGGTTCGACTTAACGGCTGTATCTGCTCCCTTGTTGCGCGCCGTGTTGAGTGAGGCGAGCACCACTGAGGAGAGGATACCAATAATAGCGATCACCACGAGGAGCTCGATAAGGGTGAAACCCTTCATGTGTCCGCGTCGCACGCTTGAAGATGCAAAAATCATAATAGTTAGATAAGTTACGTGCGGGTTATGGGTAATGTCCGCTTCCTTTATTGTACGCGACAACCACTAGGCAGGAACAATGCCTGTGGATATCAAATAGATCCGGCAACGTTGTAAATAGGAATGAGCACCGAAGCTAACAGTGTTCCCACCCCAAGACCAAGGAGCACAATCATAAGTGGCTCAATCAAATCAACGAGGGTGTCCACCGCCGTCACCACTTCACGCTGATAGAACTTAGCGAGCGTGGAGAGAATTGAACCTAACTCTCCCGTCTCCTCTCCCACGCGCACCATGGCGGTCATAATTCCCGGAATCTCTTGATGCTTCCCGAGTGCGTCAGAAATAGAAGCGCCACCACGCACGTCCTCTGCAACTTGCTTGAGCAGTGCTTCGTAGGTTGCACTCCCCACCACGGCCGCTGTAATATCAACCGCCTCAACCACCGGTACTCCAGACACAAGCATCGTAGAAAAGTTGTCTGCAATACGAGAAAGGTAAAGCTTTTGATACAACGCTCCTATATAAGGTACATCTAGTTGCAGGTTATCAAACATGAGTTTTCCTTCCGGTGTTTGAATCGCGCGCCATATGAGAAAGGCACCCACCGCAAGCGCAAGCAACACAAACACACCATAATGCACCAATATATTGGAGATACTGATGACAATCTGCGTATAGATTGGAATCTTTTGCCCGGAATCAACAAGAATTGAGCTAATCTTTGGGATAACCAGGGTCAACATGAGTCCCATAACTACAAAGAACACGCCGATCACGAATGCAGGATAGATGAGTGCATTCTGTGCTTTCGATACCACGGCATAGGTGCGATCTAGGTAATCAGCAAGGTACCCAAAAGTGTCCGAAAGCTTTCCGGACTCCTCTCCCGCGCGCACCATGTTCACATAAAAGGAACTAAACGCTTTCGGGTGGCGCGAGAGGGCTTTAGAAATAGGACTTCCCCCCTGAAGATCGTCCGCAATTTGCGTCATGATCTCCGCCAAAAGCGGATTCTCTATTTCAGCGGCGAGCAATCGAAAGATACGAAGTGCCGAGACTTGCGCCTCAAAGAGCGTGGCAATCTGCCGAGAAAGAATAACAATGTCCTTGTTCGACACATGCTGGAACATTTTGAAGTCCATCGTGAGGAGAGACTTCGGTGGTGCTGGCTCAATGGAGGAAACGATAAGCTCACGACGCTGGAGCGTGCCCACCGCAACGTCCATCGAGAGTGCCTCGATAGTACCCTCTCGCGCGTGGCCGTCTTTATCGAGTGCGTGGTACGTGAACAACATAGCTATAGGTACCGCTCAAAGGTTTCCGGATCAAGTGCACGCTCGTACGCGTGCTCAATAGTCACCTCCCCACGACGAACCAGCTCAGCAAGCGAGCG
>CAYHXV010000013.1:0-16152 GCA_964360855.1 uncultured Candidatus Saccharibacteria bacterium | reverse complement strand
CTATCAAGCGGATGCCCAGAGACATAGATTCCAAGAAGCTCCTTTTCCCAGGTGAGCTTATCGATAAGAGTCGTTTCGTGGGTGTCTTGGGGCAGGGTGAGTGTTGGCGCAGTAGAAATAAGCGAACCAAAGAGGGAATCCTGCGGGGCTTCTGCGGTGGCGTCTCGATGAAAAGCCAAAAGGCTTTCGATGTGTGCAAACAAGTACGCACGACTTCCAAAGGCATCAAGTGCCCCACACTTGATAAGGCTCTCCAATGATTTCTTGTTTAAGTTTTTGCTCCCAATTCTTGCAAGAAACTCGGACAGGGTAAGAAACACTCCCCCGCGCTCTCGCTCCTCAATGATGGCGTGCGAAATACCTTCACCAAAGTTCTTGATTGAGGTGAGGCCAAATCTAATGGTGTTTCGTTCGTTCCCGGTAACGGTGAAGTCGGTTCCGCTTTCGTTAATATCAGGAGGAAGCACCGGAATACCAAGTCGACTAGACTCGGCAACCAATATCGCAATGCTCTCCGTGTCCCCGGCGTCAGCCGTGAGGAGTGCCGCCATGTACTCCACGGGAAAGTTTGCTTTGAGGTACGCGGTTTGGTATGCCACTTTTCCATAGCAGGCAGCATGCGCTTTGTTGAAACCGTATGCCGCGAACGGCTCAATAAGTTTCCAGATCTGTTCTGCTTTTGCTGGAGCAAGTTTCCCGTACTCAACAAACCCTTTCAGAAGCTTTTCTTTTTGCGCCTCCATCTCTGCAGGAATCTTCTTTCCCATTGCTTTGCGCAGTGTGTCTGCCTGGAGCCAGCTATATCCGCCAAGCGTGATAGCGGTGAGCAGCACATCGTCCTGATACACCAGGAGTCCATAGGACGCATCAAGATAATCCTTCATGCGGACATCAAGATAGGTAACCAGGTTGGCGTTTCGTTTGCGCTCAATGTATTGCGGAATAGTTTCCATAGGACCCGGGCGATAGAGCGCCACCATGGCGTTGATGTCATGAATGGTGGTGGGGCGCAGTTCCTTTAAATAGCGGGTCATGCCGGAACCATTCAATTGAAAGGTTCCTTCTGTTTCTCCGCGGGCGAGCATAGCAAAGGTTGCGGGGTCATCAATCGGGATATTCTCGATATCAATTTCAATGCCACGTCCCGTGTGCACACGCTCTACCGCGTCCGCAATAATGGAGAGATTCTTGATACCAAGGAAGTCGAACTTCAAAAGCCCCACATCTTCCACGGCATGCATGTCGTACTGGGTGATGAGCTTGCCGGTTTTCTGGTCTACCTGCAGCGGGGTCCAGTTGGTGAGCGGCGTGGGTGCAATCACCACCCCCGCTGCGTGCACGCCGGTATGCCGGGCACACCCTTCGATGCGCTTTGCGAGATCAAGAAGCTCTCGCGACTCGTCGTCTTCGTCATAGAGTTGCTGGAGTTCAGGTTCAAGTTCAAGTGCGTGGGTGATGGTCATCGGAAAGCCCTGACTACCCAAGGGAATGAGTTTTGCGAGCCGGTCTCCGGTGCGGTATGCGTGTCCGAGAGCACGCGCAACATCCCGAACTGCAGCACGCGCCATCATGGTGCCGAAGGTACCAATTTGCGCTACGTGGTCGTCTCCGTATTTTTGCTTTGCATACGCAATCATTTCGTCCCGCCTGTTATCAGCAAAGTCCATATCAATATCAGGAGCCTTGGGACGTTCAGGATTGAGGAATCGCTCAAAGGGAAGTTTGTAGGCAAGGGGATCCACCGTGGTGATGCCGGTCAAATACGAAACAAGAGAGCCTGCGGCCGAACCGCGTGTGGTAGAGAGTATACCCACCGACTTTGCGTATTCAAGCAGGTCTGAGACGGCGAGAAAGTACGGGGCAAACCCCTTGTCGATAATGACGCCAAGTTCATATTCCATCCGACTCACCACTTCAGGGGTACGCTCCATGGTGCGGGTGAGAAGTCCCGCATACGTTTTCTCTCGGAGCATCTGCTCGTGAGTTTTTCCGGGCTCGGTGGCAATGGCAGGGAAATTCCAACTTCCAAGTTCCATAGTCACATTGCAGCGGTCTGCAATCTCTCCTGAGCGATACACGGCATCCGGAATGTCTTTGAACCAGTTGAGCATCTGTGCTTCGGTAACAAAAGAGAAATCTTCGCCCTCGTTTCGACCCTTCTCGCCACCGTGTGCTATGCGGCGCATTACTTCCGTGGCTTCGTGGTCGTCTGGGTGCAGGTAATACACATCGTGCTGAGCAATAAGGGGTACTCCTTCTTTTGTCGCAAGCTCTCGCAACTGTTGCATGCGCTTCTCGTGTCCCTCTACACGAGGGTGGTGAGAGACTTCGAGGAATACATTTCCGTCTCCAAAGATACTCACATACTCTGCAAGACTCGCCGCGGCACCCTGCGGGTCTCCTGCACGCAGGCTCTGCACCACCGAGCCTGCAAAGGACGGAATAATTGCAATGAGACCTTCTTTATATTCACGCAACAATTCCATATCTATGCGCGGACGCTCGAGGAACCCTTCGGTGAAAGCGAGACTCACGAGTTTCATGAGGTTTAGATACCCGGTATTGTTTTCTGCCAACAGTACAAGGCGCGAGCGTTTAGATTCAGTAGCGAGGTCGCGGTCAAACCTGGAGTTCGGTGCAACATAGGCGTCTACGCCAATAATGGCTTTCAGTCCCTGCTTTTCGCAGGTCTTGTATAGCTCCACTGCGCCGTGCATATTCCCGGCATCGGTTAATCCGATAGCATCCATGTCCTGTTTCTTCGCTTCCTTTACGAGTGCAGGGACCTTGGGAAGGGCTTGGAGGAAGCTGTAGTGAGAGTGGGTGTGGAGGTGGATGAAACGCGGCGTCATGCTCCTAGAATAGCAAATTTCACGCAAAGATTCTGAGTGCTTATTTTGCTATGCTTACCAATATGTATCTTCTTGGAATAGACGAAGCAGGACGCGGACCGCTTGCGGGACCGGTGGCAGTTGGAGTGGCAATGGTCAAGGAAGGATACGATGTGCTCGCTAACTTCCCCGGACTAAATGACTCCAAGAAACTCACCGAAAAGAAGCGGAACGTTCTATACAAGGTTTTAATGCAAGAAATACAGAACGGAAACGTGCGGGTGCGTGTCTGTCTTTCTGGTGAGTCAGTCATAGACGAAAAGGGAATTGCGTATGCGGTACGAACCGCACTGAATCGTGGGGTGGAGAGTCTCCTTCCCGACCCCACAGAGGGGAAAGTATTTCTTGATGGCTCCTTACATGCTCCCGAGGAATACACGCAAGAAACTATAATCGGCGGGGACGGAAAAGTGTCGGTGATAATGCTTGCAGCACTTGCAGCAAAAGTAACGCGGGACCGCCTCATGGTGAAGCTTGGAGAGAAGTATCCGCAGTATGGATTTGAAAAGCATAAGGGGTATGGCACTCGGGAGCACTTGGCAGCACTTCGCCTGCATGGACTTTCTCCTGTCCACAGAAAGAGTTTTGTTCACATTGACGACACCGTGCAGCGGGTGTAGACCTGTAGGGGGGTATAACATAGTACATTAGGGAGGAATGCGTGGGCCACTACGAGTATGTTGACGAGCTGCGTGTGGCAAGGCTGCCTTGCCTTGGCTGCACTGGATTTGGTGGATACTCCACCATGTTTGGCTTGAAACTCATTAAATGCATGGCCGCTAATGCAGCCATTCCTACGGGGATTGATCTCGTCTACTCGATAGCGCGAGGATGTCCGAGCATAGAAGCCTCGGACGAAGTTTTTTTTGCCTATCATGCGAGCTACAGTGCACCACCGCCCGATTCCTAAGGAATCTGGGCGGTGTTTGCTTTTTAAGTCCCAAGTGGTAAGGTACACCCTATATGTCAGTACGAATGCGCCACACCAGTAGCCACACTAAGAACCGCCGCAGTCACCACGCACTGGTGGAGGGGGCTATTGTTAAGGATAAGGAGTCAGGAGCACTGCGCCTGCCACACCGCATAGACGAAAGCACCGGAATGTACCGCGGGAAGCAAATCGTTCCAAAGAAGGCAGTGAAGGCGGAAGTTACGAAGCGCACGAAGCGTATCGAGGCACACGAGCACGAGGATCATACGATTGGTATCAAGGAGCCAGTGCACGCCGAAGAAGTTTCAGACAAGAAAGTAGCAAAGGGACTCATGGGACGACTTACCAAGGGGAAGGCAAAGAGTCGCTCTGGGTTTGGGGGAGGGGTTTAATCTTTTTCAATAAAGATATACACAACACGCGCCTCTGGCGCGTGTTGCCGTTCGTACCGTATACTCTAACTACGCTCTTTCTATATATGGCTAATCGGCACCTTGCCCGCTCCGTAGTTTTACAAACACTCTTTGAGTGGGATACCACTCATGCAGACGATGGGGCAACAAAAGAAATGCTCACGAGAAACGTGGAAGAGTTTGGAGGAGGGGATACCGATATTCCCTTTATGGAACAACTCCTTTCGGGGGTGCTTGCGAAGCGCCCTGATATAGATCTCGTTATCGAGAAAGCAGCGCCCGATTGGCCTCTTGCGCGCATTGCTCCGGTGGACAGAAATATTTTGCGAATTGGTTTGTATGAGCTGTTGTTTGCCGATCGTGCTCAGGTACCGGCAAAGGTTGCTATCAACGAAGCAATTGAACTTGCCAAGGTGTTTGGTGGGGACTCTTCGGGCCGATTTGTGAACGGGGTGCTTGGTGCCGTATACAAGGAACTGGGTGAGCCTGGCAAGGACGAGGTAGGAAAGAAGGAACGGGTACGTCGTGAAGACTTGCCGCTTCAGCAGTTAGGGGGCGCCATTGTGTATGCCGAGCAACACAATCAGTATTTCCTCGCACTCGTGCATGATGTGTTTGGACACTGGACGCTCTCTAAAGGAAAGGTGGGGGACTCCCCAGAAACTGCAGGAGAGAGTGTTGAAGAGGGAACCATACGGGAAATTAAGGAGGAGCTTGGTCTGGATATTGTTATCAAAGACAAAATTGGAGAGAACGAATATATTGCGTCGCATCCAGAGAAGGGAAAGATGCGTAAGCATGTTACCTATTTCTTGGCAGAGTCTGAGTATGTTGACATCACCCTTGAGAAAAAGGGAGGGTTAGACGACGCTCGTTGGTTCCGTCTTACCGACATCCTCGATCTCAACTTCTATGACGATATGCTGCCGATTGTCACGGCTGCAGTACAGAAACTGCTTGATAAGTCAGGAGCGAAGCGGTAGCTTCAAAAGTCTGAATAGTCTGGTATAATCCGACTCATGTCTGATATCGCCCTACACACTGCCCGCCTGGGACTAACTTTTCATAACAAAGCGCTTATTCAAGAAGCGCTTACGCATCGTTCGTACCTAAACGAAAACAAGACGGCAGGCAATCATAACGAGCGTCTTGAGTTTTTGGGTGACGCCGTTCTTGAGCTTGCCACCACTAACTTCCTATTCAAGAAGTTCCCTTCAAAACCCGAAGGGGACCTCACTGCCTTTCGAGCGGCACTCGTGAATACCTATTCACTCGCAGACACCGCTGAGCTTCTTGGTATGAATGACATGCTCCTCCTTTCTAAGGGAGAAGCCCGCGATACGGGACGCGCGCGCCAGATTATTCTTGCCAATGCATTTGAAGCAGTGCTTGGCGCCCTCTATCTCGATCAGGGATACGACGCAGTGGAGGAGTTTCTTATGAAGAATCTCTATCCAAAGATAGATGACATCATTGCTAAGCGTGCCTATCAGGACGCTAAGAGCCAGTTTCAGGAGTCTGCACAAGAGAAGCGCAGCACCACCCCTACCTATAAGACGCTTGAAGAGTCGGGACCTGATCATGACCGTGTCTTCACCGTTGGGGTATTCCTTGGAAGCGAAGAAATTGCGCGAGGAGATGGAAAGAGCAAGCAAGAAGCTGAGCAGGCTGCGGCTCTGGCAGCGATAGACAAAACTGGTTGGAAGTAGTATAATAAATATAGAAGCGACCTCGCATCAGGTAGCTTGTTTTGGAGGGATTCACTTGAATAAACTTATCGACAAGTACTATCCGCAAGGGTGGCGGTGGCTCGGTACGTTGACCAGCATCGCTTTCCTTGCGACGCTTGCGGGCTACGCAATTGTGCCGTTTGGGTTTTCGGACCTGCCGGCCAAGATGGTACTGGCCGCTTTCGTTCTGCTCATGATCATGTCTGGTGGTGTTATTGCGTTTGCGCGCACCTACTACAAGACCTCTATCGCCTGTGCCGCGCTTGCGCTCGTTTGGGTCATTGGTCAGATCATATACTGGTCCCGGTACTGGATCCTGTAACTATCGTGTTTCCGTCGACAAGGCCGTCTCCCCACCAGGAGGCGGCCTTTTCAGTGCGGTATACTGGTGAGTAATGCTTAAGCGGTTAGAAATCGCCGGATTCAAATCATTTGCCAAGAAAACCGTACTCGACTTCTCGAGTGCGGCAACCGCTATTGTAGGTCCCAACGGTTCAGGAAAAAGTAACGTAGCTGAAGCATTCCGCTTCGCTCTCGGCGAGCAATCCATGAAGAGTATGCGCGGAAAGCGCAGCGAAGATTTGATTTGGAGTGGCTCCCACTCAAGCCCTCGTTCCAACCGTGCATCCGTCACCATCGTCTTTGATAACACCAAGAAAATATTCCCCAAACTTGAATACGAGGAAGTCTCTATAGAGCGTGCAGTGTTTCGTGATGGTACGAGCGAGTATTCCATCAATGGTTCGCGGGTGCGTTTGCGTGATGTGCATGAACTGTTAGCGGGAGCAAACATTGGAGAGACTGGACACCATATTATTTCCCAAGGAGAGGCAGACCGTATCTTGGCCTCACACCCGCGCGAGAGGCGCAGCATGCTCGAGGACGCACTCGGACTTAAGATATTTGAATTCAAGAAACAAGAAGCAGAGCGCAAGCTGGAGAAAACTGAAGACAATGTGCGAGAGGTGGAATTGCTGCGGCGCGAAATAGCGCCCCATATTAAGTTCCTCTCCAAGCAAGTTGAGAAGCTTGAGCGAGCAGAAGAACTTGCTAAGGAGCTGCGCATGCTTAGTCAGACCTATTTGGCTATTGAGGACTTGTATCTTTCGGGTGAGAAGAGAAAGTCGGAAACACAGTTGAGTGAGACTCGCGAACGGCTCTCCGTTATAAAAGAAGAACTGGTCTCATACGAAGAGCGCGCAACGGTGGATAGTGAGGGGGTGAAGCGAAGTGAGGTAGTGCGGGGGCACGAGCGCGAACTTGATCGACTCACCAGTGAGCGCTCCCTCCTCTCGCGGGATGTTGGACGCACCGAGGGCGCTCTTGAAGCTGCAAAGCGTCGCAGCCAGGCGGTACTCCAGGAGCCCTATGCAAAGATTCCTCGTGAAGACTTGGCGATACTCAAACAAGAATCCGAACACCCGGTCATTGAAGGAGATGTGGCCTCCCTCACGGCAGCTCTTCAAAGCCTGCGGAACGCCATCACGGCATTCTTTGAGCGATACGCCTCACCTGCAGACGACTACCTCGCCGAAGAGGAACAGACCGTTATGCGGCTTGAGTCTGAGCGAAGTGTTCTCGCAAGCAAAGAAGCAGAGCTTGCACAAAAGATTGAACAGACGCAAAGCGCGCTTGCTCGCGCACGAGAGGCCACACTCGCACATCAAGAAACGGGACGGGAACAGAATCGCCACCTGCTTGAGCTTGCGGACAAGAAAGGCAAATTGGAAAGTGAGGTGGTGCGCATAGAGGCAAGGCTTGGAGAACTCGAGAGTCTTCGGGAGGAATACGAGCGAGACCGTGCAGAGATACTCGCACTCGCCGGTCCCTCAGCACTTTCCTTCGCGGAGCTTACGGAGCTTCCGCAGGAGGAGCGCCGTGCACAAGAAGACCGCAAGCGCGGACTGGAACGTCTCAAGATTCGAGTTGAAGAGGCGGGAGGCTCTGGAGAGGATGTACGGGCTGAGTTTAAGGACGCTCGTGAGCGAGAAGAGTTTCTTGCTCGCGAGATTGAGGACCTCACGAAGTCTGCACTAGGACTTCGTGAGCTGATTAGTGACCTTGATACTGAACTAACCAAGACTTTTGCTGAAGGACTCGCAAAAGTGAACACCTCATTTGGCGAATTCTTTGGACTTATGTTTGGGGGCGGGGGAGCGCGCCTTATTCTCGAAGAGCTTCCTGAACCCGGGGACGAGGACGAAGAAGAGTTTGTGGAGGAGGGTACTCGCAAGAAGAACACCAAACCAGGAATTGAAATATCCGTGCATCTGCCAAAGAAGCGCGTGCAGTCTTTGATGCAGTTGTCTGGTGGCGAACGGGCACTTACCTCTATCGCGCTTATCTTTGCCATGAGTCAGGTGAACCCACCACCGTTCCTTATTCTGGACGAGACTGATGCGGCGCTGGACGAGGCCAACAGCCGCAGGTATGGTGACCTGGTGGAGAGTCTCTCAAGCAAGTCTCAGTTGATTGTGATAACGCATAACCGCGAGACTATGAGCAGAGCTGGAATACTCTATGGCGTTACCATGGGCGGGGACGGTATTAGCAAACTGCTATCGGTGAAGTTTGATGAGGCGGTGCGGGTAGTGAAATAACTTCATTCTCTATGGAAACCTATCAAGGCGGATGCCACTGCAAGCTTGTGCGCTATGAGGTGAAGCTTGATTTGGCTCCTCCAGTACTTGAGTGCAATTGCTCACACTGCCAAGCAAAAGGGATGCTGCTTTCGTTTGTGGCCGCAGGCGACTTCACTCTTGTATCTGGAGAAGACGCACTCACCGAGTATCGATTTAATACGGAGAAGATTGCGCACCTTTTTTGCTCGAAATGCGGCGTGCAAGCGTTTGGTCGGGGAAATAAGAAAGATGGTACGCCAACGGTTGCGGTGAATGTACGAAGCATTGATGGAATCGATCTGGCGACACTCACCAGAATGCCGGTGGATGGGAAAAGCTTCTAACTAGTGGCTAGTCCAAAATCAAGCTCCTTCTCCGGTACCCTGGCAGCCATAAGCTTCACCTTGATGGGGTCTCCTAATGCATACTCCTTCTTGGTGCGTTCCCCAACAACGCGATAGCGTTTCTCGTCATAAACAAAGTAGTCGTCCCCAAGGTCTCGGATGCGAATCATACCTTCAGCACGTGTTTCCTTGAGTTCGACATATAGACCTCTATCGGAAACGCCAGATATCACCGCATCGAATTCCTGCCCAACCTTATCAACCAGAAACTCCACCTGCTTCATTTTGATTGAGTCTCGCTCTGCTTCCGTTGCAGATACTTCGCGATCGGATGAATGCAGTGCAAGTGCATCGAGTTCAGCGATTTGATCTTTCCCAAACACACCTCCAACAGTGTAGTGCTTTACGAGACGATGAATAAGAAGGTCAGGGTAGCGGCGAATCGGGGAAGTGAAGTGTGTATAGAACTGAAAGGCGAGCCCAAAGTGCCCAGCGTTCTTGGTACTGTACACGGCCTTCGCCATAGAGCGCAGGGTCGCAACCTTGATGAGATATTCCTCAGGTTTGCCCTCAACTTGTTTGAGGAGTGCATTGATGTCCTCTCCCTTCACTTGGCCTCCCGCTCCGGTTTCCAAATGGTACCCAAGCACCTTTAGGAACTGACTGAGTGTTTCAATACGATCTCCATCTGGTTTGTCGTGTACGCGATAGATAGTGGAGCCCGTGAGATGTGCCTTTTTCATTTGTTCGGTGAGGAACTCGGCAACGGCAACGTTTGCAAGAAGCATGAAGTCCTCGATAAGAAGGTTGGTGTCCTTGCGTTCCTTAAGAAGAATTGCGATAGGCCTGCCGGTCTCGTCCAACTTCACCTTCACCTCAGGGGTATCAAAAGCAATGGCGCCATTAGCAACTCGTCGTTCTCGAATCTTCCAGGCCAGAGAGCGAATGAGGGTGAGCTCTGCAAGGAGGGGGCCTTCGTTTTTGTCCAGAACCTCCTGTGCCTCTTCGTATGCAAATCGCTTATCAGAGTGAATGACCGTGGGGCCAAAGGAACGTGAGACAATTCCTGCATTTTGATCAAGTTCAAATACTGCGGAGACGGCAAGTCGGTCTTCGTTAGGATTAAGTGAACACAAATCAGTGGAGAGCACTTCGGGAAGCATGGGAATGGTGCGGTCCACCATATACACGCTGGTTGCACGCTTGCGGGCTTCGTCGTCGAGAGTGGTTCCGGGACGCACGAAGTGCGAAACGTCTGCAATGTGTACTCCCACTTCAGTGTTGCCGTTTGGAAGGGTGCGCACTGAGAGTGCGTCGTCAAAGTCTTTGGCGTCGGCGGGGTCAATGGTGAACGTGGTAACCCCACGGAAGTCACGGCGCGTACCTGCCTTAATCTCTTATTCGGCCACCCGAGAGAGTTCCGCATGCCCCGTCTTCTCAAGTTTCTCCGCTTCCTGCATAACGCCAGGAGGGAAGTCACTTCTAAATCCACTCCCGAGCGCAAGGGCGCGCATCTCTGTCTCGTGTTCTCCGGCCGGCCCGATGATTTCTTCGAGGGTGCCCCAGGGATAGGGCTGTGTTGAAGACCAGCCCTGATAACGAATTACCACCTTCTGGCCAATAGGGAGGGATTCTCCCTTCACCACGAAGGGCACATACATCTTCTTCCAATCGGGCGTGAGCATGGTGAGGTGCTCCTCTTTGTTTTCAACAAGGGTTCCCACAAATGTTTCTCGAGAACGAGAGACTACCTCCACTACTTTCCCAAGCTTCTTTTTCTTGCCCGTGCGCGGGTCCGTGTCTTCGCCTGCAATCTGCACCTTCACCGTGTCTCCGGGGAAGGCACCGCCAAGGTTCTCTCCGGGAATAAAGAGATCGTCCTGCTCGGGATCAATACTAAAAAAGCCCTTGCCGGTCTTGATGATGGTGATGGGACCCTCGAAGGTCTCTGGGGTGTCGGTCATGTGTATGTACTGTAGCAGATGAGCGGTGAGACGCTAAGTCTATTTGACCCTTTATATCCTTTCTGGTACTCTTCCCTCACTATGTTAATGATTCGATTTCAGCGTATTGGTCGCAAAAACGACGCGGCGTTTCGTATGGCCGTACTCCCGAAGGCTTCTGGCCCCAAGGCCGGAAAGTACGTAGACCTGGTAGGGACATACAACCCAAAGACCAAGGCTATGACGGTTGACGGTGCCAAGATTAAGGACTGGATGAGCAAGGGTGCGCAGGTATCCCCAAGCCTCCGCAACCTTCTCGTTAAGAATAATGTCATCGAGGGCACCAAGACCGCTTCGGTAGTCTCCAAGAAGAACCTTGAGAAGAATGTGAAAGCAAAGGCAGAAGCTGAAGCTAAGGAGCTTGCGGCAAAAGAAGCCGCAGACGCCAAAGCTGCTGAGGCTGCAAAGGCAGCTGCAGAAGCCCCTGCTGAAGAGGCTGCTCCTGAAGTCGTTGAGGAAACTCCTGTTGAAGCACCTGCCGAGGAGGAAGTTGCTGCGTAAGCACTTTTTCTGCGGTACGCACCGCCCGCCTGTACTAGTTGAACTACTGAACTCTCTGCTATGGATCCGTATCACGCATTTCTCGATTACATCATCAAAGCTTTTGTCGACCACCCGGAAGACGTAAAGATTGTACAAACCCTCGACAAGAACGGGGTGCTTCTGACACTCACCGTACACGCAGACGACATGGGCAAGGTGCTCGGCAGTAAGGGTAAGTTTATTGAAGAGGTTATTCGTCCTATTGTTCGCGTGGTGGGGTACAAGCACAATGCGCGCGTGAGTGTGCTCGTGGACGAGCCGGTGGGTGGCAAGCGATACGACGAATTCGTAAAGCGCGACCTGAGTTCAATTCTTGGAAGCCTAGGTAAGTAGGCACGAGGCCATGCTTCGATTTCATATCATTACGCTCTTTCCCGAGGCCTGCGAGGCCTATCTCTCAGCTTCTATTTTGGGACGCGCACGAGCGAGCAAGAAAATAAAAGTGGACTATCAAAGTCCTCGAACGTTCGTAACCAACAAGTGGGGGAAGGTAGACGAGCGCCCGTATGGGGGAGGACCCGGCATGGTTATGACCGCTCTCCCGGTGGTGAAGGCAGTGAAGAAGTCGCTTAGTCGCCGTACGGGAAAGATTGCGATTATTTGGTTTGAGCCGGGAGCAAAAGCTTTTGATAACAAAGAAGCAGATAAGCTGGGGAAGTATGACGACGTCGTACTTGTCTGTGGCCGCTATGAGGGTATTGATACTCGGGCAAAAGTAATACTGAAGACTATGGGTAAGCTGCACACTTATTCTCTTGGAGAGGCGGTATATACGGGAGGGGAAGTACCGGCTATGGCGGTGGTGGACGCGGTCACGCGTAGACTTCCGGGAGTACTGGGGAAAGATGAGTCGGTTGAAGAGCGAAGAGTGTCTTCGCACAATACCTATACTCGTCCTGAGACCATTGAGTGGGAAGGGAAGAAGTACAAGGTTCCGAAGGTTCTCCAGACCGGAAACCACAAAGATATAGACGCATTTCGGGCGGGGAAGTAGGCCACAGTTTAATCGTGTTGACAATACACCCGTATGGGTGTATAATGCATATGAGCCTGGCAATCGCTAGGAAGTCACAATCGTCACCTTTTGGGGGGTTCTAATGTCCGACGACATCATTTTTTTCTCGGTCATGATCGCGATCTTCGTGGGATGGGCCATGCCCAGCCTGCTGCGGCTCTTGATCAGTCCGGCTCCGCGTGAGCAGCGCCTGGTCGCCGTGATCTGGGTCGCCATCGCCGGCATCATCTACTTCATCATTTCGGACGAACAGATGATGACCGAAGTGCTGACCGGCGTCGCACTCGCTTCGCTCGCCGCCCGCTTCCTCTGGGAGCTCGGCGTGATGCATGGCGAGTGCTCGCGCGCCATCGAGGCCATTCTGCTTCTTCCCACCCTGGAAGAGCGCATGGCTTACGTGGCCTCGTTGCCCGATGACATCCAGGTCATGGTGCAAAAGAGGACGCCGACCACGGTCGTCTTGTTGGAAAATTGCACCAACCCGATCGGCCGAACAGTCTGAATCCGCCCCATCCCGGGGCACCAAAGGGCCCGCCTATCCTTCACCGGATGGCGGGCCTTTTTCTATACCCAAATCCCCATTGACGCCCATAAGCCGTATGCGGTATAGTCTCCTTACAACGAATGAGTAACGGGGGCATGGGGAAGTCGTACACATAGGGCATCTTTTTTACCAGCGTCTCGGAAATCGAGGGACGCGGCTCGTGGCGCACACGGGCCCGTTTGGCGTTTCTAGAGGCGATAGCACCAACACGACATGCAGCAGAAAAAGCTCGTGCAGAAGACGTTCGGCGCCTTCCAGGCTCCACGCGTTCCGTTCCCGGACTTGGTTGGCCACCAGCGGGGATCGTTTGACTGGCTTATGAAGGAGGGACTCATGGAGCTCTTTAAGGAGTTCTCCCCGGTCTCTGATTACTCAGGCAAGAAGTTCGAACTTCGTTTCGAAGGATTTGAAGTTGGTGACCCTAAGGGCACCGAGGACGATGCTCGAGAGAACATGCGTACCTACGAGGCACCGGTGAAGGTATCGGTCACCCTCGTGAACAAGACTTTCGGTTCTGAAAAGACGCAGGAGATATTCCTTGCAGACATGCCCATCATGACGCCACACGGCTCCTTTATTGTGAGCGGTGTTGAGCGCGCTATTGTGCCGCAGCTTGCTCGCTCTTTTGGTGCATTCTTTGTTGCCGAAGAGTCGAAGGGCAAGCAGTGGTTTGGCGCCAAGATCATTCCTGCACGTGGTGTATGGATTGAAATTGAGTCCGACGCTGATGGCGGTATTTATGTGAAGATCGATCGCAAGCGCAAGTTCCCCGTTACCAACTTGCTTGCCATCTTGGGTGCAGGACTTCGTGAGGAGCTCCTTACTAAGTTCAAGGGCAACGAAGCAGCGCTTCGCGCTATTGAGACCACCCTCACCCACGACACTACCTCGTCTCTAGACGAGGCATTTGTGGAGGTACATCGCCGTATGCGCGATGGGGATCTTGCTACTCCTGAGAACGCGAAGCAATACGTGAACGCGCTCTTTGCCCCTGAGCGCTACGACCTCTCCCGTGTTGGTCGTCACCGACTCAACATGCGCTTCGGTCTCCCCACCGACAAGAAGGCACTGGAGCACCGTGCACTCACTGTGGATGACCTTATTCGTATCGTCGGAGAAATTGCTCGATTGAACCAAGACCCGAACGCCGTACCAGATGACATTGATCACCTCGGCTTCCGCCGTGTGCGCTTTGTAGGAGAACTTCTCCAGGCACGAATGCGCGTTGGTATGAGCCGCATGAAGCGAAACATTCAGGACCGCATGAGTACCATTGAGAGCGAGACTTCGCTTCCAATGGCATTTGTGAACCCGCGTCCGCTTCAGGCGTCTATTCGTGAATTCTTCACGGCTAACCAGCTCTCTCAGTTCATGGACCAGCAGAACATTCTGGCTGAACTTGAGGGTCTGCGAACGGTGTCCGCTCTTGGACCGGGAGGACTTACTCGTGAGCGAGCCGGCTTTGAAGTGCGCGATGTGCACCCAAGTCACTACGGACGCCTCTGTCCTATCCACACTCCAGAAGGCGCCAACATCGGACTTATCCTTCGTCTTGCGCTCCATGCACGCACCAACGAGTTTGGGGTGATTGAAACACCATACGCGGTGGTTAAGAAAGGTCAGATCACCGAGGAGGTGGTGTACCTGAACGCACTCGAAGAAGAGGAGCACGTGATTGGACACGGTGCTACGCCGGTGGACGCAAAGGGATTCATTACCGTCGACACTATTGAAGCACGCAAGGGAGGAGAGCCTGCCGTGGTTCGTCGCGATGAGATTGATCTCATTGACGCCTCCACCTATCAGATGTTCTCCGCTGCCACCGCAATGATTCCGTTCGTAGATCACGACGACGCCAACCGTGCACTCATGGGTTCAAACATGCAGAAGCAGGCGACTCCAGTACTTATTCCGGAAGCTCCTCTTGTGTCCACGGGTATTGAGGAGCATGCTGCTCGAAACACTGGCCGACTCGTTATTGCAGACGAGTCTGGCACCGTTACCTTCTGTGACGCGCGTCGCATAACTATTGAAGACTCAAAGGGAAAGACCAAGGAATACAGACTCCAGGGTCTAACCCAAACCAACCAGAACTCAGCGTTTAGTCAGCGGCCACTCGTCTCTACTGGAGACAAGGTGAAGAAGGGAGACATTCTTGCTGATGCATCAAGTTCTGATCAGGGACAGATGGCACTTGGACAAAACGTTCGTGTGGCATTCATGAGTTGGAACGGTGCTAACTACGAAGACGCCATTATTGTGTCTGAGCGTCTCGTGGAGGAGTCTAAGTTCACCACGGTGCACATCGAAGACTTCGATTGCGCGGTTCGTGATACCAAGCTTGGAGACGAAGTAACCACGCACGACATTCCAAACGTGGGAGAGCTTCGTTTGAAGAACCTGGACGAAGAGGGAGTTGTCCGTATTGGGGCAGAAGTACGCCCAGGAGATATTCTCGTTGGAAAGGTAACGCCAAAGGGTGAGACGCAGCTAACTCCTGAGGAGCGTCTTTTGCGTTCCATCTTTGGAGACAAGGCGAAGGACGTGAAGGACACTTCACTTCGTATGGAGGGCGGGAAGCGTGGACGCGTTATTGGGGTTCGCGTATTCAGCCGCGAGAAGGGAGACCAGCTAGAAAGCGGCATCATCAAGAAGATTGTGGTGACGGTTGCGCAGGTTCGTAACGTCTCCGTGGGAGACAAGCTTGCGGGTCGCCACGGTAACAAGGGAGTTATCTCCCGCGTGCTTCCGGTGGAAGACATGCCGTACGACGAGAACGGTAATCCGGTGGACATCATTCTGACGCCACTTGGTGTGCCAAGTCGTATGAACTTGGGACAGATTCTTGAGCTTCACTTGGGACTTGCCGCACACACGCTTGGGTACCAGGCGGTGGTACCACCATTTGCAGGAGCTACCGCTGACGAAATTCGCGATGAGCTCGAGCTCGCCGGGCACAGTCGTTCCGGAAAGATGAAACTCTTTGACGGACGCACCGGAGACGCGTTTGCACAGGCAATCTCGGTTGGGTACATGTACATCTTGAAACTCCATCACATGGTGGAAGACAAGATTCACATGCGCTCCATCGGTCCGTACTCCCTCATCACCCAGCAG
>CAYHXV010000012.1:0-17198 GCA_964360855.1 uncultured Candidatus Saccharibacteria bacterium | reverse complement strand
AGCGAAAGCACCAGCCCCCCCACCACCGCCTTACAGGTAGATACGGCAGCAAAAAGTCCGATCACAAACGCGGTGACCAGGGTCATGTCTCCCGAACCCGCCAGATTCACCAAGCCGAGTTTCTGCAACAGGATAAATATGGCAATGAACACTGCCGCTCCTGGTATGGCATATGTGAAGTCAGCCCAACGAATGTGGTGAGGTTGTTTTTCCAGACTCGCACGATAGCCATGTTTCTTGAGTGCTAGCGTGAGCAGGTCGGCAATTTCAGCTGGTGTGCGATCGCCAAATTCTCCCGTTACCTCAACGGTGTGACTTTTGAGCGAAGTCTCTGCGTGCGTCACTTCGGGCAGGTCCATTAGCTCTCCCTCGGAGAGCGCGACGCACGCTTTGCAATGCATGCCGTGCAGGTGAAAGGTGTATGTTTCCATATCTGTTTCTCTAGATTTATACAGCCTCTCCTTTTTTCTCAAGCATCATGTGATGAATTGTTGCGATTTGAAGCCACGTTGCGATAAGGATAAGTATGCCTGCACAGAGCAAAGCGTCTATTTTAGTGACACCAAATACAGAATTATCAGCCCCTCCGAAGACTGCGCCCAAAAACGAAACTACCCCGATAAGACCGACTGTCGCACTGACAACATGCATCATTTTTGATATCTTCATATGTTTTATATTTAATGTAATAAGCTTACTTGTACCAACTTCCATACCAGCCCTGCATTTGCTTAATCTCTTTCGTCTGTGAAGAAATAATGTTTTGTGCTAATTGTTTCATTTCTGGACGAACGGTACCGGCCTCTAGCATCTGCGCCATCATGATAGCCATCTGATGGTGCGGAATCATAGCCTCGATAAATGCCTTGTCGAAATCGGGTGCATTTTTTAAAGCTTCAATATCCTGTGTACCTCCCATGTGCATACCGCCCTGTGACATCATTCCGCCAGTCATGGCACTACCCCTTGGTACTTCTCTTCCAAACCAATCCTTGTACCAGCTTTTCATCTGCTGATTTTCAGATTCTTGTGCGCTTATGATGGCTTTGGCAAGCGTCTTTACTTCAGGTCTTTTTGCTTTCTCAAGCGCAAGATTTGCCATAGCAATAGCCCCATCGTGATGTGGCAGCATTTGCTCTATAAAGTGCCGGTCTATCTGACTCACCCCTCCACGGGACACACCGGAAAATGCGGGACCGTTTCCACCAAACATCATTGAACCGGACCACAGCATAGGGCTTATGAAGAAACCAAGGACCAATCCGACGATAATACCTCCGATAGCGAACGATGTTTTATTATTCATATTTTAAATTAGAATTATGTATTACGCTTCAGCGAGCACGTCCACAACCCTCTTTAGCTTCGCGTCCACCTGCTTCGCAATAGGAGCAAGAAGTGGGTTTTCTACAAATCCCATTGCCACACTAGGGACTATTGCGGATACCCACACCACTCCCTCGTCCTCGTATACCACCACATTGCAGGGCAACAGCACACCGACGTCCCTTTCTGCGATAAGCGCCTCGAACGCGAGCGCAGGATTACATGCACCCAGAATTGTGTAGTTGTCGTATTCTTTGTCTAGTTTTGTTTTGAGTGTTGCTTTTACATCTATTTCGGTAAGAATACCGAACCCTTCGCTCGCAAGTGCCTCCTTCGTCTTTTCTATGGCGTCTGTAAACGAGAGTGCCGTTTGTTTTTTGTAGTAGTAGTTCATAGTAGGATCTATTATTTGTTTTTGAGGTTGTGAAGTACAAGAAACATCAGTGTAGTTATAGATAGTAAAAAGGCGGTAACAGAATCTCCAAACCAATGGAGTTCACTTCTGAAGAGAAACATTCCGTTATTGTATGCGGCTACTTTCGCTGCAACCATAGCAAGAGTTCCTGTGCCTGCAGTGAATATTGATAGGCCGTAGAGGAGTTTTTGTACTAATGTATGCATACTTATAGTTTGACACTTTTAAGTCTCAAAGAATTGAGCACCACCGACACACTAGAGAACGCCATGGCTAGTCCCGCAATAACCGGAGACAGCAATATCCCGAAGAAAGGAAAGAGTATTCCTGCCGCAACGGGGATGCCAATAAGATTATACGAAAACGCCCAGAACAAGTTCTGCTTAATACCGTTCATGGTGAGCCGTGAGAGATGTATGGCCTTTACCAGTTTGCTGATGTCTCCCCCAAGGAGCGTGATGCCCGCGGTTTCAATAGCTACGTCCGTGCCGGTACCCATAGCAATACCCACATCTGCAATGGCAAGTGCTGGTGCGTCGTTCACCCCGTCGCCTGCCATTGCCACAATGCGCCCCTCTGTCTGCAATGCTTTAATCTTCTCCAGCTTTTCGCCAGGCAACACTTGAGCCACCACCGTATCTATACCAACCTCCTGCGCTATAGCTTCAGCAGTTTGTTGATTGTCCCCCGTGAGCATCACCGTCTGAATTCCCATCGAGTGGAGTTTCTTGATTGCCGCAATGGCTTCCGGCTTTATGGCGTCTGCCACGAGTACGATACCCAGTACCTCCTTTGCCGTTGCCAGCATGATGGGTGTGCGTCCTTTATGGGTGTGTGTGTGAAGTGCTTCAGAATCAAACGTAAGTCCAAGCTCACGCATAAGCGTTGCGTTGCCCGCAAAATATTCCGTACCTTCTAGTGTTCCGCGTACTCCCCTGCCTTCCATGTTTTCAAATAGTTCTGCACCTCCTTCCACCACCCCATGCTCATGTGCATAGGCGAGTATGGCACTTGCAAGTGGGTGCTCTGATTTATGTTCGAGTGAGGCCACGATGCGCAGAAATGCTTCCTCGCTCATAGTTCCGTACCGCTCAAGAGCTACTACCTCCGGCTTTCCTTTGGTGATAGTTCCCGTCTTGTCCATTACCACGGTATTCACGCTCTGCAGTTTTTGTAGTGTTGCTGCGTCTTTGATAAGAATGCCATTCTCTGCTCCCTTCCCCACACCCACAATAACAGCAATAGGGGTGGCAAGTCCGAGTGCGCACGGACACGCGATCACCAGAATTCCCACAAATGCCGTAAGTCCAAGCGAGAGTGCTTGGGCAAATCCAAGTACCGGAATACCAAAAAACAACCAAGCCGCAAACACGAGCACCGAGAATACAAGCACCACCGGTACAAACACACTTGATATAGTGTCCGCAAGTCCTTGAATGGGTGCCTTGCTTCCCTGTGCATCTCCCACCATTTTGATAATGCCCGCAAGGAGGGTTTCCGAGCCCACCCGGGTAGCCCGAAATACGAAATGCCCTTTCGTATTGAGAGTTCCTGAGACCACCGAGTCTCCAGTATTTTTCTCCACGGCAAGTGGCTCGCCCGTTACCATAGACTCGTCCACGAAAGAACTACCTTCGGTTACTATCCCATCAACGGGAATCTTTCCGCCCGGCTTAATTACTATCAAGTCACCATGCACCACCTGCTCTATGGGTACCTCTAGTTCCTTGCCCTCTCGCAACACGAGCGCGGTCTTGGCTTGCAGGGTGAGCAACTTCTCGATGGCGTCTCCGGTCTTTAGTTTAGAGCGTGCTTCCAGATATTTGCCGAGTGCAATGAATACCAGAACGACAATAGTGACATCGTAATAGGTCTGATCAACATTTAGGAATGGTCGTAGCACTTCCTCAAACGCGGTTAATACAAAACTATAAATAAAAGCGACAGAAGTACCAATTCCAATCAAGGTATCCATGTTTGCCTTGCCATAGCGCACAAAACGATACACCCCAAGCAGGTACGGCTTCCCCACGACAATAAATGTATACAATGCAAATAATGGCAGTAGGTGATGGAAGAATTCGTACCAAACGACGGGTATGGCGTTAAGCACCCCAAATTGGGCCAGCATCTCCCATCCCATCACAAAGATACTGAACACGGCGAGTGGTATAACCGACCATATCTTTCGCTTCATATCATCTAGTTCTGTAAGCTTCTCTGCTTTTGTTTGACCAAGTCCTGTGTGTGCAGCGTGCTCGTCTGCAGACATATTCATGGACTTTGCTGTTGGCAGCACGAGCGTATACCCCAAGGGTTGCATCCTACTCGATAGTTGTTCGGGGGTAATTTTTGTCTCATCAAAAGCAACCAGTGCAGTTTCGGTGCCGTAATTCACTTCAATCTGTGATACTCCTTCCACCTTCTTAAGCGTGCGTTCAATGATGCCCGCGCAGGAAGCGCAGTGCATGCCTTTAATGGGGTAAGTGGTGTGCATACTATTTGCGTTTGAGCTTATACACTTTCAGGATTTCCTGTTTTGCTTTATTTGTATTTCCTGACTTGATTTGTGTGGAAGCACACGTATCCAGGTGATTCTCAAGAAGCACATCCTCTACTCCAGACAGAGCGCTCTTGATAGCTGAGGTCTGCGTTATGACGTCTATGCAATAGGTGTCTTTGCTCACTAGCTCTTGGAGTCCCCGCACCTGGCCCTCAATACGGCGCAACCGATTCTGAAGGAGTTTTTTAGTTTCTGCTTTCATGCGTACACTATACCCCCAGGGGGTATAGTCGGCAATACTCCCCATGCTATGCTTTGTGGGTACAACCGAATACGCAGTATCAAGAGTGCAGCGAGGGAATCAGCCCTGCGACCTGCCAGCAACCAGTCTTTCGGGACAACGGTGCTTCTGAACCCGCAAGGGAACGATGCCTTTACTCAAAAGCATCTTCCTGCACGGAAGATGCTTTCGTTTGATACGGCTACCAACTTAAGCGTATTCAAATCGTATGTTTCACCTACTTACCCGTTACACCACCGAGAGCGTTACCGCAGGACACCCCGATAAGGTGTGTGACCAAATATCAGATGCAATCCTTGATGCCTGCCTCAGGGGAGACGCAAACAGTCGCGTAGCCGTCGAGACCTTTGGCAGTCACGGCACGCTCATGATAGGTGGCGAAGTCACCACCAAAGCTGACGTTGACTATGAGGCAATTGCCCGACGTGTGTATGCAGATATTGGATACACTGACCCAGTCGAAGTCTTCTCGCGCGTGGTCACGCAGTCGGGTGATATCGCCCAGGGTGTAGACACTGGCGGTGCTGGTGATCAGGGCATCATGTATGGCTACGCTACCAATGAGACCGAGGAATTTCTCCCCCTTGGCGTAGTGCTCGCTCACGCACTTGCTCGACAACTTGAAAAACTCCGCACCGACGGCACCCTTCCCTACCTACGTCCTGATGGAAAAACGCAAGTGACGATCGCTGAAGGAAAGGTACTCACCGCTCTCACCTCCACCCAACACGCAGAGGAGGTGGAACAAGACGTTATTCGAAAAGATCTGATCGAGCACTTGTTCCTGCCCGTACTTGGAAGTATTGAAAATGTCGAGATATTAGTGAATCCCACTGGCCGCTTTGTGCAGGGAGGGTTTAGCGCGGACGCTGGACTCACGGGACGCAAAATTATGGTGGACACCTATGGAGGACTCGTGCCGCACGGCGGCGGATGCTTTTCAGGAAAAGATGCAACGAAGGTAGACCGCTCTGCCGCATACATGTGTCGCTTCGTTGCAAAAAACCTTGTGGCGAATGGACATGCACAGAAAGCACTAGTCTCTGTTGCCTATGCCATTGGGCGTGTGGAGCCGGTGATGATAGAAGCGTATAGCGAAGACGGAACCAATCTTTCAGATATTGTCCGAGCGAATTTTGACTTCCGTCCCCTTGCCATTCGTGAGCGCCTTGGTCTGACCCGCCCCATATTCAAAGAGACTGCAGCCTATGGGCACTTTGGGGTGCCTGGTCGCTCCTGGGAAGAGGTGGTGCAGCTCTAGGAGCGCAAGTCAATCACCGAGGATTCTTCCACTGTGGCGGGTGCACTCGTCGGTGTTTGTCGCTGGGCTTCCAGCTCTTGCACCAGGTGTTTATTTTGCTTCTTTAGTCCCATGATTCTAAAGCTGGCGCTTAGTGCTGAGGGGATATACGCCAAGATGCTTATAAGAACTCCTACAATTACCGAAGCTAGTACAAGAATGGCGAGAGAGGTTGAGAACTGCCACCCCATGAAAGTGAGGGCAACAATGTCTGTATTCTGAAGGGCAAAAAGAAGTGCGCCTGCGCCGAGGATGAAACCGATGAAGAGTGAAAGTATCATGGGGTAAGTATACACCTTGGAGCGGCAAGTATCTCATAGGTACGAAATGGGAGAAGCTGCTTAGCGTATTCCCGTATCGCAATCGAGATCTACGGTCTGGGTAGTATTTGCAGCAACTACTATTTGCGTCTCACTACAGCTTGGCAGTGTGGTGCCACCCTTGGGAAGAAATAGGTAGGTTCCGGCTGGAAGTACTGTGGTGTACGCACCTACAGAATTTGTGGTTATCGTTGCATACGGCACCCCCTGCTTGCTGATGCGGATGGTGGTTGCGTAGGGCTTTGGTGCACAACTAGGGTCAGGCGGGTCTCGTTCTACCGGACAGGTGGGGCTCAGAAATACCGTTCCCTTCACACTGCCCGTGTCTGTAGGTTTTGGCGTAGGGGGAACGATGTTCAGAAGTATAGGAATCTCAAGTGCATCATCGTGCTCGGGTAGTCCTGAGGGGTTATCTTTTTTAAGAACGAGCGTGCCTCTCTCTGAATAGTTACCCCGTATCTTGCTCGTATCGAAGGTGATAACCGCAGTGAATGGTACGAACTCTTGAGTCATCCACTCTCCTTTTGCCGTTGCGATTCCCTCTCCAATGATGAGCCCGTCCCAATCAGCAACGTACACGGGGAAGCTTGCCTCGAAAAACCAAGTACCGCGTGCTTCTCCAGTTATCGTTAGTGGACTCGTCACTTTACTTCCCGGACTCGGGCTCGTCACACGTATAAGGTTTTCTTTGCCAGTAGGGCTTGGGGTGATTTCTTCGGTAAAGTGTGTACCGTCTTTGGTTGCACATTGGCGTGGGTAGCTTTCCATGACCGGATTCCCGGCAGCTACGCACTCAACAAAGCTTGTTGCCCGAGAACCTGACGGCGGGTTCACATATACGTATCCGGCAGCAAGTACCAGCAACGTTGCAAGGACGAGGCCAGCGATGAGGTGTGGCGATTTCATAGGGTGATTGTACACCCTGCACCAAAATAATGGCGGCTGGTTACATTACCTGCGGTTGCTGCGGGACTAGGACTCGAACCTAGATAGACGGCACCAGAAACCGTAGTCCTACCATTAGACGATCCCGCAATGGCGAGGCCGGTAAACCGACCTGCTTCGTGCACAATACTGGAAAAAGCACCTATGTTCAAGCAAAGAAGGGTGCGTCGTTTCCGACACACCCCCTCTTTTACGCAGCCAGCTGAGCCTCGATGTGGTCCCCGATCCGATCACTTCGGTGTACTTGTCGTTCGCCTCCACTGAGACCGAAGTGCATCAGTTCAAGCTCGTTGGGTGCGCGTCTGGCAAGAAGCGAAAGCGGAAGCTGGTCCGCGACGCGCTCGAGACCAAAATGCTCGAGAATGGCGCTTCGACCCTGCTCCGTCAGATGACCTGCTGAAAACCAGGAGACACCCTCTCGCTCGGACATCCGCCATTCCGGGGACTTGGGATCCGGCCACCTCCAGTCAACGCTCTGACTACTGCCCGGGTACCCAACGGGAACCGAGTAGGAAACCTTCTGTGCACGGCGCTTCATGTTTATATCCTCCCTATAGGCGCCAACGTCTCACTCTAGTGAACTCCCGTGTCGGATATCTGTCAAACAACAACTAGGTACGTTATTGCCACAGCGCCAAGATAATTCCCATCTTTACCATTACCACCAGATAGTATCCTGCATTTATAAACCAAAGCTTCCAGGGCTTTCTTTCCCAGAGAACCGTACCTAGAGACACCGGCACCACAAACCCAAGCCAATTCCAGAAACCAACCTGAATACCTGCGGTCACCCCACTCAAGTTAAGAAAGGCTGAACCAAACACCAAATTGTGTGCAAGCACCCCTGCCATAACGAGTACACTGATAAACATAATAGTGTATGTCTGCGTCATGAACTTTTGGCTCATGCTCTCTTTGGTCACGCCCATAAGGTGGCGCCACTGGCGCCCAAACAAGGGACCATACCAAAGGTAGCCAACAACCATTGCGGCAATAGCAGAAACAACCACTGCAAGATAATTTATGGTGATATCCATACAAATCAATTAAGGATTATAAGTACAGTATATAACGAAATAGCCCGACTCGAAGCCGGGCTATTTCGTTATAATATTCCTAGGCGCCAGCTTCTGCCTTCACTTCACTCTTCCCCTTAATTGCACTCAGGATAATTCCAATATCCTTTCGAGCTGCCTTGAGGTCTGCCTGAGCAGCATCGATCTTTTCCTTAGCACTCTTTAGTGCTGCAGTGTTTGAAGCTGCAATGGCAGCATCTCCATTGTCTGCAGAGAGTCCTGCAACAAGACTTGCTGCAGCCTGGGCCTGTACCTTAGCATCAGCTACTTTCAGGTTGAAGTCGCTAAGCGCAGCAGTTGCCTCACTAGAGCCTGCAGCAACTACGCGTGCTGAAAGCTTTGTGGCAAAGCCCTCCATTTGTGCAACGATGTGCATAATACGATCACTTGCAGCAGTGATAGCAGCCTTAGGCATGGTCACCGCATACACACGATATGCCTTGGTGATGGACTTAAGGTCCTCCTTCACGGCAGCAATATCAGTCTCTGCAGCAATAGTTGCCTTGAGCGTGGTGAGTGCCGCTACCTGCGCGTTCAGTTCTGCGGTAATAGAAGCCTTCTGCTCAGCAGAGAGACGCTCCATGGTGCCAATGCGGGCAATCTGTGCGTTCAAGCGAGTGATGCGACCATCAATCTCCTTTGTTGCGCGTGCTTTCACAACAGTGATGTCGTCACTCTTGCGCATATCACGCTCTGGAGAGCTGGTGCCGCGTCGTTCTTCGAGACGAGCCTTTTGCTCAACCCTTGCCTCACCGCGCGCATCGAGACGTGACTCAATCCCTTGCAGGAAACCACGTGGTCCGTCTTTCTGTTCTACCGATGCCTCAGCCTTCACTGAAGTGTCTGCATCAACCGAATACTCAGCGAATGCTGCGAGTGGGCTTGCGGCTATTACCACACCCAAAAACGCGCTCGCAATAATTGGTAACTGTTTCATAGGTCAAATATCAATACGTGAATAATTACTGAGCCTCTGTTGACTCCGAAAGACTGGCTTGCGCAGAAGCAGTATCTGCATCCAGACCCTTGAGCTGCGCGTCAATTGCTGCGGTGTCTTTCGTAAGTGAGTCATCGTCAGAGGCTGCGCCTGAGGGAAGTGCCGCAGGCTCATCTGAGAAGACGGCTGACCCGTCTGTATTCTTACCGTTTTGATACCATTGCATACCGAAATAAAGCACTGCAGCTACTACCACAAGCGCTCCCACACTGATTACCGTTTTAAGCGTATTAGACATACAAATACTAGAGTTACCATTAAGCTATAGCCCCATTATACTGCCCTACTAACCACCCTCCACAGAGGCTGGTGCATAAGAAGCCGAACACCCACCCCACCTCTTACTCACCCTTCTTAGCTTTCGCAGCACTAAGGAATTCGGAGAACAGCGGGTGCGGCGCAAGCGGGCGCGCAATAAGCTCCGGATGTGCTTGGGTACCCAAATAGAAGGGGTGCACCGACTCCGGAAGCTCTGCAATCTCCATAAGCACCCCGTCCGGAGACACGCCCGAGAATACAAGACCAGCATCGGTTAATTGCTTCACATACTCGGGGTTAATCTCATACCGATGCCGGTGCCGCTCCTCAACTTCCTCTTTCCCGTATGCCGTGTAGGCAATAGTGCCGGGCACAATCTTTTCAAGATAATTCCCAAGACGCATAGTCCCTCCATACTTCCCTTCGGCAATCAGTGCTTTTTGTTCGGGCATCACGTCCACCACCGGATGCGGAGAATCTGGATTAATTTAAACCGTGTGTGCACCCTCGAGACCCAATACGGTACGGGCATACTCAATAACCATCATGTGCATGCCGTAACAGAGACCAAAGTACGGAATCTTATTCTCTCGACAGTACTTTGCCGCCTGTATCTTCCCCTCAATCCCCGTCTCCCCAAACCCGCCCGGCACGATAATGCCGTCATACTCGGATAACGTTTCAATAGCCTCACCCTTCTCAAAGTCTTTAGCGTTCAGCCACTTAATCTGAGGCTTCACCCCAAGCAACGCTCCTGAAAACTTCAGCGCCTCAATCACGGACAGGTACGCATCAGAAAGTACAAAGTCTCCCGTATCAAAATACTTCCCCACAATCCCAATCTTCACTTCTGGTCCTCCCTTCTTAACGCGAGAGACGAAGTCACTCCATTCGGAAAGATCAGACACTGCGTCCGTGGGAAGATTGAGTGCCTCAAGCAAACGCTCCCCAATGTTGTCTCGCTCAAGATTCATAGGAACGTCATAGATACTTTCCACGTCAGGAGCTGAAATAATTCGCTCTGGTTGCACATTGCACCATATCGCCAGTTTCTCTTTGCGCTTCTCGTCCATTGCACCATTTGAGCGCGCAATGATGAAATCAGGCTGCACGCCATATGAATTAAGTTCCCGCACCGCAGTCTGAGTGGGCTTAGTTTTCATTTCCCCGAGCGTACCGGGCACGGGCAAATAGGATACAAGTACAAACCGCACATCATCTGGATGCTTCAGGCGCAATACGCGCGCAGCTTCAATAAACAGTGCATTCTGGAAATCCCCCACGGTTCCTCCAATCTCTATAACCGAAATCTGGCTCCCATTGTGCGCTGCTGCTTTTTCAATTCGTTGCATTATTTCATCCCGCACATGCGGAATAGCTTCAATGCACTTCCCCCCGTATTCAAGTGCACGCTCTCGTGCAATCACCGACTGATACACCATCCCACTCGTCATATAGTCCTCAGGGCCAAGATCGCGATTCAGAAATCGTTCATAGTTCCCCATATCCTGATCGGTCTCCAGTCCTGAACTAAGCACAAACACCTCACCATGCTCGGTGGGGTTCATGGTGCCGGCGTCCACATTTAGGTACGGGTCAATCTTCACCAGATTCACCTCGTACCCACGCTGTTTCAATATGAGCGCCATGGAAGAAGAGGCGATACCCTTCCCAACGCCGCTCATAACCCCGCCCAGTACAAATAGATATTTATGTCCTTCGAGTGCCATGACCGAGAACTTAGACCTTCAGATATCTACGCACTGCCAAGAAACTGGCAAGAGCTCCGATTAAAATACCAGAACACACCAGAAGCAAGAATATAACCGCAAAGTGGTCGAGATAGTACGTGAAGAGGTTGAACCCGCCAAGCCATGCAGAGAGCGAGGTACCGGCATACCAAGTTGCAGGGTAGAAGAAAAGGAGTGCAATCAGTGCAGCCAACACCCCGCTCATCACCCCAGCCACAATGAAGGGGCCACGAATATACATGTTGGATGCTCCCACCAGCCGCATAACGGCTATTTCGTCCCTGGACGTGTAAATGGCAAGACGAATGGTGGTGAAAGCAATGATGAGTGATGCCAAGGCAAACAGAAGCACAATAGCAAGCCCTGCTCGCTCGGTGGTGTCTATGGCAGACGTGAGGCGGTCTATGACGGTCTTGTTCTGATAGTAGTTAATACGGTCAATGATGGGACCCGACGACGGTGAAACGGAAGGGTCGTCTGACAAAAACTTCACAATACCTTCGTACTTGGACGGGTCCTTCGCTTTCACCGCAAGGGATGCTCCAAGCGGATTCTCTCCAAGCTCATCAAGCGCCTGAAGGGTAAGTTCGTCATCAGTATGACGCAACCTAAAGCTCTCGAGTGCCTGTGCACGGGAAACATACGTTACTGTTGCAACGTCAGAGAGAGCTTCGAGCTTATGCTGTACGGAAAGTATGTCTGTTTCGTCGGCATTCGTCACAAAATATACATTCACGTCCACCTTGTCTTTGATACTGGTGAGGGTATTCCCCAGGATCGCCGAAAGGAACACGAGTGACCCAATGATGATCATGGTCACTGTCATGATGAGTACGGTGGCAAAAGACACCACCCCACTACGCACAAAGCTCTTTGCTCCTCCAGACAACACTCGTTTCAAAGAAGTAGAAATCATATAAGAAATATTACAGGTGATACTGCCCCTGGGTGTCGTCTCGCACCACTCGCCCCTTGTCCATGGTGATGACGCGCTTCCCGAGTGCGTCCACCACACCCTTGTTGTGCGTGGTGATTACCACCGTGGTACCGAGTTCATTAATCTTTTTCAGAATTTCAATCACCTCGTACGTATTGCTTGGATCAAGATTTCCGGTGGGCTCATCTGCAACAATCACGTCCGGCTGATTAATGATTGCGCGCCCAATAGCCACGCGCTGTTGCTCTCCCCCAGACAACTGGCTTGGAAAATGGTTTGACTTGTCTGCCAAATCAACCAGGTCGAGGAAGTGCGGCACATCGCTGGCTATCTCGTCCTCGGCTCTACCCGCCGCCTCCATAGCAAAGGCAATATTCTCATACGCCGTCTTGTTGGGAATCAACCGGAAGTCCTGAAACACTGTACCGATTTTTCTGCGGTAGTGGTGCATGCGACTCTTCGGAATTGAGTTCACGTCCACCGATTCAAAAAATACCGTGCCGGTGGTGGGCGCATCTTCTGCAAGGAGCATTTTGAGCAGCGTGGTCTTACCCGCTCCCGAGTGCCCCACAATAGAGACAAATTCTTTAGGAGCTATCGAGAGGGTCACGTCTTCGAGCGCGGGGGTTCCGTCTCGGTAATGCTTGGTGACCTTGTCGAAATAAATCATACAGGATATCGATGGTCATTATACCTCGCCGGCGATAGAAGCGTCTATGAAGTTATCCAAGTCGCCTGCAAGTACACTATCAGGGTCGTGTGATTCATGTCCCGATTCATGATCTTTCACCAACTTATAGGGATGCAGCACATACGAGCGCATCTGACTCCCCCAACTGTTGTCTGTGGTACCAGCTATGGAGCGTCCCTTGGCTTCTGCATCTCTGGCTGCTTCTTGCTGAGCAAACAACTTAGAACGCACCAGCTCCATAGCTTTCTCTCGGTTTGCCTGCTGGCTGCGCTCGCTTGAAACATGCACCGAGATACCTGAAGGGGTGTGCGTGATACGCACCGCGGTCTCCCGCTTGTTCACGTTCTGTCCCCCCGCGCCTCCCGAGCGCGCAAATTGAATGTCTAAATCATCAGGACGAAGATTAACTTCTTCATGTACTCCTATCTTGGGAAGTACCTCAACAAGCGCAAAGGATGTCTGGCGCTTGTCATTAGCGTTAAAGGGAGAAACGCGCACAAGGCGATGCACGCCTGATTCGTGCCGAAGTCTTCCGTATACGCCCTTGCCGGTGATTTCTATGAGACAGCTACGAAAGCCTCCATGATTGTTCTCACTCAGATCAAGCTCATGCACCTTCCATCCCTTCCGCTCTGCATATCCCTCATACATTCTTCGCAGCATTGCGGCAAAGTCTTCAGCGTCGTCCCCGCCCGCTCCGGCCAAAATACTCAAGGTTGCTGAACCTCCATCATGTCCGTCTCCGCTCTCGCCACCGTCTTTGAGACTTTGGTATTCACGTACGATTCTCTGAGCTTCGTCTTTGTCTGCCCAAAACGACGGAGACGCCATGAGCGCCTCAATTTCTCCTATGCGCTCCTCGGGGTTCATGCAGACAAGTATACCAAACAGGAAATACTTGTAAAAAATGAGGAACGTAGTATACTATATTTGAGACGACCTCACGCACTCTTTACTTTCTCAAGGAGAGTTACCCGCACTCAAGCGATTTTCCCCTATCGCTACTCTACCCAAACGTGAACGCATACACTTCAAGTCCACCTTCCGTTGTACGGAGTTCAAGTGTATGCGTCTCTGTGTCAGAGTTCTCAATAAGTGTATACAGTTGGCTGTCCTGTACAGTCACCGTACGAACAAACACACCATCCTGCCATACTTCCAAGGGAACGGGCATAGTGGAGCGCATAACAAGATACACATACCGCGCACGATACGTATAGACTAGGTGTGAATTTGTAACGGATTTTGCATACTCTGGAGTAACATTCCATGTCCCGCCAAGATACAGGGTGTTTTCACGCTGCTGTGTTGGAACAATAAAGTTTTGCGTTCCTTCTCTCCCTGCCGTCCCGTTCCCAAGAAGAGAGTTTCGGAGGGATCCGAAATAAGTCTCTGGACTTTGTGCACCGTTCTTTTTTTCTTCCACCACCTCAACACTTCGTTCTGTGTCCGTTCCAATCGGCTCATTAAGAACTCGTGCTCGCTCTCTAAGAAGCTCGCGAATTCTCTCTTCCGTCTCTTCGTACGCACCTTCACCAATGTGGTCATACACAATAGTTCCGTGTATATCGACAAGGTATTTTCGTGGCCAATATTTGTTACCATACGCATTCCACGTTGCATAGTCGTTATCCAGAACAATTGGATACGTAATACCAAACTTTTTCATTGCCTCACGTACATTTTTTGAGTCCTTTTCAAAAGCAAATTCAGGAGTGTGTATGCCTATAATCTCAAGTCCCTCATCCTTGTACTTTGAGTACCACGACACGACGTAAGGGAATGTACGCTGACAATTGATGCAGGAGTAGGTTAAGAACTCAACGAGAATAACCTTCTTACCCACAAGCTCCCCTATAGTTATCCCGTCTGTATTTACAAACCCCGCAGGGTTGGCAATTTCTACATAGGAAATACCTTCGGCCGCAGCACTCCTCTTGCTCTGCTCTTTCCCTGAAAAAAGGAGCCAGGTGCCTCCAAACACCACAAAAGCAAGCACAGTAGCACCAAGAATATATTCAGGCTTCATGTTATTTGGAAAATTCGAGAAGTGTCTGCTCGAGCTTCGTGGCGTCAAAGTAGCCGCTTTCAAGAATTGCAGTCTCAAGTTTCTTTTCATATCCAACGGCAATCATAAGACCGAGGACAACGAAGAGAAGTCCGATACCGCGCTTAAACCATCCGCGCGGGTCAGCAAATGTGCTCATACGCTGCGCAAGCCGTTCTCCAAGAAGTCCCAAGAAGAGAAGGATGAGAGAAAGTCCGAGTACATAGGCAAGGAGATACACTGTTCCAAGTGCGAAAGATGCGGGCAATACCGAAGCAAGAATTACAAAGTAGGTCGGCGAGCACGTCGAAAACACGGGACCAAGTGCTGCGCCCACCAGCACATCTCCCCACACACTCTTCTTTTGATATCCCGTACCAACTAGTTTGTTTGACCTTGAAGACAGTAAAGCAAGTCCTGGTACCTGTTCCCATAGCGCAGGAAACAAAAGCGTAAGACCAAACAGCGCAAGAATGCCTCCGGAAAGATACGTCCAGACCTGAGGCGGAATAGTAACGAACGCAGTCGATGCTTTCAAGAGATAGGTGAAGACAATAATTGAAAGCGCCAGTGATCCAACTACAATATACGGAGTAAGCTTACTTCGCGCAGCAGCTGAGCTACCGATTACTACCGGCAACAGCGGAAGAATGCACGGTGCAAGCACCGTGAGCATACCCGCAAAGAATGCAATAACAAGAAACGTCACACTACTGAATATTAGCTACGACTGTTACCAGTGTCGGGCTCCCCTGCCACTTCCGAATGAGCGTACCCTGCGCATCTACCTGTACAAGCGTGTGCTGACTGGTAACACCATACTTTTGCTTAAGTGCCGTCTCGGTATCATAATTAACATCGAGAATCGTCACACCAGCAGGAATAGCACCTGTTTTGATATCAGCATCAAGTGCACGGCACGTAGGACACCACGATGCACGAAAGAAAAGCACTACGTCTCCCTCGTTAGCCATGGCAAGCTTGTCCGCTGAATATGTTTCGTATGAACCTTTTTTCATCATTGCACCTTCATCTTTCATCATAGTCTCCCCTTCGATTACATCCGTCTCCAGTACTTCTTCCTTCTGCATCATCTCGTCTTTTGTCACCTGGGCGTTTTTTTGCATGAGCGCATATGAGCCATATGCGATCACCGCGAGCACAACCACACCACCAATAATAAGAGGAACGCTGTTGGTCTTTGTATCCATAAAAAATACTAAGCGATTAATATGCCTAGTATAGGGAGAGCGAGGATAAATGTAAAGTTAACTTTACATCAGTTATCCACAGGTACTACAGCATCCAATCACTATAGAAGCGAGCCACGACCTTCCCGAGAATCATTCCTGCAAGAGAGAGTACGAGCCACATATTAGGAGTGCCGTGCATGCTTTCAACCGCTATACCAACAACAAGCACGAGAGAACCAATAAAGAATGCAATCCGTCCCGCGAGCATTCTGTGGGTGACTTCTCGTTCATCACCAGCGTGTTCTTGAAGCAAATAGATAGAAAGCACCGCAAATGCAACCAGAAGGCACCCGAGTGTTGCCATCTGCGCCATACCAGGCATCCAGAAATGAAATGGGTTGAGGAGGAGCACTGAGAGAATAAGAACGAGAACAGCGCTCACTATTTGTATGGAGGTGCTTTTAATCATGGCTTGAGTATAAATATTGTATCAACCGACTCTTTGAAATAACGAGCTATCTTTAGCGCGAGTAATACCGAGGGAGTGTAGTTCCCCTTTTCAATGGCAATAATCGTCTGGCGCGATACACCAACTGCATCCGCCAACTGCTCTTGGGTCACCCCGCGAGCTGTACGGAAACAGTGCACCTCATTTTTTACGTGACCGTTCATGTGCACATGAACCATACGCTACGACGCGCGTGAGCGTCAATCTGACCTAACCTCATCGTATGGTGAGAACAAATGAAACAGTTGAGTGATCTTCTATACCCTCCGCCTTTCGTATCTTTGCTTTAAGTGGAAGCACGTACGATCCTGATTTCTTATCAGGAAAGATTGAGGTGTTCCATGTACTGCTTCCTAGGGTTACGGAAACAGGGAGAGAGCCCCACCCTCGTGCGTGCATACCGAACGTCTTTTTAATTTCCTGGCCGTGTGTCTTGGGAAGAGTTAGAAACCTCCATGCAGCTATGCCTGGATACGGCACTACCTTTGAGTGCATAGCGTAGGTTTGCTTCTCGTCACGTACCATAGGAGATTTGATTTTGGAGCCGAGGGCCGGGATTGAACCGGCGGCCTGAGGTTTACGATACCTCCGCTCTACCAACTGAGCTACCTCGGCAGTTTATCGCTCATG
>CAYHXV010000011.1:0-17654 GCA_964360855.1 uncultured Candidatus Saccharibacteria bacterium | reverse complement strand
CAGCTCAGCAAGCGAGCGATCCATGTCAATCATGCCTTCCTGCGAGGATGTTTGAATCACCGTGGTGATTTCGTGGGTGCGTCCTTCACGAATTAGGTTCGAAACCGCGCTGTTATTAATAAGGAGCTCGTACGCAAGACTCTGTCCACCAGAAATGCGGGGAATAAGTCTCTGTGAGAAAATACCTGCAAGAGAGCCCGCCAACTGCACCCGCACTTGTCCCTGCTGGTTTGGTGGGAACATATCGATGATACGGTCGATGGTTTGCGCGGCGTTGTTGGTGTGCAATGTAGAGAGCACTAAGTGGCCGGTTTCTGCAGCGGTTACCGCAGACGAGATGGTCTCCTGATCGCGCATTTCTCCCACCATGATCACGTTTACGTCCTCACGAAACGCAGACTGAAGTGCTGCATGGAAATCCGGAGTATCAATATGCACTTCACGCTGATGAATAAGTGATTTCTTTGGTTCAAAGATGTATTCAATAGGGTCTTCGATGGTCACAATGTGCTCGGCACGCGTTTCATTGATTCGTTCAATGATGGTGGCGAGCGTGGTCGACTTTCCCTGCCCAACCGGACCCACCACCAAGAAGAATCCCTGCTGGCGCTGGGTGAATACCTCAAGCACTGGCGGGAGTCCTAGTTCCGCAAAGGTTCGAATGGATTTGGGAATGAGACGCAGCGCAATAGTGATTGCTCCCTGCACTATGTATCCGTTAATGCGAAAACGTGATTTCGCCTCGTGCGCGTATGAAAAGTCAACGGTTTGGTTCTCCTTAAATTTCTCCCACCGGTCTTCCGGCAAAATACTTTTAAGTAGTGCTTCGGTATCTGCCGGCGTGAGTACCTTGTGTTGCACCAAAGACACCAGTGATCCAGATACTCGAATGATGGGCTGCGAGCCGGCTGAAAGATGCAGGTCAGACGCACCCTCAGACACCACAATGTCGAGAAGCGCACCAATTGCTGGGGTTTGCGTGGTGCTCATGCCTTTTGTTCAATAATACGAATGGTCTCGGTATATACCTCAGAAGGAATGGCGGAAGCCTTGATGATGTATCCATGGGCACCGAGTGCCTTTGCTTTTTCTATGTCGCTTTCCTGTCCTTGGTTCGAGAGGACGATAATACGAGAGGACGTCGCGAGCTTCTCTTTGTGAATAGTCTCTAGCACCTCAAACCCGTCCACTCCCGGCATGACGATGTCGAGCAAGAGCGCATCAGGAGCTGGCTGCTCCCGGAGTGCCTTCAACACTTCTTCTCCACTGGAGTACGCGGTGACCTCGTGATTTGCTGCCTTAAACTTCACCGCATACATATCAAGAAGAAATCGATCGTCATCTACAAGATAGAGTCGGTAGTGCTTTGTTGGTGTGTCCATAACAATAGATTATAGGATTTCCTCAGGTTTTGATTCTTCTACTTCCTCGGAAACCGTCTCGATTGGCGCTTCTTCTTCTACCACTGCTCCGCCAAGCCCATTTACTTCGTCGAATGGAATTTTACCGTCGAGTGCCTTAATAATAGCATCCTCGCGAAGGGTGAGCATACCCTTAGCGCGGGCTGCCGCATACACTTTCTCCTCCACCGGGGTGGTGAGGACTACGTGTTCTATATCCTTATCCATACGCAGTATTTCAAACACCGCGAGGCGACCCCGGGTACCGTTGGGACAATCCGGCCCCGGATGTGCTTCATATACCTCCTTAAACTCTGGTATCTTTGAGCGGAATTCCTTTGGTAGATCAGCAAACTGTTTATCGAGGTTCACTCGTACACTCTCAGAGATCGGTACGGCAACCCCAGAGCCTGGACATAATCTACGAACAAGGCGCTGCCCAATAGCTGCAATGAGAGTCGGTGCAATGAGGTAGGGATCAACTCCCATGTCCACCAAACGAGAAATAACGCCCGCGGCCGTGTTGGTGTGAATGGTGGAGAACACCAAGTGACCGGTGAGGGCAGCCTGAATAGCCAACTGCGCCGTCTCCTTGTCACGAATCTCTCCCACCATAATCACGTTAGGGTCCTGACGCAAAATGGAACGGAGTCCCGAAGCAAACGTGTATCCAATTTCCGGCTTTACCTGAGACTGTGCCACTCCTGCAATTTCATATTCCACCGGGTCCTCAAGCGAAACCACGTTCTCGGTCTCGCGATCGATCGCAGACAACATACCAAAGAGTGTTGTTGACTTACCCGAGCCGGTTGGACCAGAGATCAAAATGATGCCGTACGGACGCTTCAGAATCTCCTTCACCGTTGCGAGGTCTGCATCAGAAAAGCCAATGGACTCCAAGTCTGCCATGGACTTTGATCGATCAAGAATACGCATCACCACCTTCTCCCCGTACTGCGTTGGAAACGTGGACACACGGAAGTCGATACGTCGATCTTCCACGTTCGCGGAAAAACGACCGTCCTGGGGCTTACGCTTCTCATCCAGTCGAAGCTGCGCCAAAATCTTAATACGGGCCACCACGGCCTGGTGTACCTTCGCCGGAAGCTCAAGAGAGGTGTGGAGTTTGCCGTCCATACGAAACCGAACCCTGGTCTTTTCTGGAGTTGGTTCTATGTGAATGTCTGAAGCGCCACCTTCAACCGCATACCGCAGTACCGTTGCCACAATCTTGGTGACGGGAGCATCAGGCTTTATCACCGCGTCCTTACTTCCCTCTCCCACGTCAACCAGTTTCTGTTTTTCCTCACTCGCTGCCGCTCCTTCAAATTCAGACAGGGCAACGTCTACATCGTCCTTGAGATTTTCATACTCCTTGATGACCTTATTAAAGTCGCCCGTGCTGATCAAGAATAGTTTGTATGGAACACCCACCCGTCCTGAAATAAACTGCAGTGCATCGAGCGCTTCAATATTATCGGGGTCCACAATACCCACCTCGAGCACGCCACCCTCCTGCGCGATGGGCACAAAACGATAGTGCCGGGCAGATTCCTCGGGGATAAACTCAAGCACCGCGCGCCCAATAGGCTCCATAGTGAGAGTGCGCGCAGGGACATTATAGTGTTTTGAAAGTACCTCGAGCACCTTATCGCTCTTAATCCCGCGCTCTTCAAGAATACTCTCTACCGTTGCCTTGCTTTCTCGCGCCTGCGTCTGTATTGCCGCAACATCCTCGGCGGTTATCAGGCCCTTCTCCGCTAGTATGGAGAGTAGGTTCATAGCATACACAGATTACTGGCTACTACTCACTCCAGCGAGCGATGCAAACGGATCCTTACGTCCCGTTGGTTCCGTCACGACATTGGTGTGAATATCTTTAAGTCCGAGGAAACGCGGGTCCTTAAAAATCGCCACGTCGAAGGTTACCGTAGCAAGTTCACTGGCTAGTCCCAAGAACTTCGCCTGCGCCACACTGGTTGGTGCCCCCACTGCCGTTACCACCTCTCCACCATCCTTCTTGCCCATGAAAAAGTATGCCGCTGCTCCACCGAGCACAATAATAACGGCGATAATTGAAATGGTTTTCTTTGAAGGTTTCATACGAAGCAGGTACTAGCGAAGCCAATAAAGACGAAAGGTCATCTGGTACTTATATACACCCGTGGTCGAGTCGGCGAGCTGGAACTCCACCAGATCAAGCGGGCGCAGACTTGTCTCAATGCCCTGCAAAAAAGCTCGCAGTTCCGTATAGGTACCCGTGGCCGTGATGGAAAGATCAAGTGAGTCATACGGCTTGCTTGGGTCAAGAGCTATTCCCGTAGCGCCCGGTGTCGGCGTGGCGGCACCCGCCGTGGGTGTTGCTATCTGTCCTGCCGTGCTCGCCTGGGTGGTCTGCTTCTTACTCTCTGTGGTATTGAAGTTAAGAATCTTTATCCCCGAGCGCGCAGCAAGTCCATCGAGATCAAGAATGAGCTGCACATTATCAACCCCATCAGGAAGAAACGCTTGAAGCCGGGAAACCCCATCTGCGGGAAGTGCCTTCTGCTCGAGCGCAAGTTGTGTTTGCTTTTGCTCGAATCGTTTGGCCGCCTGGAGTGCCCCATCATACTGCTTAATTTCCTTGTTGGTATCCGCTATGCTCCCGAGCACGGTTGGGTGTACATAGCCAAAGAATATCGCTCCAGCGATAAGCACAAATACGACGGGTAGGATGCGGGACATCATGGTGTGGTGGTGGTTGCCTTCTTAGTCGGCAGGGTGGTACTTGCTACCGGCGCGAAAGGAGTTGAGGTGGCAATATTTGGCGCAGGGGCTGAAGTGATTATTCCGAGCCCATCGGTAGTCAGAAGTTTTGGACTTAGCTCTGCCTTGAGCGAGAAGCTCACTACACCATTCTTGTCTGCGGTTATACCCGAGAAGATGGCACGCTTAATGCGCTTCTCGGCAGCGAAGGCAGCAGACTCCGCCGCAAGTGCATTAAAGGAGCGCGCAACGCCATGCATTTCAATCTTAGCGGTGCGGTCGTTCCCCACCGAGAGAATGAGGGACTGGAAGCGGACATTCTGCAGGGTGAGTCCCTCAAGTACATCAAAGAACTGGGACGATACCACGTGCTGATTGAGTAGCGTCTTTGATGCTTGGATACGGTTACGCAGACGTATGAAGTCCTCAACTGCAGAAGCACTTATATTCTTTTCGGCGAGTTCAAGGGCTGCCTTGCGCGAGTTGCGTACGGACTCAATGTAGGTCTTATAGCCAAACGTAAGGCCTGCACCCACAACTGCAACACCCAGGATGAATAGGCCAATATAGAAAAAGATGCCGTTCTTAGCACGGGTACGCCGCGGCTGGGTCGTAACCGGTTGCTTCGGAACAAAGGACGTTGGAATAGTTGGAGGAAGTGCCACGATATAAGTATATAAGGGAACGGCTGCACTCGCACGCCCCTTATGCACACTCTATGCAGAGTCTTCTAGTTTTCGAAGGGCAAGTCCTACCGCCACCGCAAATTCAGGTCCAATGGCTTCAAGTACGGGACGCATAAAAGCTGGTGCTTCCGTCTTTGCAAATGGATCAGCAACCCGCACTGGAACAGAAAAGAACTTTTGTGCGTACGCCGCAAGCTCTTTCGTTACTCCCCCGCCGCCCGTGAGAACCAAACCAGCTATTTTCTTCTGGGCTTTGGTCTCATACTGCGTACTTGCTCGGCGCGCTTCATCAAAGATTCGAGAGAAAACGAGCTCAATAGTGTCTTTGTCGTATCCGTTTTCCTTTACCCCCTCAAATCCGTGCTCTTTCTTGAGGTTTTCCGCCTTCCCGATGGTGATGCTGTTAGCGGCTGCAATGGTGCGCGTGACATCCTGTCCTCCCTCAGGGATGTTATGGGAGAACGCTACAACACCATGCTCCACCACATATACCTTCGTTGCCGATGCACCGATATCGAGAACCAGTACCGGTAGTATTGGCTCGTCCACCACCGCGCGAATCGTACTAAAGATTTCTATCTCGTAGAACGAAGCGGAAAGCCCTGCGCCCTGAACCACCCCATTCAAGAGTGAGAGCTCATCGTTGTGTACTGCAACGAGCAGCACATCTACCGACGTGGGGCGTTCAGCATTTTCAGCACCAACCACCGGCACGATAAACCAATCAAGTTGCACTTCGGACACGGGCACCGGGATATATTTGCGCGCCTCAAGTTCGATTACCGTCTTTTGTTCTGCAGGATTCTCACGATACGGCAAATTAACTAATTTCAGAAGCGACCGGGAAAACGGAATAGACATGCCCGCATCAAGCGACGTTACATTTGCTTCACGCAACAGATCCCGAAGTGTTTCAGCAATCTTCTCGGCAGAGAGATTAGTGGCCTGGCCCACATCAGCTCCGGCATAAGGGCCCAGTGCCAACTCGCCATAGGTTTCAAGCACCACCACCCCTTGGTCTCGGCGCAATTGCACCACCTTGAGCGAAGACGAGCCCACGTCCACCCCAATAACGCTTGCGCTTTTCTTCGCTCCACCAAAAAAACGCGAGAGAAAACTCATGAATGAAATTGTATCATGGGGGCATGGACTTCCTGCGAAGGTTTCTCGATGCCCTCTTTCCTCCTCGACTAACCGCCACGCGCTCAATGCACACCACGTTTCCTGCGCTTGGCGCCTTGGTGCGCCCTACGCAGCTTTCAATGAACGGACACGAAATCGTCTCGCTCCTCCCCTATCGAGACCCCTTGGTTCGCGCTCTAATTCTTGAGGCGAAGTATCACCAACACACGAAAGCCCATGAACTTCTTGGTGCCGTGCTGGCGGAGTATCTCCTTTCACTGCAGGAAGATGCTCCTTTTGAGTCACCCTGCTTTGTTTTAGTTCCCGTGCCTCTTTCTAAGAAACGATACCGGGAACGAGGATACAACCAGGTGGAGTGTATTGTGCGCGAAGCACTGAAACTTCTGCCAGATGCTTTTTCGCTCGACACCCGACTGGTGCGGCGGGTACGTGATACCCCACCACAAACGAAACTCGGGAGAAATGCGCGACTTAGCAATATAGATGGTGCTTTTGTACTCACTGGTGCTCTTACGAGCAATTGTACCTATATAGTGATTGACGATGTGACAACTACTGGATCAACACTGCGTGCGGTGCTGCAGGCAATACCAGGCAAGGTTTTAGGTATCTCGTTGGCGCATTAGCTTGAAAATGCTACATTATACGGCGAAGGAGACGTGGGTGAGTGGTCGAAACCAGCACACTGCTAACGTGCCAGGGGATAAAACCCCTCGAGAGTTCGAATCTCTCCGTCTCCGCCCATGAACCGGTATCTAAACATCGCCGCAAAGATTGCCCTTTGCGGATTTGCACTCATCGGACTAGCCTTCACTATTGTATTCGTTGGTATGCAATTTGGAGTGTTTAACGTACCGGGCTCGAATACAGAACGTAATGCGATATTGCTCAAGAACGTAGACTCATCAGTTGCGCAAAAAATAGCCGACCGGCAAGTACCCTGCGATGACGAAACGGTTACCAGGTGCCCCTGGAATCAAACACCGCAGTGGGAAGTGGTGAAGCAGGGACTCCTCAAAGATCAGGTCATCATCGCACGTGTTGCGGCAGAGACCGGAGTGTCCGCTCGTCTCATTGCTGCGGTGGTCATTCCCGAGCAGATTCGCTTCTTCACCGCAGAGCGTGAAGTATTCAAGAGATACTTTGAGCCACTCAAGATTCTGGGTTCTCTTTCTCAGTTCTCACTTGGCGTGTCTGGCATTAAACAAGAAACGGCACTCCAGGTGGAGCGGTACGCAAACGATGCCACCTCTCCCTTCTATCCGGGAGATGGCATTGCCGCACTCGTGGCGTATCCCGCAGGCAGTAGCCATGATGATGCGCTCTATAAGCGCCTCACCGATGAGAAAGACCATTACTATTCCTACCTATACACGGCGCTATACATAAAGGAAATTCAGTCGCAATGGCAACGAGCTGGGTTTAGTCTTACCAACAGTCCAGGAGCCGTTATTACCCTCTTCAATATCGGGTTTGAGAAATCACACCCCAATGCGTCTCCCCAAACCGCAGGAGCTCCTATTACCGTCGGTGGAGTTTTGTATACCTTTGGAGAGCTTGGGGAGAAGTTTTATCTTTCAGACGAGATAGTGAGTGAGTTTCCTCGGTAAGTATGGAAATTGAACGTTGTGCCGGAGGGATTGTACTTGGAGACAATGGCACTATTGCCATGATACGTGGGGAAAAAGACGACCGTTGGCTTTTCCCTAAGGGGAGACTTGATGCGGGTGAATCAGACGAGGTAGCAGCTCGGCGCGAGGTAGCTGAGGAAACGGGTCTCGACAATCTTGAGCTCGTTGATGACCTCGGCACCTACGAGCGATATAAGATGAACCCAGACGGCTCAGACAATCTCGATCGCTTGAAAGAAATACACATGTATCTCTTTGCGGCAGCGCCCCATGCCCTCCTTGCGCCAACTATGGAAATAGAAGAGGCGCGATGGGTGCCACTTCCCCATGTGGCAAACACTATTGGAAATGCTGCAGATGCTGCGTGGTTCAGCACGGTATTCCCTCGGGTGCGCCAAGCGATTCAGCGAGACTAACTAAGGTGCATAAAAACATACACCCCAAACGGCACCACCCAACTCATCACGTCCACCATGCTGTGCAGGCGCATCTGTCCAAAGGTGCGCGGTTGCAAGAAAAACTCCTGCGCAATGAGTGCAAGGGACGCCAGAAGCAATAACACATAGAGTGCAATATCACTTCCAAACAGTTCTTTTGAAACAAGCGTAGCGAATCCAATAAAGAGGATAGCCCCTACGACGTGGCACACGCCACGATACGTGATGAGCCACGCGCCATAGCTTCCGTATCCCCGTTGTTCTTGTATACGTGCTAGTGCCTGGTTGTATGCGCGACGAAAGCGTACCCGTTGACCCTCTATATCCTCTGCAAAGGGGTATATGCGGTCCGGAATAGAGACGAGGAAGTCATAGAAACTGATCACGCGACCGGTTTTACTCATATACGTCCCAGTATACGGTACTACTTCACTGCTTTTGCAACTGCAGGAACAACGCGCTTGTCTAGTACGTCGGGAATTATTTTGTTTGCTGTTGGCGTTTCGACCAAACCGGCAAGAGCTTTAGCCGCACGCAGTTTGGTTTCCTCAGTTATTTCCATAACCCCCCTATCAAGCGCGCCACGAAATATTCCCGGAAATACCAACGCGTTGTTTATTTGATTCGGAAAGTCCGATCGTCCGGTTGCAATGACTAGAGCGCCTCCCTTTTTTGCTTCCTCGGGAAAAATCTCTGGAGTTGGGTTAGAGAGTGCAAATACAATTGCTTCTTTATTCATGGTGGCAACCATCTCGCTCGTGAGGGTACCCGGTCCCGATACTCCAATGAATGCATCTGCTCCAGAAAGAACCTCGGCAAGCGTTCCGGATACGTTGCGCGGATTGGTAAGGCGTACCAACTCCTTCTTTGAATTATTTAGGTCTGTGCGTTTCTTATGCAGTGCCCCATGCGTATCCACCACAATGATATCGGTGACTCCTGCAGCACGAAGGAGCTTTGCGGTGGCCGTTCCTGCAGCTCCTGCCCCTGCGATAACTACCTTGAGGGTGGTTAATTTCTTTTTGACCACCTTAACCGCGTTCAGAAGCCCCGCCAACACCACGATTGCGGTACCGTGTTGGTCGTCATGCATAACTGGAATGTTAAGCGCCTTAATTAAGCGCTTCTCTATCTCAAAACACTCCGGTGCTTTTATGTCTTCCAAATTAATACAGCCCCACCCCGGAGCGATGGCAATAATAGTGCGGACTATTTCGTCGGGGTCTTGAGTGGAGAGCACAATGGGCCAGGCATCAATTCCAGCAAATTCCTTAAAGATAAGTGCTTTACCTTCCATAACGGGGAGGGCACCATAGGGACCAATGTTCCCAAGACCAAGCACGGCAGACCCGTCTGAAATAACTGCCACGCTGTTTCTTTTCACCGACAGTTTTCTGGCATCCTCTGGATGCTTTGCTAAGTGGGTACTCGCCGCCCCTACGCCTGGCGTGTAATAGAGGGCTATATCTTGCTTGGTCTTTAGGGATACCCGTCCCCGGGTCTCAATGCGGGCCCCTGCTTTTTTGTATGCACTCAGTATCTTTTTATCTTTGGGAGTCATAGTTTTCAGTATAAGGACAAATGGACTACCGGGCTACCAGGTCCCTAGTATACTGCTTCCATGAAAGCTGAGGACCTTATTATTCAACACTTTCCACGCCTAAAGCCTGATCAACGGAAGGCCCTCACCAAGCTAGGTCTCTCCACTATTAGTGACCTCCTCTATCACTTCCCCGCTCGCTATGAGGCCGCAGGACCCTCGGGAACTATCTCCGGAGTATCCGCAGGGGCAGATGTCACCCTGTATGGGACAGTACGCAAACCTGCAGCAAGAAAAGCCTGGAAGAGCCGCAAGCCCGTGGGTGAGGCTTGGCTCGAAGATGCTTCTGGAAAAATAAAGATGATGTGGTTTGGTCAACCATATATTGCCAAGATGCTTGCAGACGGCATGGTGGTGAAGGCAACCGGAAAGATTGCAGGCACTGGTGCAAACAAGTATCTGGCAAATCCGGAGATAGATAAGTCTCCGGTTCCCCCAGACGGTATACACGACACGCTCTTCGCCAAGGGTGACACAGCAGTTCTCTCGGACGACACGCTCTATGCCATATACCCCGAAAGCAAAGGTATTTCGTCGCTCTGGCTCCTTCATGCGGCCAGGAAAGTATTTGAAGCCGGGGTACAAAACGCTATTCAAGACCCTATTCCCGCTGAAATACTTGAGCGGTACAATCTACCAATCCTTTCTTCTGCCTTAGTGTGGATGCATGTTCCCCGCAAATTGTCTGATGCACAGGCCGCGAGGAAACGATTTGCATTTGAAGAAGTGCTCGCACTCCAGCTCACCTCGCAAATGCTCCGCAGACAAGCAAGCCAAGAAAAAGCGCTACCCATAGATGCGAATGAGAACTCCTTAGGTGAGTTCGTTTCTTCCTTTCCTTTCCCGCCTACTGGTGCGCAACTGCGAACCATAGAGCAGGTACGGGTGGACTTTGAGCGCGGACAGCCTATGCGAAGACTCCTAGAGGGAGATGTGGGGAGTGGGAAGACTGCAGTGGCGGCCAGTACCGCATACATGGTGGCCACCAGTAGCCCACCAGGACGAAAGAGTGGCACGCTCCAAGTGGCGTACATGTGCCCCACCGAGATTCTCGCCAAGCAACATTTCTCTACATTCGTATCGTATTTCAAAGAACACCCTATTCCTATTGGTCTCATCACCGGAAGCGAGTGCCGGAAGTTCCCGAGCAAGATTCGTGGTGAAGAGTCTGCAAAAGTTTCCCGTGCCCAATTTTCGAAATGGGTAGCAAACGGGGAGATACCTATCGTGATAGGGACCCATGCACTCGTGTATAAATCTCTTGAGTTTCAGAATCTTGCGTACGCAATCATTGATGAGCAGCATCGCTTCGGGAAAGCGCATCGCCAGAAACTGGTGAAGAAAAACGGCGTGTCTCCCCACCTCCTTTCCATGACCGCTACTCCTATCCCTCGCACGCTGGCACTCACCATATACGGAGATCTCGATATTTCCCTTCTTGATGAAATGCCCATAGGGCGCAAACCGGTGTTAACGGACATACTGGGGCCCGAGAAGAGAGAGGAGGCATATACCCGCATGCGTGAGGAGTTGGGAAAGGGTCGCCAAGGATACGTGATATGTCCACGCATTAATGAACCGGACCCGAGCAAAGAAATGGCACTCCAGGCGAAGTCGGTGAAAGCTGAAGCAGAACGGCTTCAAAAAGAAGTCTTTCCAGAATTCACCATCGACATACTGCACAGCAAGATGATGCCCGCAGACAAGGAAGCCGTTATGAAACGGTTTGAAACAGGAGTTATTGATATATTGGTTGCCACCTCTGTTGTTGAGGTGGGGGTGAACGTACCAAACGCTACCGTGATACTCATAGAAGGAGCAGAACGTTTTGGGCTAGCGCAACTCCATCAACTTCGTGGGCGCGTAATTCGCTCCACGCATCAGGCATATTGTTTTCTTCTGCCGGAGTCCTTTGGCGAAGCCACCAAGAATCGCCTGACCGCACTCACCACGGCCGCTAATGGCTTCGAGCTTGCTGAGCACGACTTAGCGCTGCGTGGAGCCGGAGAATTGTATGGAACCCGCCAGTGGGGAGTGTCTGATATTGCTATGGAAGCACTTAAGAATCTAAAGCTGGTTGAGGCAGCGCGCACGGAGGCCAGGAATCTTATTGATGCGGACCCGGACCTTTCAAAGCACCCAAGTCTTCGAGACCTGGCTCGTGTTGCAGACGAGGAGGTGCATCGGGAATAGGTATCTGGTAGAGTGCGCACAGAAGCTCCCTGGTAACCAGGGGGCATGTGTTTTGAGGTGTGAAATGACCTACGTCGTCCTCGATATAGGCGCAGGTTCCCGCGCCTTTGGCGCTGACCTGAAAGCCTGCAATCCAAAGATTCCCATGCTCGTTCTGTGTGGAGAACCTCACTGGGGAATCGGTCCTTTCTTCAAAGCAATCCCTTCAGAAGGGGTGGGGCAGCTTCTTCGTGATGGCAGTACGGGCTTGAAAAGAATTATCTCTAGTTATGAGCGGTTTGAGGTTCCGGATGAATCGCTCGATCTCGTTACGCTCAATTCTCCGCACCCGCTCTACTTCATGTTCCTTCGAAAAATGTATCTGGAGCTTCGCAGGTGCTTGAAACCAGGCGGGCTCTTCTTTTCTTCTTTCCCGGCGCATGAAATGGCCACAGTTCCCAAAGACTTTGTTCACCTTCAGAGCGGTCGATGGGGCTTGAGACCTGAATGGATTGAAATTGACCGCGAGCTCGTACCAACGGGTGCCCCGATCAGATTCCCCCAGAGCACTACTCTGCGGAGCAACATCAGAGAGCATGCATTTGGCGATCCTGCGTCACGCGGCTCAAGCTATATTTACTTCGATGGCATCTCGCCCGGATGGAATCTGTGGCAGAAACCACTTTAGGCTAAGAGTCCCGGCGGAAACGTCGGGGCTTCTTCTTTAGTGCGCCCGGCAGGCTTCGATCCCGCGACCGCCTTGGTATAAGCAAGGTGCTCTACCAACTGAGCTACGGGCGCTCACTCATGGAATCACACTGTTGGTGTCTCTGCAAATTCCGAACGAATAAACTCAAGCCGGTACGGGGTTGTGCTCAACTTGTAATTTTAGTTTAACCAAAGTTTTCTATGCCATACTAGCGTCAATGAGTTCGTCCAAAACCAATGGATTATTGAGGCCACTTCTCATACTGACAATGGCCACGTTTATTATTATGGTGGTGTTCTTCTCACCATATACAGCTGGTGTTTTGTACCGGGTACCGACTGGCCTCTATCTCACCCTAGCGGTAGCGTTGTTGCTCACCGCAGTCCTACTAGGATTCTCCTACAGGAACGGGGCTATTGAAATAAATCAAAGAGTCTATTCTTGGCTCATGTGTGCTCTCCTGTGCATAGCAATGCTTCTGGTAATCTATCCGGCAATAAGAAAGGATTCACAGTGGTGTGCAGAGGCGGGAGGTGTTCTCAAGGGTAAATGGAAGTATGGACTAAACGGTTGCTTTGATTCAAACAGGAAAGAGATATTTAACTACACGCAAACAGACTGGTTCAAGTAGTCTTAAGGGGCGTTGCGTTTGCTTATTGAACTCACCCGTCACCACACTTTATAAAATACATTAACGTCTCTAATTATTTTCTCTCGGTATTTATCATAGAGATACAGCATGGTGGAGAGAGTATACAGAATTATGAAATTCACCCACCCAGAAAATTGCGCACCAAAAATTGCCTTATCGACATTCATATCTACTTCCCAGAGAAAAGCACTCAAATCATAGTCGTACGTGTATGCGAATGCCACTACCGTCAGCACTATGGTCGTAAAGACTATCATCCAATCATAGACCTTAATTCTCTTGTGACCGGGGTCCGTAAGGTACATGGCACTATAGCCGGAATATACTGCTCTAACAGTAGCTATCATAATCCATATGAGCGGACTAACGATAGCGATTATTCGTAGCGCTATCGTAATGATCTTAGGTAGAGGCGTCGACGGCTTCGGGATATGAGACAATCGTTTAGACTTCATAGTTGCTGATTGGGACGATGCTTAAACCTTAGTGCAGGGGTGTAATAATCTTACTTTAAGTAAGAAACGGGATCAGTTTAATTACTACCCTCATACTCGCAACCTAATTCTGTACAAGTTATTGATTCTTGCCATCGACTACGAGCACTGAATTTAAATGTCCCATCGGATGCGGTTAGATCTTCTACCAGAGCTGGGTTGTATGCCCACCCTTGTGGCAAATACGCCCAACTTCCAATAAGTGGACATAAACTTTTGCCGGAGATTGGCACATCCTTGTCTCTAAAGATTCTTCCTCTATTTGAACTCGGTCTAATCTTACTTAGATTCTCTTCCTTTTGAACACAACTCGTTGCGAACTTCTGGTTCTTATTCATTTGAATAAGAACCTCGTCCTTAAGTGGAAGGTACTGCTTAAATTGATGATTAAGCAGTACAAGCCATCCTGCAAGAAGAACAAATACTATAAATAGACCCGGGGTCTTTCCTTTGGTTGATAAAGCAACCAGAACCCCTACTAAAAGTAGAGCGAAGACACAGGCGAAGAACATGCTCTTCGGTGTTGTAAGAGGATCAGCTATAGATACAGTAAGGTACATTCCCAGCAGTAAAAAAACTATGTAGCTAGCCACCCTATAGGCCCTTGGGTACTTTTGTGCAGATTTGATTGCGGCCGAACTAAAAAAATTATCGGAATAGCCCATACTCAGAAGTATAGCTTAGTTGTCATGAACTGCAGTGCTTTATTCTTAGCGACCTGAGTCATAAATTTCATTGCAATTACTAACGGTCTGAGACGACGCTGGAGCCAGTTTTTCTTCCTCAACTACAGTGGCCGATAACCTTAAAGTCCTCCTTGGCTTTTTGAGCTTCGTGTACGGCGTATCAACTCGTCACGTATTTCCTCAGCAAGCTCCTTTGAAAGGCCGGGGAGTCTGCCCTCAGAGGATGAGCCATAGGCACCCCGGGACGTGCCACCAGCAGTCTGAACCTGCAGATCAGAGAGACCGAGAATTCGTGCAAGTAGACCCCTATAGATATCTACGTTTTGAATTCTATCGTAGGGAATGGTGACATACTTCTTCCAAATAACACCATGTTCCTTCCGGAACCCATCTTCACGAAGTTCGTATCGATAGAAGTGATAGGTGAGGCGAGCCCATGTATAGCCCGCAACTAATGCTAGACAGGCGACGACAAGGTAAACAAACAGAGCGATACCAAAAAACGCCGAAAATGAGAACGACCCGCCCGATTCAATTGAGCTTAAGGCCAATACAGAAAAGAGTCCGACAAAAAAGAAGGTCCAGCTAAACATCCAACCAGCGACATTGTTTAGGAAGAGCAGCCATATAAACCTAGGGTCAAGATTTTTCATATACTTTGATTCTATCCCGGATAGCAATAATTTTATGCCCACTTCCTCAACAACGTATTTGAGGGTACTGTACCCTCGCTGTTACTGCCCGACTATCGGATTGTGTACGATGCACCCATGACTGGCATACCTGAAACGGCGATTGGGTTGGAGAACCCTACTACAGTCAAGCCAACCGTCTTCCCTACCTCCGATCCTGCTTCAGGACTTAGTGCGATTGATATAGTGTACGAACGACTTTGACCTGGCTGTAGAAGAAACATTTCCGGCTGGTTTATGTAAACCATTCCGTCCTGCGCCTTTTTGCGGTCATACCAATAGTTAGTACCGAAGGTACCATCTCCATCGTTTATATAGACCATTCCAAGCGCGCCGTCTGCAGAAGTTCCTGTTTTTCTATACCAGATCGCTTGAAGGTCTACCGCTTCTGCGGTCGTGTTAGTGAGAGTCATCTGGGCAACTTGTACCTTTGCACCAGCGGTTATGCTACCCGCAGCAGGCACAGCTGCCTTTGTCACAATCAACATCGTGCGTTCGCTAGGAAAAGAATCGGCAACCGCAGTTCCCTGTGCCGTCGCACTCGTAGTCGAGCCCATAAGGCCTAAATCACCCTCGGATGATGAGGGCGTCGCCGTGGCGGCTGGTGCTTTAGTAACAAATACAACCGCACCGACTGCAATAATCAGCGCAACTCCTACAGACAATGCCATGAGCATAAGAACAGGGACCGGACCTGCACTCGGGTCGTTCTTCCCCCTGATAGCAGCCCAGAGTGATGGGTACCGAGTGGGGTCACCATACGAATTCGTGGCCTTGGCACCAGGCCAACACACGAAAGCCAGACCAACAAAAAACAGAATGGCTGCTAACACGATTCCTGCAGGGTTTGGAACGTGAGCAAGAACTGACGAGCCGAACGGAGGAAAGAAAAAGTTCGCAATACCGCCCACAGTCGCAAGCACAATAATGAGCCAACCAGTTAGACCGACATCATGAAACCTGCGCACTTGAAGACCAATATTATATGGAAATGCGACAATAGCCGGAATAATGCCCAGAAACATTCCACCAAGTGAAAGTATGATTGTTGTTCCAATACCTACCCCGTCCATACTGAGCACGGCAGGGAGTAAAAGGAAATAGTAGAGGCAACTGATAATAATCGCCGTTGCTACTGTCAGTGCGAATAGTAATAGAATACTGAGCCAGTATTGAGCCACGCCGATTCGTCCTTGAAACATATATATGTGTTTAGAAGAGTACGTAGGTAAGTCTACTACGTCATCGGGCAGGAAATACGCACAGAGTAGCTTGTGGGGGGGGATACTAAGCCACAACCTCCTCCTCTTTGGCCTTGGGCGTAATGCCGTTTGCAATAAGAAGCTTCTCAAACTCTTCACGCTCAAGCGTTTCAACTTCAACGAGCCGTTCTGCAATAGCGTTCAGTGCGCCTCGGTGATCAACGAGGACTTGGCGTGCACGCTCTCGTCCTTCATTTAGAATGCGCGTCACCTCCCCATCAATCTTCATAGCAATATCCTGCGAGTATGCGTGTTCTCCGTATCCGCGATCAACAGAGAAGGCTACCGGACCAACTAGGTCGCTCATACCATAGCGGGCAACCATGTCGCGCGCGAGTGCGGTGATAACGGCCAGGTCATTTGAGGGACCAGTGGTGAGATCGTCAAACACCATTTCTTCTGCAACGTATCCACCAAGAGTAGTCGCAATATCGTCGAGGAATTCCTTGCGAGACTGCATCTTGCGGTCCTCGAATGGAAGCTTGAGTGTATAGCCGGCAGCTCGTCCGCGACTAATGATAGAAATCTTGTGAATAGGATCAGCAAATTCAAGCACCGAGCCAACGAGTGCATGCCCCGCTTCGTGATACGCGGTGAGACGCTTCTCGCGCTTACTCATGAGGTGACTCTTTCGTTCCGGTCCGAGCATCACCTTTTCAATGGACCGAATAAGGTCGTACTGGGTAATCTCCTTACGCGCTTCGCGGGCTGCAAGAATTGCTCCCTCATTCATAAGGGAATACAGCTCAGCACCAGAGAAGCCAGGTGTGCGCTCCGCAATCACCTCGAGACTTACGTCTGGACCAAGGGGCTTCTTGCGCGAATGCACGGTTAGAATCTCGAGACGATCCTTGCGGTCTGGCAGGTCAATGGTCACTCTTCGATCAAAGCGACCAGGACGAAGTAGAGCTGGGTCTAGAACGTCGGGACGGTTCGTGGCGGCCATCACGATTACCTTCTCGGTTGGATCAAAACCATCCATCTCCACGAGAATCTGGTTTAGGGTTTGCTCGCGCTCATCGTTCCCTCCCCCCACTCCCGTGCCGCGTACACGTCCAACCGCGTCAATTTCGTCTACGAAAATAATGGACGGCGCATTCTTCTTGGCTAACTGGAACAAGTCACGCACACGAGAGGCCCCCACTCCCACAAACATCTCCACAAACTCAGAGCCTGAGATGGAGAAGAACGGCACACCAGCCTCACCTGCAACCGCGCGCGCAAGCAGAGTCTTCCCCGTTCCAGGAGCACCCATTAAAATGATGCCCTTTGGAATACGCGCACCAATGTCCAGAAACTTCTTAGGGCTCTTCAAGAAGTCCACAATTTCCATGAGCTCTTCCTT
>CAYHXV010000010.1:0-21281 GCA_964360855.1 uncultured Candidatus Saccharibacteria bacterium | reverse complement strand
ACATGGGCATGCAGCTGAATGTGGTGCACCGCATTCGCGGAACGGTAGGTATTCCGGCAGACTCGAAGGTGGTGGTACTCATTAACCAGGGGTCAGCATCGGCGTCTGAAATTCTAGCGGGAGCTCTGCAGGACGCAAAAGTTGCAACACTCATTGGCACACGTTCGTTTGGAAAGGGCTCGGTGCAGGAGTTAGTTGAAATTGATGGGGGAGCGCTCAAGGTGACTATTGCTCGCTGGCTCACCCCAAGTGGCCGGTCTATCTCAGACGGAGGACTCACCCCAGACATTAAGGTAGAGCGCACGCAGGAGGAGTTCTTGGCGGACAAGGACCCCCAGAAGGCCAGGGCAGTTGAGTTTTTGACCACGGGGAAATAGCCCGCAGTTGCTAATCGAAGCCAGGTTAGGTAGGATGGCTTTATATGAAAGTCGTACTACTAAAAGACGTGAAGAACACTGGCCGCGCAGGAACCGTTATTGAGTGTGCAGATGGGCACGCACAGAACTTCCTTATTCCTCGAGGGCTGGCGGTGGTGGCTACCCCTGCCAACATGAAGGTGGCGGAGAGCCGCGCGAAGCAATACGAGCAGCAGAAGGAGCTTGATACTAAGCTCATTGAGAATAGGCTGAACGCTCTTGCCGAGGGCCGCATTGTTATCACCAAGAAAGCTAACGAGCAGGGACACCTCTATGACGGGGTGGATGCAGCTGAGATTGCTGCCGCTACCGAGCTTCCGGAGAACGTGATTAAACTTGAGAAGCCAATCAAAGAGCTTGGCGAGTTCGCTATCCCCGTTGCTATGGGAGCAACCTTTGGAAGCATCGTTATCTTCATCGAAGCGGAATAGGGAAGTATGGAAAGTCGAAAGGCCCTGTCCAAGTTGGACGAGGGCCTTTATGAGTTTTTGTTCACTAGGCTATCGAGAAGATCGATAGGGATCTCGACGAACGACAACACGTATGGCTGTCTGCTCGGAGAAACTAGCGTTGAAGGTACTAGGGGGAGGCTGAAGCTCAGTTCGAGCTTCGGGTGCCGCCGCGAGGGTTCACGTTGCCGAGCGTGTTGGGCTCGTCGGGAGTGAAGTCGACCGGCGCCCTGGTTTTCTTGGCGGGCTTCCAGTCGAAGCTGTGTTCCCAGAGCCAGGACAGCCCCGCGATGAACCAGAGAATGCTGACGACGATTCCGCCGGCCAGCCAAAGTATCGCCGGCCAGATGTAGCCGAACCAGGCACGATGAACGCGACGCTGGTTCAAGAGGTAGAGCAGGCAGAGCATGAGGACCGCAATGCCCCCGAGCATCCACTTGCCCCAGAACTGAGCCTCCTTGAGAGCGGCTTCAGTGTGGGCGAGCTTCTTCTCGTTGGCGGAGGCAGCATCCTTGTAGGTGGTGCCGCTGGTCACGAAGTCGGTGACCGGGTCACGGGTCGTCGTGTACTTGTAGGCCAGGACGGTGAGACGAGCGACTTCCCCGCGAAGAGAAGTGTTTGCCGTGTTGGCGGCGGCCAGCTGCTCCGTGAGGGACGGACCCTCGCAGAGATTCCAGATCGGCCGGGTGGCCGAGACCTGCTCGCCGTCGATCAACACGGTGTCCGTGCTGTCGAGGTGCTTGGCCTGGAACTCGCGCTTGGCGACCAAACCCGTGAAGGGCGCCGCCGCGAGGGCAGCGTCCTTGCAGGAGTCGATCTCGGTCAACGTCTTGGCGGAGGCCGGAGCGGCTACCCCCAAAACGAACATGGCCGCGAGGACCATGAGGAACTTCTGGATGAGCGTCATGCCCAATCCTCCTTATTGTTTGTGCGTGGGTCTCTTGAACAGCGCGGATGCGCAGCCCTAACCCATACTTATAGTATAACACTATAAGTGCCTAAATGTCAAGTGCCCTCCAGAGGAGGGCACTTGAGCCTGGCTTATGCGGGAAGCAGTACGTCCACTACCTTTTTGCGCACAACCTTGCCATCAAAATTAACCTTGCGGCGGCTACGATAGAGAACCTTGCCGGTAGCCATAGCAAAGAGGGTATGGTCATGACCAACCTTTACATTGTGTCCAGCTTCAATCTTGGTACCGCGCTGGCGCACGATAACCATGCCTGGTCGAGCTGCCTGACCATCGCCAAGCTTGATACCGAGGTACTTTGGATTTGAGTCGCGGCCGTTCTTAGACGATCCTCCTGCTTTTGTATGTGCCATAATTTAGGTGTTATGAATATAGCAGATATACAGGAGAGGGGCAAGACACTGGCTGATCGGGTGCCGCCCCATGCCCTCACCATTGCCATTCTCATTCTGGCCACCACCGCGGCCTTTGGGCTCGGCATATTGGCTGGCAAGGATATGGAGAAAGGGGCAGGGAGGGGCTTCTGGATAGAGGAGCGGGGCCAAGAGGCCCTGGGGAAGCCAGCACAGTTTGCACCTCTCCCCAAGGCCACTAAGCCCGAGACCGGTATTCCAGGAGTGGGGTATGTGGCCTCTAAGAGTGGAACCAAATACTATCTGCCAAGCTGCAGTGGGGTGAAGAGGATAAAGGAAGAGAACAAGGTGTGGTATGCAACCGTGGACGATGCGAAAGCAGCCGGACTCACCGCTGCAAGTAACTGCCCGGGGTTGTAGAATAGAGTCATGATCGTTCTCGATGTTGAAAGCACGGGACTTAATCCCTTGAGGCACTCCATACTCTCCTTGGGTGCGCTTGATAGTGATAACCCCACTAATCAGTTCTATGAGGAGTGCCGCGTCTGGGAGGGCAGTGTTATTGAAGACGAGGCACTCGCCATCAATGGCTTCAGTAGGAAGCAGGCAACAGACCCCACAAAGAAAAGCGAAGCAGAGCTTATTACTAGGTTTGTGGCATGGGCACAGGCAGGTATTCAAAACAGAATGCTTGCTGCACAGAACCCCTCCTTCGATTTAGAAATGGTGCAAGCAGCCTGCCAGCGCGCGGGAATTACCTGTCCCTTCGGGAAGCGCACCATCGATGTTCATTCACTTGTGTGGCTCCATATGACGACACACAATGCCGAACCGCCTGTAGAGAAGAATCGTTCAGCAATCAATCTAGACTATGCACTCCGGTATTGTGGGATTCCTGAGGAGCCACGTCCACACAACGCACTCATGGGAGCTAAGTGCCATGCGGAAGTTATTGCCCGCATCGCGTATACTAAGAACATATTACCCGAATTTAGTACTTTCGATATACCATGGCAGACGACATCCTAACTCCCCCCGCTCTTGAACCCTCACACGATCGAATGGGAGCGAAACTTTCGCGTGCCATTGAAGAAGGGAAGGGGCAGGTTCCAGAGAACCCCGAGCCTCTGGTGTGCAAACCACGAAAGCTTGAAAGTTGGAGAGTCTTTAAGATCATGGCTGAGTTCGTTGATGGGTTTGAAACCATCACGCGCTATGGTCTTGCTATTACCTTCTTTGGTACGGCGCGCACCACGCTCCCGCCAAAGATATACACTGATGCTACTGAGCTAGCTGGCCGGCTTGCAAAGCAAGGATACGCCGTTATCACCGGAGGAAGCAGTGGACTCATGGAGGCCGCTAATAAGGGCGCGCACGACGTTGGGGGTGCGTCGGTGGGACTCAACATTCGTCTGCGAGATGAACAATCTCTTAATAAGTATGTGACGGACTCCATGCTCTTTGAGCATTTCTTTGTGCGAAAGGTGATGCTCGCGTTTGCGGCAGAGGTCTACATCTGTTTCCCGGGAGGGTTTGGCACGCTCGATGAGTTCACCGAAATTCTCACCCTCATACAGACCAAGAAAATTAAGAAAGTACCGCTCGTACTCTATGGCCGGGAATACTGGGAGCCGATTGTAGAGTTGTTCCGCTCGCATCTGTTTCAGAAGTACCACTCAATTGACGAGGCGGATCTGGACCTCTTCCACGTTGTAGACTCAGTGGACGAAGCGTATGAGTACATCACGAAAAACGTAGTCTGCTAAGTATGCCCGTTAACTACAGCCAGAAAAGACTCCTGAGTGCGGCACTCCATGCGAAGGGGAATTCAAAGCACGCGCGTCGTATGCGGCTCTATGCGTTTCTCACGGGTATCATGAGTCTTCTCATCTCACTGGTGACGCTGTACCTCTATCTTATTCAGGCAGTGTGAGTTTCCACACGCCGCCACATGCTATCCTCTACGTATGGCTCGAACATCGCACAAGCGCTCTCATAGAAAGTTCAAGGGCAATCTAGAAATGTATGCGTTCTGGACAGGATTTGCCAGCACGCTCATCAGTTTGTTGCAGGTGGTGGTTATCGCCGCACGGCACTAGGAGTCCCAGAGCAGGGAAGTGAGAGGCCGGATTCCCATGAATCCGGTTTTCTCTTTTAGCTCCTTCCCCACCGCTAAAAACTGAAAATCAGGGAAGGGGTCTAAATAGAAATAAATAGGAATGCGAAGAGGAAAGACAGAGCAACTTACCCAGAGGTCAGGCCAGCTCAGAGTAATAGGGAAGTAGGGCAGGTAGTCTGACCAGACCCAAGGGAATTTGAAATACCGCCCGGGGAAGTTGTTTACTTAATGTGCGCACAATATATCTTTTGCGTAAACACAAATAACCAGGCTTTGTATTAAGGCTATCTTGGCTTGGGTATCTGTTTCCTTATTCTCCCGTCCCCCACTCCTCTCTCGCGAGATAGTATCTGGCCCACTTACTGTATGAATACTCCCTTCCCGAGATATATATTAGGCACTTCCCCGGTTGACCGAGATTCCATTTGGCTTTAAGAAGGGGAGGACTTCCCTATTAAAAATGGACCTTGGGGATGTAATACCCCAAGGCCCAAGAGCAAGTGACCCGTATATCTTTACAGACACGTTGGGTCGTTATAGTCAGTGCTCAAGGCGAAAGCCGAGCGTGACTTTGGGGAAGTGGGAGGGGACTCCTCCCTGCTGCCAAAAAGCTACGTAGGCACTTCGCGAATGTCATCGTCGACGAACGACGGTTTCCCTTTCCCCTTGATGGAATTGTCCAGATGTTCGCGGGCAGTGCGGCTGGTTTGCGAAAGCCTGGTGTCAATCATCGGAAACCCCTGACAGTTGAGGATGCACGGACAGGATAGTCCGTACCCCTTTAGCATACTCCATTCTAACTAATCTTGACTTTAAGTCAAAAACGGTGTACTGTCTTTCTGGGTCAACTTAGGAGTTATGCAGTGGCTGAATTCAACAAATCCCATCCCGAACGAGGGGATGACGAGGTGTTCATCACCAACGCTGATAGTGAGTCCTATCCGGGGGTGGGCTGGAAATCAAAACGCAAAGGCGTTACCGCCTACGACCAGAAGGGAGAGCCTCTTGGGACAAGGTGGCACGGATCATTCCCTGTTTTCGCAAAGCAGGATGAAATCCGTCAGCACGATCCGAAAATACTCAAAGGGCTAATGCCCTAGACCGCTCCGGGAGAAGATCTCCCTCAGGGCGGTCTTCTTCTTTTATTCAGCTTGACTGAATATGTGCAGAATAAATCCTGCTCGTTTAGGAACCCATCTCTCCCAGATGCCTGGTGAAGTGCTTCTTGATAGTTTCGTCCAGTGCTCGGCTGAAGTCGATGGCGTGCTTAGGAGAAAGCACCACTTCACTCACCAGCTGGCCCATGGGGCTGTTGGGACGCATGTATGCAAACTGTATAACCACCGAGTCGTCTGAGACGGTCACCTGGGTGGCGTTTGTAAAAGAAGGTCGCGCGTCTGGTCCTATGGCAATCTCTACTGGCTTTGCGTCTTCAGGCATACTAGGAGACTGCGTTCTTTACTCCCTCTGCAAACCCTGAGATCCAGGCGACGAGAATGTCCCACCCATTTTGAATAAGGCTCCAGACATAGGTCAAGTTATCGGTGCCAGAAGGAGACTCCACAATGTGCCTGATTGAGATACCAAAGTATGAGAGTGCCAAGACCACCAGTACCAGCAGCATGATGAATCTAATCATGAGAGAAAGTATACTACGCACATGAACGCTAAACCGAAGAAAGTCGTGCATAAGGGGGAAGCCGCAATGGCGCATTTCAAGCTGGCCGATCCCCTGCTCTACCAGGCTGCACTTCCCCACCACGAGGCTATTAGGAAGGATATGAAGCATCGGCGGAAATACGATGCCCTCTTTCAGGCTTTGGCCGGGAGTATTGTGAGCCAACAACTCTCAACGAAAGCTGCAGACACTATCTGGGGCAGACTTGAGAAAGCTTGTAAGGGGGCAGTCACTCCCGAAGCTATACAGAAGCTTCGTGTACCAATCATGCGCAAGGCAGGACTCTCGAATGCAAAGACGAAAACTCTGAAGGAGTTATCGAAAGCAATACTGGCAGGGGAGCTCGACCTCCCTGCTCTTTCGCGAATGAGTGAGGAAGATGCTGTTACAAAACTATCAAATGTATGGGGTATTGGTCGCTGGACCGCAGAGATGTTTCTCATGTTTGCGCTCCAGAAGCCCGATGTGTTCTCTCCGGGAGATTTGGGACTTAGACGGTCCATAGAATCTCTGTACGGACTCTCCAAGGACTGTCCGATTACTGAACTTGAGGCAATTTCAGTTCGGTGGTCTCCGCATCGGACGTTTGCGTGTAGGATATTGTGGCGGGTGCGGGATACGAGCGGTCAGGTGAAGACTTGACAAATACATATATAGATGTATCATAGACCAGTTCTTTGATTCCACCGTCCAGACCACAAGGAGAACGTCATGACGGAATTTACTGGCCTTTCGGCCGAACGTGTACGCACCATTTTCATGGACTGCCTGTTCAAGGACGGCGAGGACACCAGCAAGTACGTCCCTGCCCCCGGCATCACCCGCAACGTCGGGTTCCATCCCGGCCGCATCGAAGAGAACAAGGCGGAAATCGCCGCCATGCTCGACGAGCTGTCCGACGATTTCAAGGAATCGAGCGGCGGCGGGATGTCGTTCCTGAATGCCTGCATCGACCGCAACGGTCGGCACTGGGCCGAGCACCAGACCATGGAGCAGCTGTTCCAACTCGGCCTGGCCACTGGTAAGGTCGGCTATCTCCTGGAACGCGACCTCTGGTCGTCGCTTCCGGGCGGCATGCCCTACCTGGTGGTCTACAACGACCCGAAGATGGTGGAACTGAAGGCGGCTTGAGCACCTTCGTCTCTCAATGAGGCACAGGGCGAGGACTTCGGTTCTCGCCCTTTCGCTTACCTAATTCTACAAATAAGACATAGGATTCAAATACGCATCTTTTGGCGCAACTGGCATAGAGGCATTTGCGCAGGGACTACTCGCTCCCCGATACTCTTTAAGCGTCATAATCTGAATACCCGCAGACGCATACACACTAAAGTGCAGGTGCGGGCCGGTCGCATATCCTGTCATACCGGAGTTCCCTATGGTGTCTCCGGTGGTAACTGTTTGGCCACTAGCCACGCCAATGGAAGAGAGGTGCGCATAGAGTGTTGCCAGTCCATTAGCATGCTTCAAGACAACCCATTTTCCATACGAATAACAACCAGGGATAGAATCCGTGTTCCCTGTTGCAAGGACAGTGCCTGAAAGTGCTGCCGTGACGGGAGTTCCACTGGGCGCGCCCATGTCGATAGCATTGTGCCCAGCACCGTTATAGATTTGGGCATTCGCCGTAGCGAACGCGGTGTTTCCAAAGTACTGCGTTATGCAGAAGCTGTTCTTGAGAGCTCCTGACTTGCCCGGGCAGGTGGCCATAAACGAGGGCTTAAATGGCCAAGCCAAAATCCCCTTCCCTACTCGAGGGATATTGCCTGAACCAATAGACTTCAAACTACTCTCGAGTCCCTGCAGTGCGGCTTCAAATACCTTCTGCTCTGCACGCTTCTTGGCAATCAAAGACTGATACGTACTCTCCTGACTCTTGGTTTGGGAGAGGAGCTTGTCTTTCTCAGACTTCGCAATATCAAGTGACTTCTTCTGACTCTTCAATTCCTCGTTGAGACTTGAGAGCTTCTGCTTTGTGGCAGCCACCGAGGTGTGCTGTGCGGTGAGTTGCGTCTTTGCCACATACAAGTCACTGGCGTGTGCTTCCAGTGATCGTGAGAGATCAGCGGTTTGATCCACCTTCAACCAGGCTTCACTGAACGATTCTGAAGAGAGTAACTGTTCGATCAGAGTCGTGTCTGTAGCCAAGTCAACATCACGAAATGCTTTTGCGAGCACCGCCTTGTCCAGGCGTATAACATCCTCCTTATTTGCTATTTCGTACGAAAGTTCATTCAGCTTCAGGTTACTGGCTGAAATACGGTTCTGTGTTGCACTTATTTGGGATGAGGTTTGCTGCCGGTTTACGTCTATGGATTTGATTGCAGTTGTGAGTGTCTGTTTTTGCGTACCAAGCACATTGAGCTGTTTCTGATATGCTGCAATCTCCGCTTCGATAGCTTGAATCTTACTATTGTGTGTATCTATTTGGGCCTTAATCTCATCGACCGTTTCTGCACGAGAAACACTCACGGGGATATACGAAAGTCCGCACAAAAGAATAAGGAGTACGAAAAGGTGAACGAATGAACGCATCCCCTACAGTATAGCAAGTGCCCCCTCCACACGCGACAGGGTTTCCTTTGTGCCAAGTACAGACACCAAGGTGAATGGATCAGGAGAACGCTCAAGACCGGAGAGTGCATAGCGTAGCGGCCACAGTATCCCGCCTCTGCCCCCCTTCCCTTTTGCTTCTTCACCATCTGCTAGCGGCATAAGTAGTGTCTTCACTTCCTCCACACTCGGAAGCTCAGGGAGATTCTGGAGTGCGTCTCGGACAAGAGTAAGAGCATCCTTGGTGCTGAGGGTTGAAGTCTCTTTGTTCGTGAGAAGTTCTTTATCGAGCGAAGGAGCTGCAAACAAGAACCCAAGCTCCTCAGAGAGCATGGTGCGTGCCTCGCCAAAGGTCTGGGCACGTTCCTTGAGAAGCGGAATCACCCGCTTAAGAAGCTCAGGATCTATTTCAAACTCCCCAACCCCAGCCGCATACGCACTGTCCGAAAGCGAGCGCATCCATTCACGATTAAGGTGCAGGAGCTTTGTCTCATCAAATTGAGCACCGGAATGCTGTACCCGCTCAAGGGTGAATGCCTCGATGAGCTCCGTGGGGGTAAACATTTCTTGATCTCCTCCCGGGTTCCATCCAAGAAGTGCCAGGAAGTTAAGGAGGGCTTCGGGCAGATACCCTTCGCGTTTGTAGTCAAGTACGTCCTTGGCACCGTCTCGCTTTGAGAGTTTCTTAGTTCCGCTTTCTCCCAATATGGGAGGCAGGGTTGCAAAGATTGGAGGAGCTTGATCAAGCGCCTCGTATAGAGCCAGAAACTTCGGTGTTGAAGAGACAAACTCCTGTCCCCGCATCACGTGCGTTATTTCCATCTCGATATCATCCACCACATGCGCAAAGTTGTATGTTGGAAATCCGTCACCCTTAATCAATATGAAATCATCAAGTGCCTCCTCTCCTGCTGAGAGCTCTCCAAGAACTGCATCCTGCCAACTGTATCGGGCAATGCGGGGGGTACGAAATCGAAGTGGTGTGGAGCCGTCCCACTCACTAACTGTTTCTGGTCGGTGGTCGCGGAATAGAAAGGGACGCTTCTCAGTTTCAGCAGCAGTACGAAACTCCGCTACCTGTTCCTCGGTATAGGGATCCGGGTATGCAAACCCTGAAGCCATAAGTTGCAGAGCGTATTTTTTATAAAGCGCTAACCGCTCGGACTGTACGTAGGGAGCATGGGGGCCACCTACATCCGTACTCTCATCCCACTCAATACCGAGCCAACGCAGAGACTCCATAATGTGTCCAATAGCACCCTCCACCTCTCGCTCCTTATCGGTGTCCTCGATACGCAAAACAAACTGTCCCCCATGCTTGCGGGCAAAAAGCCACGCGTAGAGTGCGGTGCGGGCGCTTCCTACGTGCAGGAAGCCAGTTGGACTTGGAGCAAATCTTGTGCGGACACTCATACCACAGGGGCGCTCGATTTAGGCTCGTGCGAAAGGCCAATACGAATAATTTCCTCAGCAAGAAGGTTTGCTGCCTCAGGGTTAGAGAACCCTGCAGCATGCGCAGCCATTGTCTGCGTGGCAACAGGGTCCGTGGTAATCCGGCGAATTTCACTTGCAAGCACATGCGGGGTGAGGTTCCCTTCCTCGAGTACCTCTGCCGCTCCGGTGTGCGCATACGCATACGCGTTCGTGCGTTGGTCGTGACTCACCGCTTCTGGAATTGGAATAAGGATGGCTGGCTTTCCCCAGAGCGAAATCTCTGAGATAGAGGTAGCTCCCGCTCGAGACACTACGAGGTCGCAACTAGCGGCAGCAGCCCGCAGCTCGTCTGCACTTAAGTATGCGAGAGGGTGATAGCGCGAGCTATAGGGGCTCGTTGCCAAGACCACATGACTTCTCTCCTTCACACTCTCGATATGCACCTTCCCCGTTTGGTGAATAACCTGTGCGCCCGCGAGAATATCCGGAAGCGCATCGAGCAGGGTCTCGTTGATACGCAAAGACCCGGAGGATCCTCCAAGAATAAGTACTGTTGGTACATCGGGCTCAAGAGCGAAGTGAGCCACTCCCTCTTCCTTGCTTGGCAGGGTGCGCAGGAGCTTGCGGATAGGAATACCCACATGCGCTATCTTGGCTCGTACCTTCACGGGGAAGAACGGAATAGAACTTTCGTATGCAATAGCGATACGAGTCGCAAAGCGAGAGGCCATGATGTTGGCTCTGCCGGGCTTTGCATCTGACTCGTGGATGATAACGGGAATGCGCAGAAACTTAGCGGCTAGTACCACCGGCACACTCGCATAGCTTCCCTTTGATATAACCACATCCGGATATAGTCGAAACATCACCCCGAGCGCCACAAAGAATCCCTGAAGGGTAACAAAGGCATCAAGAATGTTTTGCAGAGAGAAATACCTGCGGAGCTTCCCCGCAGGGATACGAACAAAAGTAAGGTTCGTAGCAAAAAGGGTCTGCTCGTCGCTTGGCTTGTCTGCCAAGTAATAGAGCTTTGGGGCAACCAATCTACGCTCCGCAACGATGTCCTGGAGTGCCTCTGCTATGGCAATGAGCGGATAGAAGTGTCCGCCGCCAGCTCCGGTAAATACAACTTTCATAGCCAAATATGCAGGCAGTATACTACGAAACCTTCCGCTTCGGGCGATGCGCTGCAATATTTAAAATAATCCCAACAGAAGCTAGAGCAGACAAAAGCGCCGTACCTCCATGGGAGACAAACGGTAGCGGCAGGCCTGTGAGGGGCATGATGCCAAGCATGGCGCCAATATTCATAAATGCGGAGACGGTAATAAGAAGGGTGAGACCCGTAGCGGCAAGAGAGCCAAATGAAGTGGCCGCTCCCGCAGCAATAGCAAACCCACGCGCTGCAAAGCCGGTGAAGAGAAGCACCAAGATAACGGTACCAAGAAATCCAAACTCCTCCCCATACACCGCAAACACAGAGTCTCCCACGGGCTCGGGCAGATAGTTAAACTTCTGCACACTCTGTCCAAACCCGCGACCCATAATGCCTCCTGAACCAATGGCAATCAGAGACTGTTGGATCTGATAGCCACTCGAGAGTGAATTATTCTCCGGGTGGATAAACGTCTCCACGCGGTGCATGAGATAGGGGCGTGTTGCAACAAGTGCTCCTGCTCCAAGCACCGCAATGGCAATGAGTATCGCAAAGTCCCGCAGGGGAGCTCCCGCCACGAAGTAGAGGGCGGTTGCAGTGAAGCCAATGACGAGCGTGGTGGAGGTGTTTGGCTGCGCAAGTAGCAGCAGTGCCGGTATTCCCACAATCACCCCAAACCCAAGCAAGCCATACCGCATCTCACCAATCTTAGTTCGCATCTTTGCCAGATAGAGCGAGAGCATAAGAATGGTGGCAATCTTTAGGAACTCTGCCGGCTGTACCGTGAGGGGACCCACGGCTATCCAACGACTCGCACCATTTGCGTGGTGTCCAATACCCGGAACAAACACCAGTGCCGTGGCAATGAGTGCCAACACATAGACGGGAAGAATTCCCTTCTCAATCCAGGCAGGCGGCGAGAAGCGCAGGAAGATGAGTGCAACAAGTCCGGGGATTAATCCGAGCATTAGTTGCGTGAGGGCAATGTGTCCGATAGAGGAATTCTCGCGTGCAAGGAGCCCCAAAGCTGCCGAGAGAAAGACACTGGTGCCCCCCACCACGAGGATGGCCACAATGAGAGCAAAGATGCGATCGCCGAGGAGTTTGGAGGACATGGATAGATGTATTCTAACCCACACCAGGTGCCTGAGTCTGGCAGTGTTGGATGATACGAGACCACTACGGAGGGCTTGACTTATCAAGGCACAGATGCTCTAATAATTAGGAGTTCCTTTCGTAAATTCTGAGGAGAAAACGAGATGTTGAAGTACACCCTGCTGGCAACGGCCATGATACTGTCCGCTTGCGGTGCGAACCCCCCGCTAACACCGGATGATCGGAAGGAGATGGAAGTGGATGTTGCCTGCAACGGCGCCGGCTACACTGCTCTCACTGCGACCAGGAACAAGCTCGACGCCTTTTTCCCAGTCAAGCATATGGGTAAGGGGGGGCACACATCCTATCCACGGCTGCCCTATGAGAGGCTGCAGGAAATGGAGCGTGCGCTCGCCAGTATCGAAGACTGGAACAACAAGCCCGGTACCGATTCCTGTGCGCACATCGCCTACAAATTCACCATCGCCGATGCTCGTGCCGAAATCAAGGCTGCTCGACTGCAGTTCCAAGAGGCGGACAAGCACGCCGCGTTGATCGAAAAGACGGAACGCCGCATTCCCGATCCACCGACGCACTAAGACGATCTCTAACCCAGCGGAAAACCCAGCTTTCACGCTGGGTTTTCTTTTGATGTACTGTCCAGATTAGAACTCCAATCTCCTACTTCAACAACGCCAACGCCAACCCAAAAATACCCGCAATGATAGTAATAACCCAGTACCGCATCGTCACCTTGTATGCAGGCCATCCAATCGCTTCAAAGTGATGATGAATGGGTGCAATGCGAAATAGCTTTCTCTTCAGAAACTTCTTTGAAAATACCTGCGCCATACTTGTCAGCACCGTAACGGTAAGCGGTAGCGCAATGATGGGAAGCACTGCAACGCCCACTCCCTCTCCAAGCACATCAGCCGAGAACGCGGTAACGGCAAGGGCAACCGTGAGGGCCATGGTACCCGTCTCCGATAAATAGAAGCGTGCGGGGGGAATGTTGAACCAGAGAAACGCAAACAAGGCTCCGGCAACGCTTGCGGCAAAAGCCGCAAGCGCTATTTGGTTTTGCGCAAACGCAATACCTGCATAGGTCATGAAAATAAAGGCAAACACTCCTCCTGCCAGCCCATCAATACCGTCTATAATCCCGCTCGCGTACAGCGCCAGCATCACCAGCATAAAGAACGGAATAAAGAACCACCCCAAGTGAAGAGCTCCAATGAAGGGAATACCCACCGCAGCTACCCCAAGCTTTGCATAGAACCACCAGCCAATGAATGTGGCGAGTACCGCCACCACACACAAGCGGTACCGAAGACTGAGTCCCCCTTTGCTCTTACTAATCTCGAGAAGATCATCAATGGCACCAAAGAAAGCTCCCACTATAAGCGCAAAGAGCGGAAGCCACGTCTGTCCACGATTTACAAATTCAAACTGCGCCACGGGTTCTCCTGCAATCATTCCCACCAAGGCAATACCAAGAGCGGTGAGTAATACCGAGCCCCACACCACAATTCCCCCCATGCGGGGTGTGGACACCTCCCGCTCATGATGAAGTGCATCAAAGAGCGGGGTACCCGCAGTGTCTCCAATTCCCTTCCCCTTTCCTCCCACCTTTTTCCATGCCTGATGCTTGTATAGATAGTGCGCCACAACAGGCGCTATCCCAATACCTATGATGAAGGAGACAACAGAAGGAATCAGTACTCGGGCAGCATCAAGAAGCATAGGTACTAGGGAGCAAGGTTCGCAAAGTGATTGCGAGTACGGGTTAACAGTTCATTCACGTCATTAAACCTTCCTTCGTGGGAGGACCCAAGCACCACAATTGCCACCGGGTGCCCAATGCCACTATCAAATACGATTGCCAGGTTGCCACCCGCTAAGTCGGTAAAGCCCGTCTTAGAGAGCAGCATGTTTGGCACATGCACCACGTCCTGGTTGGTGTTGGGAAGGGTGTGCACGGCTCCCGTATTAGAGCGCACACTCACTTCAGGCAAAGTGGTGGCAAGCGCTAGCTCAGGCGCAACGGAGAGCAGTGCTCCGGCAAGTTGCGCAACGTCATACGCTGAACCGTATCCACCTGAAAGGGTGGTGCTCACATCAAGACCTGTGCCGTTCACTGCGTACGTCTGCGGAAGTCCAATTGCCGCTGCGGCACTGGCGAGCAGACTTCTGCCAGACACCGCATTCTTTTGTGCAGCCGCTTCAGCAATGGCCTCAGCGGCGTCGTTTGAAGACGCTACAAGTGCAAGACGTGCTGCATCAGTGAACGTGAACACCTCCCCTTCCGAGAGACCACTCTCCCCCTCAGCGGCGAGTGCTGAAGGAGTGATCACCACGGAAGCATCCTTGTCCAAACTGGTGGCTCCTGCATAGGCGGTGAGGAGCTTGGTTAGAGAAGCAAGAGGAAGTTGTGCCTTATCATTCTTACTAAACAGTACTTCTTTGGTGGTGAGGTCATACACAATGGCTGCCTTCCCCTCCAGCGAAATTCCTTGGTACGTATCAACCACAGGAACAGCTACTTCTTCAGGAAGCACTGCCACGGGTGCACTTTTTTGCACCAGAAATGGAGAGACCAATGCAATAGCGCCAAGCAGAATTGAGCCCGCAATAATCACCCGCGCAGCTTGGCGTTCTTTGTTGCGCTTATCAAGCCTATCGATAAGGGTCTTTAGGTCGGGGTACTGTGCGGGTTTCATACGTCAGTGGTTGCAGCTTCAGCCGTAGCTAAGAGTGAACCAAGTTCACTATAGCGCGGTAGGTCTTCTGCTTTTGCAATGCCCAGATGCGCGAGCGCGTCTACCGTTGCCTTGAAGCGTGCGCGGCGCTTATCCGTTGCATCCTCCTCGCGCTCAATAAGACCACGAAGGAGAAGCACCCGAAGGGCAGCTCCTGAGTTCACTCCTCGTACCCAGTCTATCTCGCTTCGCAACGCTGAGCCTCGGTACAAAATAATAGCAAGAGTCTCAAGCGATGCCTTACCCAAATCCCTCGAGAGCTCACTCTCACGAAGGGTGCGAATAACTGGAGCAGCTTCTGGACTAGTGCGTAGCTCAATGGTGTCTCCTGTTTGTATCAAAGACAGTCCACGCCCAGACAAATCTGATTCAAGTTGCTGAACTGCACGCTTCAACAGGGACTCGTCTACCTTGAGAACCTCAAGGAGTTGCCTCACGTCCATAGAGCCGCCTTCGGCAAAGAGAAGCGCTTCAAGCGTTGCTGAAGGAGATAACGACATGCCTATAGGATACCGCAAAGGGGCGGTTGCTGGAACCCGGAATGTGGGGGTTAGTACCGCGGCACTCCTGTACTCGTATTGGTAATCCTGATGTCTGCAAAACTTTCGTGTTGCAGCGCCTCCACCGCCCCTTGCTTAACGAGCTCGAGCAGTGCCAAGAAGGACACAATCACCTCAACCCGCTCGCTCTGCGTTCCAGAGAATTCTTTAAAAGAAAGCGTCATTGCTTTCTGAACCCGTACTAAAAGCGTATCCATGATTTCTTCAATGGATACGAGCGCACGTACTCTCGCTTCCGGAAGTTTCTCCTCAGTCTTCTCTCGAGCCAGAAGTGCCGTCTCAAGTGCACCCGAGAGTGCTTCAAGGGTGAGATCCCGGGAAGGTGCAAAGAAGGGCTCCGGCACCTGCTCTCCCCGAGACACCATCACCGAGCGCCCAAACAGTCGAGAGAGTTCTCTGGCTTGCTCGCGCACGCGCTCATACTCCGCAAGGCGTTTCTTCAAATCATCCACGTCCTCCTCTTCTTCTCCCGAAAGCTCGAGTTCCGGAATAAGAGACCGAGACTTAATAAGCAGAAGGGTGGCAGCAATCCCAATAAACTGCGCTGCCTCTTCCATAGGGAATTCTCCCTGACCGCGTACAAATTGAATGTAGTCATCAGTGACGCTCGCGAGAGACACCTCGTTCACCGAGAGCTTGCGCTTCTCGATGAGATCAAGAATTAACTCGAAGGGTCCTTCGTATACGTCGGTACGAATGTGCAAACCAGTACTTCTATTTATGGTTTCCATTGTTCTATAAAAGCATACAACAACCGCACGGGTTCTCCTGCAGCTCCTTTGGCAAGTTCGTCTCCGGGAGCGCTCGTCATACGCGGAGCAGTATCAAGGTGCGCCCAGGGGCATTCAAGTTCCTTGGCAAACTGCCAAAGGAACATACCGCCGTTGGTAGCACCCGCATAGCGGCCAGCTGAGCCCGATACGCAGTTGGCAACATCAGCAAAGGTGCTCTTCACGGAGCTTTCGTATTCATCCCAAAGTGGAAGACGCCACAAATAATCTCCACTGGTTTCAGAAAGGGTAAGTAATTGCGCTGCAAGCTTCTCATCACGCGTTAAAAGTGCACTGGCATAGAGTCCGAGTGCAGACATGCTGCTTCCGGTTAGCGTTGCCACGTCTAGTACCACGGACGGCTTGAAACGCTTCGCATAGGTAAGTGCGTCAGCAAGTACCAACCTCCCTTCTGCGTCCGTATTAATGACCTCAATCGTTTTGCCTGAAAGAGACTTTAGAATGTCATGCGGGCGCAGTGCTCCACCTCCCGGCATGTTCTCCGCTGCAGGAATTAGTCCGATAACATGCTTCTTAGATTTCAGTCTCGCCGCCAATGCCACCGCATGAATAACACTCGCTGCTCCAGACATATCCATATGCATTTCATGGCCGTCTCCACTCTTTAAATTGATACCCCCTGAGTCAAAAGTGATGCCTTTTCCAGCAAGAACAATGGGTGCTCCTGTACCACCCTTGTATTCCATAATAGTGAAGGTGGGAGGGGTTTCAGACCCCTTACCAACCCCAAGAATTGCCCCCATACCGAGCTTTTGCATCTCAGGTACTCCCAATGTCCGCACCGAGACTGGAAGGCCTGTAACGGCAAATTTAGCCGCTTTCGCGAGGGTTTTAGGCGTCATATCACCTCCCGGTGTATTGGCCAGCGTTCGGCAGGCATTCACCTCTTCACCAATAGCAACACCTTTCTTAATTCCTGCCTGAAAAGCTTTGTTTGATCCTATGATACACACTTCCTCCACCTGTTTGAATCCTTCCTTTGGCTTGGTTTTGTATGCAGTGTATTCGTAGTTTGCCATCAACAGGTTCTGGGCAATGAGTGAAGCAAGCTCAGCTTCTTCCATCTTTAGAAAGGCAAATGCAGAAGCATCGAAAGAAATCTTCTTAACTCGTACACGCTTCGCGGCTTGCACGATACTTCGAATAAGAATAATGAAGGTTCGCTGCGATACCTCAGACCTCTTCCCGGTTCCAATCTCTAGATGCTCTGAAGTTCCCTCTCGTACAAGACGTGCAGTTCCTCTCACTTCTTCGGTGAAGCGAATGTGCGTGAATCCTTTTGTGCTCGCACCAAAAGAAAACTTCATAACTATTCTTCGTTTGAGGAGAGTAGCGTATCGATGCGATTCATATCGCGCGGGAATGCGGAAGCTTCCTTTACGTTCGCAAGCTCAAGCATTCGCCCGGTGAGGCGCTCAAGACCGGTTGAACAGCCTCCATGAGGCGGCATGCCGTACTTGAAGGCCTGCAGGTAGAAGGCAAACTTCTTCGGGTCCATTCCCCTGCTCTCGATACGCGATACCATTTCATCGTGATCGTGAATGCGTTGCGCACCACTGTTGATTTCAAGTCCGCGGAACAAGAGATCGAATCCGCGACTGAGTACGTCCCCATCAGCCATGGTGTAGAAAGCGCGGGACGCCACCGGGAACTTGGTGATGAACACAAAGTCGCAACCGTGTTCCTTCTTTGCCCACTCACAAATATTGCGCTCATGTTCGGGCTCCATATCGTCTGCAGGCTCCACACCAAGAATCTGGTGCGCTTCAGCAAGAGTAAGTACGGGGAACTTATCACCAAGAAGCGGCATGGAAGTACCAAGCCGAGGAAACACCTCTGCGTGCTTGTCTGCAACTGCCTGTACCGTGTCTCGAATAACCGTTTCAAGTACTGCCATCACTTCAGTCTCGTCTTTGATGAATCCCATCTCGAAGTCCATCTGGGTGAGCTCAGAGAGGTGGCGGGTGGTGGCGCTCTTCTCTGCACGGAAGATCTTGGCAATGGTGAATGCTCTCTCAAATGCTCCCACCATAATTTGCTTGTATAGCTGGGGACTGGTGGCGAGATATGCGGTGTGGTCGTTGTAGTACTCCACCTTGAATACCGCAGACCCACCCTCAGCGTCTCCACCCACAAGAGCAGGTGCTTGGAAATCCATGAAGCCCTGGCGAATTAAAGACTGCCGGTATGCCTCCACAATCGTAGCCTGCACGGCAAAGATGTCCCGGTCCCGTTCACTGCGGAGCGTATACGGACGATAGTCGAAGCGAGTGTCGAGGTTAAGATCCGTATCCTTATCAAAGGGCAGTTCAGCTGCTTTGGAAAGTATCTGAATATCCGTAATCTCAAGCTCAATATTCCCGTTTACCTTTCCCTCCTGCACGTTCTTCTCCGGGCGCTGGTTCACTATTCCCGTGACAGTTACCACATATTCATTGCGTACCTCCTTTGCGGTCTCGAGCGCGGGAGAGTTTGGCAAGGCAACTCCCTGTACCATTCCGGAGCGGTCTCTGAAATCAAAGAAGACCATTTTTCCCTGATCCCGGCGCACGTCCACAAACCCGCTTAGTGATACCGTCTCCCCAGTATGTGCTCCCAAGTCAGCTATTAGCGTGCGTTCCATATAGCTCTAAAATACCATAAAAGTTGACGCCCCGGAGTTTTTTGCTCCGGGGCGCGACGAAGGGTCTACTTCTGGATATGGGGCGTGCTGCAGAGCAACCCGCTCAGCGTAGCCGAAGTGATACGCCTCAGTTCATGTGGGGCGCCCTCTCTTTTCCGGAAAAAGCAGTGCGGGGTTTCGGACAGCATGTGCCCAAAGTACCGATGGCCCATTTCCTCTACGTGCCCCGAAGGCAAATACACCACATCAGGTTTTACCGTATTATAGAGAATTCGGTACGCGCCGTGGGACGTCGGCTTTGACGCATACCACGATATCGCGTCACCAAACGCTTCGCACAAAGCGTCAACTTCCCAGGGACTCAGGTCCCGGTACGACGCACCATAGATAAGAACCTTTTTTCCCATAATTCTCTCCCTTCTTTGCACAGGAACACGTCAGTGGCAGTATGCCACAACTTAACTCAAACGCAATTACCGCACCCCCACTGCCTTTCGTACTAGCTTCATCCTTTCCTCTGCCTTCTTCTGTGCCTGCTTTCCTCCTCGTTCAAGTAATGCGGCTACTTTCTTTGGACTCTTTGCAAGTTCTTCATACCGAGTGCGCATGGGAGCAATAAAGGCATCCAAATCCTCCACCAGTGCATCCTTCAGTACCTTGTATTTGCCCCGGTGTTCCTCATACAGCGGTGCGAGCCTCTCCGGGCTCTTTATTAGCTTGTGTATGGCATACACGTTCGTTGGTACGTCTCCATCTGAGTCCGTAACAATACCCTTCACTTTTTCCTCGATAACTGCTCGGGAGGCAAAGAGTGGAATAGTATTCCCATAGCTCTTGCTCATCTTCTGCCCGTCTATGCCGGGCACCACGGCGACCTCGGGCATGATGAGGGGCTCTGGCAAGCGGAAGGTGTCTCCGTACACCCGATTAAACTTCTCCGCCGTATCGCGGGCGTATTCTATGTGTTGCTTCTGGTCTTGGCCCACGGGCACCGTACTGGTGTCATAAAGGAGAATGTCTGCGGCCATAAGCATGGGGTAGTTAAAGGTACCCACAGATATTTCTTTGCCCTTCGCTTCCGCGTCCTTGTATGCGTGCGCCCGCTCGAGATACGGCATGGTGGTGAGGGTATCAAATATCCAGGCAAGCTCAGTGTGTGCAGATACGTCCGATTGCTTGAATAGCACTGCCTTCTTTGGGTCGATGCCAATAGCGAGGAACGTGAGAGCAAGCTCGTGCGTGAGCTTCCTCATCTCCTCCGCGTTCTGTACCGAATTAAGCGCGTGATAGTCCGCAATCATGAAGTAGCACTCGTGCGTACCTCGGTTCTGCATGTCTACAAATTGCTTTAGGGCACCGAAGTAGTTGCCGATGTGTGCGTCTCCGGTGGGCTTCACGCCGGAGAGGAGGATGGGCTTGCCAGTCATGACATAACGATAGCATATACCGGCTGCCGCTGTATTCACTGGACCGGTCGTCATAGTGCAGTAAAGAATCATAAAAATTCAATGGGCCGGCGTCACTTGTGACGCCGGCCCACGACTACTCGATTCCCTCTCCCCTGGTCAGGATAGCGGTCTCAGTTCCAGGAACGGGTTCAGGGCGCGGATCCGGTTTCGGCAATTCACTAACGGCGTCAGAGGTTGCCTCGAGGGGCTCGCCTCTGTTGAGTGCAGCCAGCCTTTCTTTTAGAGGATAGGCCAATCGATCGTATTCAGTCTGTGTGCTCATTGTGAGGGCATGGAGCTCGCTCGCCGTACTGCGAATAGCGATCTGTCGCTCGGGGGTCATGTTGGACCGCGTTGCTTCGAGACGGATACCCTCGTGCACGGCCTCGAGCAGTTCGCGCGCGGTGAACATCTCACCCCTTGAATTCTTCTTGAGGCCGCCACTCCGAAGAAGTTTTAGAAGTGATTTCACCGGGAGTAGTTCGAGCAGTTCGAGCGTACTCTCCGACACGACAATGCTCACGCCCTCCGGAGGGATGTGCTCTTCCTTGACGATGTCCACGCACAGTTTGACGCACTCGTCACAGATGAACACAGTCGGGCCCGCAATAAGCTTGCAAACCTCGTGTTGACTCTTCCCGCAGAACGAACAGTACAGTGTTGATTTGGCATCAGTAGTCACTGAGATTCTCCCGTCAGTGTTTGAGTGAAAGTGTCGCCTGAGCGTCACCAGAAGATCAAATTCCTTGCTCTTTCTACGCTTGTTTAGACCGTGGGTCAAGAGAAATGAAAAACCCCTTTCGGGGATTTCCAAAGTATGGTGCGCCGGGAAGGATTCGAACCTTCGTAGACCGAAGTCAACTGGGTTACAGCCAGT
>CAYHXV010000009.1:0-21492 GCA_964360855.1 uncultured Candidatus Saccharibacteria bacterium | reverse complement strand
TAGGCTCCGGCAGTGCGCGTGAAACTCCAAGCGCAAACAGATGCCGAGCGGCATAGAGCGTGCGTGGCACGTATGCAGCGACAGACACCGGAGTGTCTAGGCGCTCCATAGACGCCTGCTCCATCAGCGCAAAGATTCCTTCCTTAGCAAGAAAATGTGGGTAGTCAAAAGAGCGTCCACCGTCCGTGGCAAATGTTTCGGGGAGCGCGAGCGTTCCTGAAACCGTTACTGTATCTCCGTATGCAAGTGCGGGATAGAGCGGGAGTACCGCAAGTATCCGTGCCTGTTCTTTTTCTTGAGGCACCACAACCTCGACCCGCTGAGTAGTTTCACGAATGTCGGGGTCTGCGGCAACAGTACCCGTGAATACCACCGAGGTATTAACCAGTGCGGCGAATGTGGGCGGGAGTTCCATCGGTACGATACCCACGCGCCAAATGCCAACCACACACAGGAGAACGAATACAGAAAGATACGCATAGGTGCGTGTACGGTACATTGCGTACGCCCAACCAAATATCAGTGCAAGCACTGCGAGAAGTGCCGCCACCTGCCACCCGAATACAAAGAACGAACGAAGTACAATACCCCCAACCAATCCCGCCACCCCAATGAGAAGAAGTCTTCCCATCATACTGCGCTAGTGTCCGCGGTCCATCGCTTCGTTTGCTAAACTGTCCGCTTCAGCATTGTCCTCTCGATAGACATGTGTGAACGATACCGATTTAAATGCGCGTACCATTTCTTTCACCTCTGCAGCTAGCGGCACAATATTAGGATGTTTGATTTTGTACTCACCATTCATTTGGCGCACCACCAGCTGACTGTCCAGTCGTGCCTCAACGGTCGCACCGGATACTGCTGTTCCAAGAAGCTTCTGCAATCCCTGAAGTGCACGAAGCAGTGCTGTGTATTCCGCAATATTATTCGTGGCACTTCCCAGATACTCAGATACCGTCACCACCTGGATTCCCTCCTCGTCTCGCACAAGTGCTCCCGCTCCCGAGGGTCCTGGGTTTCCCCGCGAACCCCCATCGGCATACAAAATAAAATTCATGTGTAGACAGTATACCGTTTAGCGGAGACTAAGAAGTCGCAGGCGGACGGGCTGCCCCCGCGTGAACTGATCCCGCTCAATATGCACCAACATATGTGCCGTACCTCCAACCAAGAGACGGTCGGGGGACTTGCCAAGGTCCCGCCTCGCAAAGAAGGCAATGACTTCAAGTGGAGCCTCTCCCACACGCGCAATATGCACCCGAAGATGCTCGGATGATTTTCCAAACCACGCAATGCGTTCTATCGTCACCTCACGCAGCGCAACGATTGGTTTTGGATTGCCCATGCCAAAGGGTGCAAGTTGTTCAAAACTTTTAAGTAGTTGCGTGGTTATCTGTTCTGGAGAGAGTAGTAAATCTGCATTCTCTTCTTCAGCAGAATCGATATGACTCAATCGCTCAAGTGCGCTATTCAATCGATTTGATAATTCAAATACTTCTTCAGGAGCAACCGAGAACCCGCCGGCTGCGGCGTGCCCACCAAATCCGAGAAATGTTCCTTCCTCTGCTTCCTGCATAAGGAGCACTACATGCACTTTGTTTGGTCCGCCTCGACACGAACCTTTCAACCCTTCATTACCTTCGCGTCCCCACAAAAATACTGGACGTTCGTATTCGTCTGATATCCCGCTTGCTACTAATCCCAAGAGTCCTGGGCGCCAGTCTGGATCCCCCATCACAATAACGGGCGGTACCTCACCCGACTCTTTTAAATTCTCAAGCCTCGCATGCACCGCTTTGGTAATGGCACCGGCTGCCGCACGTCTTGACCGATTCGTTGCCTCAAGAAGTTTTGCCAACTCATCTGCTTCACTTTCAAAATCGGTGGTGAGCAACTGAAAGGCGTCGCGTGGATTTCCCATGCGCGATGCGGCGTTAATGCGGGGAGCGAGCATGAATCCCACATCGTCCTCCGTAATAAAGCGTTGATTCACTCGGGCAACACTGCACAACTTTTGCAGACCAAGGCGCGGAGACTTTCGCATCACCAGTAGTCCATACTTTGCAATTACCCGGTTCTCACCCGTAAGGGGCACCATGTCTGCAATGGTTGCGAGTCCCGCCATATCAAGGAGCCACTTCTCCCACCCAAGGGGTATCTGATCTCTTCCAGTAAACCCGTGCGCAAGCACGGCACACACTAATTTCCACGCCACTCCCGCGCCGCACAATGAGCGATACGGATAGGTCTCTTCTTCGCGTGCGTTTGGGTTGAGTATGGCAAACGCCGGAGGAAGTCCCTCCTGGGGCAAGTGATGGTCCGTTACTATTACCTCGACACCCAGCTCATTGGCGCGTGCAACTGCTGCTATGTCGGTGATACCTGAATCAACCGTGATAACGAGGGTGGTTCCCTCTTCGGCAAGTTTCTCAATACCCGCGATATTCACCCCGTACCCCTCGATATGGCGATGGGGTATGTAGTTGTTGAAATTGGCTCCGGCTTTCTTGAGGAAATCATGCATGAGTACCCCACCCGGGATTCCATCGCAATCATAGTCGCTCCACACGGTAATACGTTCGTTGGTATTTATAGCTTCCGCCACGCGCGAAGCCGCTTTTGCCATATCGAGCATGAGCATTGGGTCATGGATGTGCTCGTCATAGGAGGGAGAGAGGAACTCTCTCGCCTCTTCCTTGGAGGTGATTCCTCGGCGAGAGAGTAGGGACGCGGTCAAATCGTCATGGGCAGCTAACTCAGCGCGCAGCGTTTCATCAATGACGTCGTGGAGCGTGAACATGTGGGTGCATTGTACCTTAGTCCCGATATCGTATGCTGAAAGGTATGGAAGACACTATATTCATGAAAATTGTACGGAAAGAGATACCCGCCGATATTATTTATGAGGACGAGCACACGCTCGCCTTCCTCGACATTGCGCCAAGCACCCCGGGCCATTCGCTCGTTATTCCCAAGAAGCCTTTTCGTAACATTTTCGACGTTGATGAGGAAACTCTCGCTCACGTGATGCGCACGGTACACAAGCTTGCGCCGGTGATACGAGACGCTATGGGCGCAGAGGGTGTCAACATTATTTCAAACAATGAAGCGGCGGCGTGGCAGGTAGTATTCCACCTGCATATACACATCCTTCCTCGTTTTGATAAAAAAGAACTCGCCACTTGGCCCACCATAACGTACGCCGAGGGAGAGCAGGAAGCGATACGAGAAAAGATTCGAGCCCGTCTAGTCTAGTGCTTCAACTCCCGGAAGAGTTCCGGTTGCCAAAAACTCAAGCATGGCTCCTCCTCCGGTTGAAATAAAAGAAAAGCGATCATTGAGTCCGAGCGACTCGATGGCAGCAACGGTGTCCCCTCCCCCCACAATAGAGTGGGCACTGCTCTTCGCAATAGCACGCGCCGCTCCCTGTGTTCCCGCCACAAATCCATTCTCGTAATTGCCAAGCGGACCATTCCAGAGAATGGATTTGGCTCGTAGTGCATACCCCTCAAGCATTGCGATGGTGTTCGGGCCATCGTCCAGAATTGCTTCAAACGGTGCCTTGCCGTCCAACTTTCCAACGCGCCCTTTAGTTCCAGGAGTCCCAATAATTTCGTCTTTGGGGAGAAGTAGGCGCGGATGGGTGGCAAGAGCACGAATGCTTTCACGCCCCTCAGTGGAAATGAGCGAATACTCCATAGGAAGTCCAAGCTCCGCCATAAAATCATTTGCAAGCGCTCCTCCCACAAACACATGGTCATATATGCCAAGAAGTTTCTTTAGAACTGGTTCTTTGGTTGCAAACTTCGCGCCACCAATCACGGCCAGCGAGGGAGACTTTGGGGTGAGTGCTTTGGAGAGCTCGCGCACTTCTTCCTCAAGCAGGAGCCCAGCGAAGGACGGTAGGAGTGCGGGCACCCCAACCACCGAAGCATGTCGGCGGTGACACACATCAAACGAGTCCTGCACAAATAGATCTGCGTGACTCGCGAGCTCCTGCGCAAGTGCCTGATCGTTTGCTACCTCTCCGCGCACGCGACGCAGGTTCTCAAGCATGAGCATCTCTCCGGGTAAGAGTGCCGCCACTGCTTGTCGCACCACCTGGCCGGTGGGCACCGGACAAAACGTGAGTGCGGAAAACTGCTGTTTCAATGCTTCATACACCGGGAGAAGGGTCTCGGTTCCCTTTTCTCCGATGTGTCCAATGATAATCACCCTTGCCTTTCGGCTCCGCAGGTATTCAATCGTCGCAATAGCTCTGCGCAATCGGAACGCATCCACCACCTTTCCGTCCTTAATCGGCACATTGAGTGCAGCACGCACGAGTATGGGAACGTTTTCGAAGCGCGTGATGTCTTTGAGCGTCTGCATATACCTGTACAGTATACTTCTCAATATGGATCTTGATGAACTTTCTCGAAAGCTAGATGCGGTATATGTGTCGGTGGAGAAGACCCGGCGCTACATACAGTGGGCACTGATTGCTACGGTGCTTGCCCTGGTACTTCCCCTCCTTGCAGCACTCTTCATTGTGCCCGCGTTCGTGACGCAGTATACGTCCACGATTGATACCTTGGTGCAGTAGTTACGCGAGCGCCTTGAGTAGCGCAGCGTAGCTTACCTGGTCCGCACTCGCGTGCCCAATAAGGAATCCATCTATCTCACTCCCCTGCGCAAGCATGCTCACATTTTCTGCTTCTGTGGAGCCGCCATAGAGCACCCGCACTCTCCCTGGAAGATAGTCGGTGAGTACTTTGCGTATATACAAAACCATCTCCCGAAGATCTTCGGGAGTAATGGCATCAAGTGCCGTCTTCCCTATGGCCCAAAGAGGTTCATAGGCCACGATCATCTGTGCACATTCTTTCTTGGTGAGTGAGCTGAAAACGCTCGCCAGTTGTGTTCGTACTTCTTTAAGATATTTTGCGTCTAGGTCTCGCTCTCGTTCCCCCACACATAGTATTGGGGTGAGTCCATGCGCCAGAGCGTGCTTGGTTTTCTCGAGAATTGTCTCGTCTTGCTCTCCCATTGCCCGGCGCTCTGAGTGCCCCACGAGTACAAACTGAGCACCGAGCTCTGCAACCAGCCCTGCAGTTACTTCGCCCGTGGTAGCACCCCCGAGCGTTACGGAAATGTCCTGTGCACCAAGCAATACTTGCTGCTTCGGGGCTGCCAGAAGTCCTAGGTAGGGGGCAGGTACCAGGAGCACGAGCGTGTGCTTGCGTCCACTCGCCCCTTTCTTAGCGATAGCATAGAGCGCCTTGGCTTTAGTGGTTGATTCCACGTACGCCTTCCAATTCGAGACAATAAGCATATACAGAAATGGTAGCACGGAGAAAAAGATCACGACCCGTACAGACGTACGGGTCGCAAGGTGTCGTTGCACTAACGCAACAATGGCGAGTCAGGTGCCAAGATGCGCCGGATTTCCTGATAGAGTTTGGCCAGCTCAGGGGGAGCATATTCCACCGCCCTTCCGGTCCGATCTATGAGCAGCATGGGGCCCGAGAAGAGGAAGTAGAGGTGGAAGATTTTGTCTCCACGGACCCGCTCTTCTTCAACCATCCAGTAGTCACGGCCATGCTCGCACGGACGGCCAAATAGCAATACCAGTGCATTGTCTTCTGGACGATTTGCCCATTGGTGTCCGACCGCTGTTTCCCCATGAAACAGCTTGAACGCATTGTGTCGCGGTTCCCGAAGCATCTCGATCAGGGAGTCCACCCGCCGAGCACGGTATTCTGCCGTGATTCTTCCGGTATTCGCCTTCACGCTTTCGCTTAGTGCCGTGTCGTTCATTGGACTCTCCCTGTCCATTGATGTGAGTATACGTCTCACTCTGTTGTGCACCAACTGATTTGTTTTTGCAAGTGTTTCTACTCCTGCCGCCAATCAACAAACTGATAATCTGTTGAAATGCTTGGGGTGAAGGGGGGTGGGTCGGTGGAGAGCTTTCGGTCAAAGGCATCAATGCGTGTTTGATAGCCCGCGTCCCCTGACGGGCATCCATTCACCCATTTGGTACCGGTGCGCAAATTAGATACGGTGGTACCGAGAATGGTTAGTGTACTCCTCGGTTCATACGAGCTGGGACACCCATAATAGTTGCGGCCAAATGCTCCCCCCTGTGCAATGAATACGCCATTCAATGTCATGGTACTCGGTGAGTTTGGAGTGATGAGTACATTATTTTCTGCAATGAGCGTGAGCCCAGCACTGCCGTCTGTGGCCGCATAGGTAAGATTGTTTGGCAGCATGGCGTTTGGCGCTATCCCCGTGGTGGTTACATTCGCCGCAACAATGGTCACCTTGCTATCTACCGTACCTTCCACCCACACGTTGTCTTCCACAAAGATGAGACCGCAGGAGGATGGAATAGTGTAGGTGTTATAGAGAGTTTCATTATTTATGAGCGTACGGTCGACGGTATCAGCCGGATTCAGGTGCGTTGAATTGAGCGATGTGGTGCTACTTACCCTGCGCACCGTGACGGTACCGTTCCCATTAAAGATGAGGTGATATCCGTGCCAATACGCCGCACCATTACTATTCCCCGAACTATAGCGGGGCAAATAAATCCCACTGGCCGTTGCGATGGTTTTAAGATTGGTGAAATCTGCCGCCATACCGGCAAAGTCCATCTGAGGAACGGGATACTCCCACAAAGATTGGTTGGGACCTGCACCCCACACGCCATTCTTGGTTTGGTTTGGCGAGCAACCAAACGAAGAAGTACAGAGCCACGTAGAGAGTGAGCTGGTCACGGGGGCATTTGCTGTTCCGTCCATCCGAATACCTCCGTTACTGTGGTAGGGCCCTGAAATAATACGGTCGCTCCCGGCCCACACGGTGCTATTGAGCACATAGGAATACTGCGCCACGGTAGGCCGGGCGTAGCGCGTCACGATGGTGCGCGCTGCGTTTATGTTTTCGCTTGGAATGCCCGTGGAGCGAATATCTATAGAGGTAGCTTGCCCGCAGGAGGTGTTCCCGGTTATCGCAAGCGAGATAGTGCCCGTTTGTCCACCCTCAGGATCATCATAGGGAATGAGGTACGGGCCGGGCTGTCCCGTGCCGTTTTGCAGATCATTGGGGAAGTGTGCCAAGTGCCAGCGGTAATATTCAAGACCGGCTTCAGCAATCGCCAGACCCCTACTTTTTGCGGTTGCGGTTGATTGTAGTTTATCTTCGGTGAGCACAAAACTTGAAAGCGCGCCCAGTACCGTTAAAAAGATGGCACCAAATACTATGGCCGTGAGCATCAAATAACCTCGCAATAGGTAGAGTTTCATATCATTGGCGAAGGTTACGAAGTGTTGCGGTGCGCTCAAGTGTCACAATATTCGGGGCTCGTGAGGGATTTAAGTCCACATCAATGCGCGTACGCACTGAGCGTACTTCAGCAATGTCTATGGTACCCGTGAGTTCCACTCCGGAAGCATTGTAGAAGCGAAAGAGTGGCGTGGAAGTTGCATTCTTCACCGAGGTGGAGATAGTAGTTGCCGTCTCTGTCTGTCCCGTATACGTGGGTGGGTTACCCCCAGCGTTGGTGACGCCCCGGTAGAGAGTCTCCCCCGATATATATAATCGTACCTTTTCTACCGGACCGTCTTTATCCACGTCACTATAGAAGGTCACGCTCGACGTGGCAGCTTGCGCCACTGGATACGAGCCATCCTCTCCGTAGGACGCTTCGCGTACGCTGTTGTATGCGATATCGAGTCCACGATTTGCACTATCCACGGCGGTGGTTTGTTCAAGCAGATACGTGTTTGAACGATAGAAATACGCAATCATACCCGAGAGCGTAATACCCACCGTTCCGAGTATGGCGATAACCACAAGTGTTTCAGCAAGCGAGAAGCCATTCATACTTATTCTAGTATAAGCGTCCCCTCAAATGAGGTGGCGGGGTCGATGGTAAAGGGGGTTGGCGTAGAGGATGCCACATCAATCGTGTACCCAGGAATACTGATGCTATACACGTCCCACTCGAGAGACGAGAGAAACACGCCCGATGCATTCGTGGTGCTTGCCACCGTTGTTTTGTATATAGGTGCGCCCGCACCGGTGGTGCCCTTGGTCTTGGTCCCCGTTAGCGTGAAGGATACATTCGGGAACGGCGTGGGACCTACCCGGTAGTCCATTCTCCAATCAAGTATCTGGGGCGTCACACTCGAGCTGGTGGTGGTGAGATCTGCCAAAAGTCCGAGTGAGGGGTAGGTGGTAGTGGACACTCCCGTGAGTACTACCGGAAAAGTACTAAATCCAGTGCTATTACCGGCAAGCACGCTATCGGGCAGGAGCACACCATCACCGTCCACCACCTGTACTCGTGCGGTTGTCCCAACGGGCACGGAAAGTGCCGCATTGATTGATGTCCATTCAGACAGATAGGCGGGAGCGATGTTCACCGAGCGAGCGCTTCCGGAGAGCACGTAGTCTGGACCTGTTTGACTAAGCACAAGGGCTCCCCCTGCCACCTGGGTATTGGTTTGGTTTGCCAGTGGTGTACTGTCGGCAAAGGTATCGATGGTGGCGTCCGGCGCAATCGGGTGCAAGGTGCGAAGGGTGAAGGGCGCAAGCACATCCACCCCAAACGTACTGGTGGTGGTTTGATTTGCTGCCACCGTTAAGTACCCCGGGGTTGGGTTTTGGTTGGTGGCGTCTCTCGCATAAGTAGTTGCACTTGAGTATCCGCTCTTAGACACGCTCACTTGGTATTCGGTAGAGGTGGGAGCACCTGGCAACTGCACGAGACCAGTCGCGTCACTAAAGGTGGTGAAGTTCACGGTGGGCACCGTGCTGTTGTTTACAATACCTACCGTTGCTCCTGCAACTGCCGTACCCGCTGCGTTCACCACCGCAATGGTGAGGGTACCGCCGCCGGTAGTGGTCTCAAGACTCTGGGGCGCGTAATTGGAAATAACCGACACCGTACGTGCCGTGGTGCGCACCGTGTACGTCACCTCCACCTTTATTTGTTTGTAATCGGTGGTGATTCCGTTGGTATCAGCTCCAGCTAAACCATCAGCAGGATCGTCTACGTATACGACGAGCGTGCGCGTGTTGTATGCAATCCCATTTAGGGTTTGCGTGCTGGTGGCAGCCACCACGCCCGCCGGAATACCGCCAATGGTACCCACAAGATCATAATCAAGCGCACGAACATATTCCACCTGGGTGTCTGCAATAGCGGTAGCTCCAGCGCGCGCTTTGGCAACGCCAGAAATCATGAGCGAGGCGCGCAGTATGCCAAAGAGCGCGACAAACACGATGAGTACCAATGCAGCACCAACAATAACGTCTACAAAGGACATGCCCCGCAATACTTTCATGTGTGTATGATAGCGCACGCTCGTATAAAAAAGATGGAGTCCGCGTTTGGCGGACTCCTTTTCTTTACCCGGTTGCTCGGTGTTCTTCGAGAAATCCGTAGAGACGATGGGGTGGGCAATCCCAGTCTGATTCAGGACCTGCCGTACACCGAATGTAGCAGTTGAAGCAGACGGGGCGCCCATTATGCACATAGGTTGCCCGCTCAGTGGAGCAAGCAGGCAAGCGCACGCCACAAAGGCACTTACGAAAGATCGAAGATGCACACATGTTCATTCCTCCTTTGACCTGTGGGTACTATACAACGAACGCCGCAAATATTGCTAAATCTTATCCGAAAGCGAGTAAATCGGAGAAATCATCGAAATCGCAAAGATACCCACAAACACGCCAATGAAGAGCATGAGCAGTGGCTCAATAATGGTGGAGAGGTCTTTCGTGCGCTCCTCCACATCCGTCTCATAGTATTCAGCAACCTGCCCCAACATATCAGAGACTTTGCCTGTCTCCTCCCCCACCAAAATCATGTCTGAAAAGAAAGGGGGAAAGAGTGCGCCATGTTCATTAAAAGTAATCGAGAGAGACTCACCCTTGCGTACCCGTTCTTCTGCTTCGGTAAGTACAGCACCAAACACATTCTTCCCCACCACTTCCCCGGCAATCTTGATGGCGGTAAGCATTTCAACGCCCGAAGAGAGGAGTGAGGAGAGCGCACGAGCAGCGCGGGCACACATAGTCTCACGTACCAAATCCCCAATCACCGGAACGCGAAGGGCAATCTGCAAAATAATGGCTGCACCAAACTTTGAGTGGGTGAATGCGAATATTCCTCCAAAAAATGCAATGATAAGAATAAGTACCATGAACACGTTGTGTGCCATGTAGTCTGAGAGACCCACAATGATGCGTGTTGCAAGGGGGAGCTGTACCCCAAGCGAGGCAAAGGTGGCCGAGAGTGTTGGCACCACAAACATGAGCATGAGCACGCCAATCACCACGATGGCCGAGAGAATAATGGAGGGATAAATCATTGCTCCCTTCACTTTCTTTTGGAGTGAATACGCCCTATCCATCTGGCGCGCAACCGCCTTGAGTGAGTCGGCAAGCGTGCCGGACTCCTCTCCTGCCTTGGTCATAGCAATGAAGAGTTCAGAGAATACCTTTTGATGTTGCGAGAGGGCTTCGTGGAACGAGCCTCCGGTCTTTATCTTTTCCTCAATAGCCGTCACCACCATCTTCAAAGACTTGTTCTTGGTCTGGCGCTCAATAACCGAGAGTGCCCGCGAAAGGGTGAGTCCCGCCCCAAGCATGGCAGAAAGGTTCTTGGTGAAGGTGATTTTCTCTTCGGTCTTAATGCCCGTGCCAAAGTGCAAGTTCCCCAACTCAAGCTTTTTTTTCTCTTCAGAAAGCTCAAGCACGGTCACCCCCTGCTCTTCCATCTGGGAATAGACGCCAAAACGATTCTCTGCTTCAACACTTCGTGTTTCCTTTGTTCCTTCTTTTGTTTGCACCGATACACTAAATTTCATTGTGGTAATCGTAGCATGCGTGCAATGTATCTATTGACGGAAACAAGGAGGGAGCGCATATTCGTACACAGACTGCAACGGGGAGAACTACAATGAGTTCGGAAACAAGACGAGTCCAGCACGGAGCCGAGACCTTCGACACCGTGCGGCCCGGTTGGGTTGCATGCGTTGATCGAGAGTGTCTCGAGGCGTCCAAGGATTTCGCAATAGCTCTGCTCAATCAGGTCTTCGGAAGTCGCCAGAAGGCCATTGAAGAGCTAAGTGTGGTGTGCACCGACTATACGGGCATCAACCACATGCTGCGCGCGCTCGGACTCGAAGTGTACAATCGCCGGGGAAATTCAATGGACCAAGAGAAAGCGGCCTTGAAATCCCGCTGGCTCATGCAGATCGACGCGCCCACACGAAAAGCCGCCTGAACCAGGCAAGGGATCACCCGTCCCTTCACGGTTCGGGCGATTTCTTTATTCCGTCACCGCTCGCAGTACCTCCTCAAGACTCGTAATACCTCGAGCAGCTTTGTATATACCGTCGTCTAGCATGGTGAGCATGCCTTCCTTGCGTGCCTGTGCCTCTATTTCGTCCGGAGACGCGTTATGCAGTATCAAATCACGAATGGTACTCGAAACATTCAACACTTCGTGAATACCAATTCGGCTCTTGTATCCGTCTTCACATTCCGTTGAAGCTTTGGGGTGGTAGAACGGGACGTCCTCAATTTTAGAACCTTTCTTAATGAGTTTTTCTTCCAAAAGCGAGTTCAGAGCTGCATCAAAGTGTTCATCTTTCGCTACTTTCGCTCGCTCCTCCTTGTCTGGCGCATACTGCTCCTTGCTATCACAAAGTCTGCGCACCAGACGCTGCCCCACCACAAGCTTGAGTGTGGACACGAGCAGGAAGGGCTCAACGCCCATATCCATAAGACGCGGAATAGCTCCTGCGGCTGAGTTAGTGTGAATGGTTGAAAGCACTACATGCCCCGTGAGTGCAGCGTTAATAGCCAAGGAAGCGGTCTCACTATCGCGAATCTCTCCCACCATGATGATGTTCGGGTCCTGGCGAAGCAAGGAGCGCAACCCTTGGGCAAAGGTGAACCCAATAGCTGGATTCACCTGCGTCTGATTCACGCGCTTCATTTGGTACTCGATTGGGTCCTCAACTGTTGAGATATTCACGCTTGGCGTGTTCAAAATATCGAGAATGGTATAGAGCGTGGTGGTCTTTCCGGAACCGGTGGGGCCAGAGACCAGAATGATTCCCGTGGTCTGCTTCATAGCCGTATGTATGCGCTCCATCGTTTCTCCGTGGAACCCTAAAGTCTCAAGGGAGAAGCCCTCCCCGGTCTCGCGCAAAAGACGCATCACAATCTTCTCCCCATAGTACGTAGGAAGCATGGAGACACGGAAGGAGACTTTGTCTGTTTCAAGTTCCATCTTGAAGCGTCCATCCTGCGGCAAGCGCTTCTCATCAAGTTTAAGTGAGGAGAGCACCTTAATGCGCGCGATGATGCCGGGACCGGCGTCCTTAGGAAGGGTCATAGCATCGTGGAGGATGCCATCGATGCGGTAGCGCACGAGCACTTGATCCTCTAACTGTTCAATATGAATATCAGATGCGTCCTGAATGATTGCGTGGCGCAGAAGTGTATCAACAATACGGACAATCGGCAGGTCTTCTGCCATTTTCTTGAGATCATCTCCGGTCATTTCTTTTCCGGACTCATCCTTAATCAGGTTGATGTGCCCTGCCTCGGTGGTGATGAGGTCACCAAACTCTTCCTTCAAAGATTTCTGGTATTGCAGGAGCGTGTGTTTGAGGGAATCGTCGTCCGTGAGGCGCGCAAGGATATTGAGACCGGTCTTCTTACGCACCGAATCAATGGCGGGCAGGTCCTCGGTATCCAGCATTGCCACCTCAAGTTCCTTGTCTCCCCTTCGGAAGGCCACGATGCTGTGTGTGCGGGCGATTGGCTCTGGGATAAGGGAGAGAACCTCCAAAGGAATCTTTCTATCCTTCAAGTTTACAAAGGGAATACCAAGCACATACGCTTTGATGCGTCTCAGTGCATCACTAGAGAGTGCGCCACTGGATACCAAAATGTCTCCAATGGATTGTTTGCGCTTTTTTGCATCAACATCTGCAGCCTCCACGTCTTTGCGCGAGACGAGTCCAGAGTCCAGAATAAATTCCTTGAGTTCGGTTTCAGATACTTGCATGCCGGGTGTATGAAAAGTATAGCGCGCCCTGACGAAAATCAGGGCGCGCGTATTCGAGAAGTCGGGGAAAGTGTTTAGTCGAGGAGGGTGAAGTTGAGAACAACGAGTTCAGTAATTCCAACCTTCGCGAACGGCTCATCGAACAGTATCGTTCTCTCGACTGCGCGGAGCTCTTCCGTACTCAGAATCTTGTTGTCCACGTCGATGCAGCAGTTTCCATAAGAATGCTGCGAGACGCCGTGCACCCAGTAAACGTAGCTCACGAAGTACCGATACTTCATTTCCTCGGTTCCTTGTTGTGGATTGGGTAGTTTGAGTACGCGCCTTCTAACGTTAAGGAGCTCCAGATCTCCACTCATGGCGTCGCGCGTGCCCTTCGGAGCTTCCCTGGGTCTCGGGGAAATTGGTGTCGTACCAGGTTTCTTCACGATATGTCCTCCGTTGCATCTGCCGCAACCATACGGCACCGCCCACATTGACGCAACCGTCCTATATATGGTATGTTTTGACTATCTGAATTGTCCGCTCTGCGGGCATTTCTTTTTAGAAAACCCGGCCGTGTGCGAGACTAGGTACATACGGGAGACAATTAAATATCGGAACTATGTTAGATCTCAAAACAATAAATTCAGTGCTCGTGGAGTTTGAAGAGCGTGGTATCACCAAGGAAGTCATGGTGGACGCCATCGAGCAGGCTATGGCCACTGCCTATAAGAAGGAATACGGAAAGCGCGGACAGGTTATCCGGGGGATTTTAGATATGAACACCGGCACCGTGTCCTTTGAACAGGCTAAGACGGTTGTGGACGATTCCATGGTTCGTTTCCCTGAGGATGGAGAGGAGGAAATTGTAGCTCCTGAGCCACACGCATACCACCGTGAGGAGGATGAGGTATTGAAGGAGGGCGAACTCCCCCGCTTTGACGCGGAGAAGCACATGCTTATAGATGACGCCAAGCGTATCAAGCGCGATGTGTCTGTTGGTGAGGAAATGATCTTCCCCCTTGAGCCACAAGACGACTTTGGTCGCATTGCTGCCCAAACGGCCAAGCAGGTGGTTATTCAAAAGATTCGTGAGGCCGAGAAGCTCTCAATTCTCGATGAGTTCGGACACAAGAAGGGTGAGATCGTCTCTGGACTGGTACAGCGCATCGAGCGCGGTGCCGTATTCATCGATCTTGGGCGTGCAACCGGCATCATTCCCTACGAGGAACAGATTCCTGGCGAGCGTTTCCGTGCCGGAGAGCGCATTCGTGCGTACCTATACGCGGTGGATGAAGGATTCCGTGGCGTGTATCTTCGTCTTTCACGTTCTCACCCGCGCTTCATCGTGAAGCTGTTTGAGCTTGAAGCTCCGGAACTTGCCAGTGGCGCTATTGAGGTGAAGGGACTTGCACGCGAACCAGGGAGTCGCACGAAGATTGCCATTGCATCTATTGATCCGCATGTGGATCCTGTTGGTTCTCTCGTTGGACAGCGTGGTGTGCGCGTGTCCACTGTAATGAGCGAGCTTGGTGGCGAGCGCATCGACATCATTGAGTGGACTGAGGACCAGGCGCTCTATATTAAGGAGTCCCTCTCCCCTGCTACTGCGGTGGACGTGGTACTGGACGAAGAAGGACACCGTGCAACCGTGACGGTATCTGAAGATCAGCAGTCTCTTGCCATTGGTCGCGGAGGACAGAACGTGCGTCTTGCCGCAAAGCTCACGGGATGGAACATTGATATTAATTCTGTTGGAGGAGCACATACCGAAACTGAGGCACCGATTACGGAGCCTGAGGGCGTGAGTGACGAGGATGTTGCAGAAATGGAAAACGTTGAAGACGCTGACCCAGCAGTTGCAGCCGGTATTGATCCCACCGAGACGGAGTCTGTTATCACTGAAGGCGAACCTGAATCTTCAGCGCTTCCTGCAGAGGAAGAGCTAACCCGAAGCGAAGAGTCTAATGACTCTATTGTGGACGAGGAGGAAGCGAGAGACGAAGCTAAGTAATTTCACCTAACACTATGAACTTGCTACACGATATTGCTCCGGGAACTGCAGACGAGATGAATGTGATTGTTGAAATCAACAAGGGTTCGAAGAACAAGTACGAAATAGACAAGGAAACAGGACTCATAGCACTTGACCGAGTTGCGTACACTGCTCAAGACTTCCCTTTTGACTATGGCTTTGTACCCCAGACGCTATGGGACGATGGAGACGCGCTTGATGTTATCTTGCTCACCACCCATCCGCTTGTTCCGGGAATACTTGTGCGTGCTCGTCCTGTGGGAATCATGAATATGATTGATAGTGGCGACTCAGATGCAAAAGTAATTGCGGTTCCCGTGGACGACCCGCGCTGGGCTGACATCACGGATCTCGCCGACGTAAACAAGCACACCCTAAAAGAGATTGAGCACTTCTATCAAACATACAAACAACTTCAGAAGAAGGTTGTGGAAGTTGGTGGATTTGAAGATAAGGCAGCTGCACAGGCAGCATTTGCGCGTTCGCGTGAACTGTACGAAGCCAGTAAGGCTTAGTATTTCATTGAAAAGAGCCGGAACCTTCCGGCTCTTTTCATTTTCTGCGGATGAAACGCTATACTGACCCCTATATGGAACCAACCAATCCTCCCCCAAAGAAAGCATACGGAAGTGTCCTCTCTATATTGCTCATTGTGCTTATCCTGGTGGTAGGTGCCTTCTACGTATGGAACAAGCGCCTCAATGAGACCCGTGTGCAGCCAGCCACCCCAGACGACGTATCCGCTGAAGTCGTCCTTCCTTCATAGAAACCTTATTGTTTGCTACTATTCCCCCACTAACTTTACCTCTATGAGTACTCAACTTCCCCGCGCCTCTATGCTTGTTCCGATGGTTATCGAAAAGTCTCAGTTTGGTGAGCGCGCATACGATATCTACTCCCGTCTCCTTCGCGAGCGTATTGTGTTCCTTTCTGGTGGGGTGGACGACGACACCGCAAACCTGGTGGTGGCGCAGCTGCTCTTCCTTGAAGCAGAAGACCCGAAGAAGGACATTTTCTTGTATGTGAACAGTCCCGGGGGCTCCGTCACAGCAGGACTTGCCATCGTGGACACCATGAATCATATAAAGCCTGCAGTTGCCACGGTATGCGTTGGCATGGCTGCTTCTATGGGCTCGGTTATCTTGGCGTCTGGCGCTAAGGGTAAGCGCTTTGCACTTCCGAATGCTGAAGTCATGATCCACCAGCCCTGGGGCGGAGTACAGGGACAGGCAGCAGATATTGAGATTACCGCCCGCCACATCCTTGCTACGCGTGATCGCTTGAACAAGATTCTCTCCAAGGCTTCGGGGCAAGCACTCGAGAAGGTGGAGAAGGATGTAGACCGGGACTTCTTTATGACCGCAGAGGAAGCAAAGAAGTACGGGATTATTGATACTGTGTATAAGGTGAAGTAGTTTATGGAAAAGCCTGTCGTCCTATACCACGGCAGTTCAAATAGGGAGATTTCTGAATTTAAACCACGAACAGAGAAAGTTCGAGACCCTTTGGAAGGACCGAGAGTTTTTGCCACCAACGACAAGCGTATGGCAAGTGTTTTCATTGCTGGAACTGATGATAGTTGGGCGAATTCAGGAATGTACAATGAGATTCCTTATCTTGTCATCAGCGACCGTGACCGTTTCGTAAAGCTTGATGAAGGCGGGACGATATATCATTTACCAAGTGATTCATTTGAAACTGATCCGAACAAAGGTCTTGGAGAAATAGAGTGGACAAGCGGCGAATCCGTTGAGCCTCTTCATCGAGAAGAACATCACACAGCACTCGAGGCAATGCTTGAGCACGGCGTACAAGTTTACTTTGTTGATCCTGCAACGTACCAAGCCTGGAGAACCGCTTCCGACCACGGTCTTTCAATCCTCAAATCCTTGGTTTCCGAGAATGAACGTAAGGGAATTAACCCGATTCCGTTCGAATAGCATCCCAGATGGCCACCAGTTGTACGACCCTCCCCCACTATGGCACTATGACTAGGTTCCTGACCCCCTGATACGGCTGAAGTACTGTTTTCTATTTTGAACTTAATCGCCCTACGTGCCTGTGGCATAGCGGCTCTGAACCTGTTTTATGTCTATAAAATTAATACTCGCCCTGCTTGCTCTCTCGGGACTGGCGGGAATCGCGCTTGGGTATACCTTGCGTTTCCTCATTGCGCTCGGACAACGAGGCTCTCTTGAGCTTGAAGTGAAGCAAAAGCTCCTTGAAGCCAAGGAGCGCGCCGCTCGTATTGTCTCTGAGGCAGAAATGCGCGCTGAAGAACTTGAGACTGAGCACGCAGCTCCCCTCAAGGAGCGCGAAGAGAAGCTGGAGAAGAATGTGGAGCGCCTTGCTAAGCGTGAGGAATTTCTTGATGAGCGTGAGCGCGCTCTTGCGGATGATACGGAGGATGTGCGTAACCGCGAGAACGAAGTAGCGAATGTGAAACGAGAAGCAGACAAGCTCCTTAGTGATCGCAGGCTTGAGCTCACGCGCCTTGGGCGACTTTCCGAGAAAGAAGCGAGCGCCATGCTTATGCGCGATCTTGAGGAAACCCTTGAGGAATCAATCCTTGCACGCATACAGAAGCTCGAAGCGCATGGAAAGGCACAGCTAGAAGAGAAGGCGCGCGGTATTCTCCTTTCAACCATTCATCGGCTTGCCACGAATGTGAACGCGGACGTAATGACCCTTTCAATTCCTATTAGTTCCGAAGAGGTTAAAGGAAAGATTATCGGCAAGGAAGGAAGGAATATCAAAGCGTTTGAGCGCGCTACGGGTGTGGACGTCATCATAGACGACGCGCCAGATAAGATAAGTATCTCTTCCTTTGATCCTATCCGCAGGCACACGGCGAAAATTGCCCTTGAATGGCTCATTGAGGATGGTCGCATTCAACCCACCAAGATTGAGGAGACGGTGGAGAAGGCGAAAGCGAAAATTGGTGAACTGGTGAAACAAAAAGGTGAAGAGGCAGCATACGAGGTTGGTGTTGTGGGCCTCGACCCAAAGCTGATTACTCTCCTTGGCCGTCTGTACTTCCGTACCAGCTACGGACAGAACGTGCTCCAGCACTCTATAGAAATGGCACACCTTTCCGGCATGCTTGCGGAGCAACTCGGAGCAGATGCAGAGATTGCGCGCACCGGTGCGCTCCTGCATGACATCGGAAAAGCCGTGGACCACGAGGTACAGGGCACCCATGTGGAGATTGGCCGCAGGATTCTTGAGAAGTTCGCCATAGACAAGCGCGTGATACAGGCAATGCAGTCTCATCACGAGGAATATCCGTACGAAACACCGGAATCAATCATTGTACAGGTTGCAGACGCTATCTCAGCTGGCAGGCCTGGAGCACGCAGAGACACGGTGGAGCGATACCTGGAGCGTCTTGGAGACCTTGAGCGCATTGCGGGCACCTTCCCGGGCGTTGAGAAGGTATATGCAATAGCTGCAGGACGTGAAATTCGCATATTCGTGAACCCCGGCAAGGTATCAGACCTCGCCATGCACAAAATGGCTCGTGATATTGCCAAACGCGTGCAGGAAGAACTCAAATATCCCGGAGAAATAAAGGTGAATGTGATTCGAGAGAATCGGGTAGTTGAGTTTGCACGGTAGATAAAATAAAAGGGTCCAGCTTTTTCGCCGGACCCCAGAATCTTTCATCTCTTCCTTGCGCTTGCGGCAAGGCAAAAGGGATACGTTTTGTGCGTTTCCCGAATCTGAGTAAAGTATAGCAGTGTTATCATTATAAGTCAATAGTAAAATGGCTATCCCCGTCCCTGTTTGCCAGCTATTGCATAAAACGGCTCATTTCCTATACTTTCTTCGGTAGCCCTCTTGTGGGGCTCTCAAAGCCCTAGAGGAATTAACCCCTAACGATTTCCTATGAACAAAGCAGATATTGCAGGCAAGGTACAGGAGGTGCTTGGTGGCACCAAGGCTGACGCAGAGCGCGCAGTTGAGTGTGTTATCGAGTGCATCACTTCTGGACTTAAGTCTGGAGACGAGGTTTCTATTGCAGGACTCGGTATCTTCAGTGCAAAGGCTCGCCCAGCTCGTACTGGTCGCAACCCACGCACCGGAGAGACTATCCGCATTGCAGCTACACGAACCCCTAAGTTCCGCCCTGCAAAGGCGCTTAAGGATTCAGTTAAGTAGTTTCCAACTGCTAACGGTTAAAGGCCCCGCTCACGCGGGGTCTTTAACGTATTTCACTATGGAAATCAAAAGCCCCACACCGAAATGGTGCAGGGCTTGCGAACGAGCGGCCGAGACGTTAATGGGTCCCTTTCCCTTTCTTGCGGAACGGGCGCCATCCCAGAATCAGCGCGAAGCCGATGCCGATGGCAAAGAGCGTGCCGACAATCCGGACGATGTGGCCCGTGACGGCCCACGCATTGTCCAGAAAATGCTGGACACCCGCCTGATCAAACATCGACCAGATGGTGACCACCAGCACCAAAGCCAGCAGCCCAAGGGTGCCAATGGCGACGTTGCGAAGGTTGTGCATTTCTGCCTCCTATATGTTGGTGAGCCTGCGTCCCGTGTGGAACGTGGCGATAAAAAGAAAGACAACGAACCATACCGCCATAAAGAAGCAGGTTCTGCCGTACTTGAAAGGATCGAGCGTTCGGAGAGATTTTCCGAACGTACGACCCGCCTTCAGTACTGGTTTCCAGGCCTTTTTCAGGTCGGAACGGTACCGAGACGCGTTGTACATTCGTGAACCTCCCGTGAATGCCTCAGCACATATAGTACTACTATACCCTGTATTTGTCAATGCACGGTCTGCTCTGGTGCGTGCTTTTGTATTCCTGCTAACAGAGCCTGCATAGCACCGTCGTCGTGCGTATCAACTTCTGTTCCGGAAGGTTCGCGCTCTGGGTCTTCTATGAATGCCCGGTACCTACGCGACAAGCTGTCCCGCACTTCTTCTCCCCTCATCCATGCGTTCATAGGCTTCGCTTCTTCAGGAAATGCAAGACGGGCCAGGTACACCTGCACCAAAAAGTCACCGACGGGAAGCACCGAGACACCTTCCTTGCTCTCTCGTGCAAGAGCTTCCCCTGTTGAGACTCCGGGACGGTGTTCCGGTGACTGCTTCATATAAAAATTGTAGCACTAGTGGGTGCGGGATAGGAGAATCGAACTCCTGCTAACAGTTTGGAAAACTGTAGTTCTACCATTAAACTAATCCCGCGTAGATTGGAGAATACCATAAAACTCCCCCACTCGGCTATCTTTTTAACGCCCCAAACGGTATATTGCCACTATGTCAAAAGACAACTGGCTGGCAGCAGGGGCCGCTCTTGCGCTCGTTGTATTTATCTTCTTTTTTGGAAGCGGAAGCCCCAACCCAGCACCAAGGAGCGCCCCGGAGAGTATCATGCCGCTTGGTACCTTTGATGGCTCAGGAAACTTTAGTGACACCCTCACCGCGTCTTCCAGTCCCCTTCTCGCCTCCCCAAGTGGTGCTACCGGTAAGGCTGCGGCAACCAGTACCAAAGCTAGAGAGGTTCCCTCACTTCCTCCGGGTCTCGCTCTTGCGCTTGGACACTTGCGGGACGCACTCGTGAATATCATCTGCGTATCCAAAGGAGACGTCACACGCTCTATTTCAGGGTCTGGGGTTGTTATCTCGAGTGATGGACTCATTCTCACTAATGCCCATGTGGCTCAGCTATTCTTGCTGACTGACTACAAGAAGTCCAATAGCGTTGTGTGTGTGATACGGAACGGGAATCCTGCCCGCACCGCATACTTTGCTGAGCTGGCATACATATCTGATCCGTGGATCACCAAGAATGCTGCATCACTCACCCTAAAAGACCCAAAGGGTACTGGGGAAAACGACTTCGCTGTTCTTGCGATCACTAAGTCTGCTACCGCTGACGGACTGCCAAGTTCGTTCCCCTCTGTATCGCTCTCCTCAGAAATTCCGTACGACAAACAACCTGTTGCATTTGGTTCATATGGGGCCCAGACCCTCTCTACCAAACAAATAAAAGATTTCCTCTACCCCACCCTTGTCTTTGGAACTGTTATGGACCGATTCACCTTTACCCAAAACGATGTTGACGTGCTCTCCCTTGGGGGAAGCGCGGTGGCGCAGGAAGGCTCATCTGGTGGTGGTGTGGTTAACACAGACGGAAAGCTGATGGGGATTTTAAGCACGAGCAGTGTTGAGGGAGATTTGGTTAAGCGTGACCTGCACGCCATTACTCTGGGACATATTCGCCGCAGTTTCCTGAACGATACCGGTATGGATTTTGATACCTACATAACACGCAGCAGCCCCTCGACTTTAATTGCGAATTTTAGTTCTGACAAGCAAACACTTGCAACTAAACTATTTAGCGCTATTAGTGGAAAGTAGTCGGGGTGCGGAGAA
>CAYHXV010000008.1:0-24202 GCA_964360855.1 uncultured Candidatus Saccharibacteria bacterium | reverse complement strand
GTGCTGAATGGTTTGAAAAAGAATTCCCCGATCGTTTCATCGAAGTGGGGGTTGCTGAACAAAACATGGCGGGACTCGCGGCCGGATTTGCGCTTGCGGGAAAGGTTCCCTTTATGGCAAGCTACGCGGCCTTTTCTCCGGGGCGTAACTATGAACAGGTCCGCACCACCAGCGCACTGAATGAAACGGGAGTGATTGTCTGTGGCATGCATGCGGGTATATCGGTGGGACCAGACGGCGCCACCCATCAAATGCTCGAAGACATTGGGATGATGCGCATGCTCCCGAATATGACGGTGCTGGTACCAGCAGATGCCATCGAAGCACAGAAGGCAGTTGAGGCAGCGGCGAAGATGGGGAGTCCGGTATATATCCGCTTTGGCCGCTCACCCGTTCCCACTTTCACCACTCCCGAAACCCCGTTTGAAATTGGAAAGGGGTTGGTGCTCTGGCAAGGCGAGAAACCAAGGGTGGCACTCCTTTCAACGGGAAGCATGGCGTATGAAGCCCTCCTGGCAGCCCGTGCTCTTCACGCAGATGGTATTGAAAGCACGGTACTGCACCTAGCAACGGTGAAGCCGCTTGATAGGGATGCGGTACTCAAGGTAGCAAAAGCAGCAGGTCGAGTCATAACCATTGAGGAGCACCAGGTTGCGGGTGGTTTTGGCAGTGCGATTGCTGAGTGTCTTTCTGAATCGTATCCGGTGCCCGTCACGCGCATCGGTATACAAGACACCTTTGGCCAGTCCGGCACACCAGAAGAACTACTCGCCCACTATGGCCTCACCAGTGCACACATTGCAGAGGTAGCACGTACCCTAGTGCAAAAGAGTATTCGTTAGGGAAGCTCGGTGATGCGATAGTCGGCAGGAGCGTCTTTTAGGAATTGCTCAAGCACTTCACGGGAGAGAAGGCCTTTCTGTGCACCCACTTCCTGCACCACCGACATTGAATTTATTGGTCCCCACAACAGTGCCTCATCAAGTGGCTTGCCGAGTGCTAGTGCGGCAACAACGGTGGAGGCAAATGCGTCTCCCGCTCCGGTGCGCTCAAAGGGTCCACGTTCGTCCGGATACATGGGGACGCGCATAAACCTAGAGCCATCGTATGCATAGGCACCGTTCGTGCCGTCCGTAACCACAACAATCTTAGGACCTAGATCTGCTAGTCCGTTCATCAGAGCTTTCACGTCGTCCGTAAGGGAAATATCAAGAATACGAGCGGCTTCTTCTTTATTACATACCAAAAACTCCGTACGAGCATAGAGGGAAGCAAGTACTTCCTTTCCAAGTTTCATCTGGAAGGTCCCGGGCTGGAAGGCAAGCTTGCTCTCGGGGTGCTGAGCTAACCACGCCGCAATAGCATCGTGGTAGTCCTTTGAATTCTCGGAAAGGGAAGATAGGTATATCCACTTCGGGGAGGCCTCGAGCGTGGGTACGGTGTAGCTAAACTCCTCATGCTTCACCAATATGGTGCGGTCTGTCTCATACCAGAGCACGTAGTGGTAGTTAGACTGCTTTCCAACTTCCGTCACCATGAAGTCTGTGGAAACGCCTTCCTTTTTTAATACCTCGAGCATTTCGGTGCCATAGTGGTCGTCTCCGGTGTACGCACGAAGTGCAGAAGAGAGCCCAAGACGCGCTGCAGATACGGCAGCATTTGAGGCGTTACCAACCGCTGCACAGACGGTGGCAGATTCGTAGGGAATCTTGTCTCCAAAGCGCATGCAGAGCTCGCATTGTTTGGTATCTATACGGCAGTGGGTGCTCGCGTCCTTCAAACGAATAAATGGTTCGGTAACAATGTCGCCGATGGCAAAGAAATCAATGGGTTCCATATAGGTGCGATGGTAGCACACTGACACAAAGTCACATGCTACACTTTTTGCATGACGGATCTTTCGGACACTGCACACCAACTCGTGGGTATGGGCAAGGGAATACTTGCTGCAGATGAAAGTATTGCTTCCGCAGATAAACGTCTCACGGCATATGGCATTAAGACCGGACCCGAAATGCGCAGACAATTTCGTGACTTGTTTTTGGCAGCCCCCGGAATAGAGGAGTACCTCTCGGGGGTCATTTTGTATGAGGAGACTCTGAAACAAGAAGACGACGCGGGAGTGCCCTTTGCCCGTGAGCTTGCAAAACGAGGAATTATTCCGGGTATAAAGGTAGACGAGGGTACTGAACCCATGCAGGACTCCCCAGAAGAATTGATAACCAAGGGATTACTCGGACTTGCTGAGCGTTTGCAAGACTTTAAGCAACGCTATACCACTGGCTTCACCAAGTGGCGTGCGGTTATTCGCATAGAGGGAGACCGGCTTCCCACCGCGCATGCAATTGTGGAGAATGCAAAGAGACTGGCCTCATATGCGCTTGAGGTGCAGCGCGCGGGCATGGTGCCCATGGTTGAGCCGGAGGTCCTCCTTGAAGGGAATCATTCACGTCTGCGCAGCCGCCAAGTTCTAGAGGCTACACTTGCAGCCCTCATGGACGCACTGCGGGATCAGGGAGTAGATTTGTCTGGCATTATTCTCAAAACTTCTATGGTGCTCTCGGGAAGCGAGACCAAAAAGATTGATACTCCTGAAGAGGTGGCAGAGGACACCGTGGCGGTACTCATGAAGACGGTACCGGCTGAAGTGGCAGGCATTGTATTTCTTTCTGGCGGACAGGGAGACGATCAGGCAACCAATAACTTGCGCGCTATATGTAGAGAGGCTCGTACCAAGAAGGCACCCTGGCCGCTCTCCTTTAGTTATGCCAGGGCCTTACAAGACGAAGCCCTAACTGTATGGGCGGGGGACGAGTCTAATCAGGATAAGGCGCGTGCCGTATTCCTCGAGAGACTCGACAAAGTGTCTAAGGCGCTTGCGGGCTAGGGGACTTGCAACTGCGCCGTTTATACGTCATACTCCGACGCATATGCTAACTCTTACCATTACCCCCCGCCAGACAAAGGGGTCTGAACAAGCCGACTTGGTTCGTGCAACTGGCCAGATGCCCGCTGTTGTATACGGCCCCAAGCAGACAGCAATGTCCGTATCGGTGCCCCTCGCACAGATGGAAGCGGTGCTTCGTCATGGAGGAGAGTCTTCTTTGATTGAGCTTCAGGGAGAAGGTGCCCCTATTGCGGCGCTTATTCATGCTATTGATCGTGATCCCGTTACCAACATTCCTCGTCACGCTGACTTCTATGCGGTGGAGAAGGGCGCTAAGGTGACTCTCACCGTTCCCCTCTCATTCATTGGCGAGTCTCTGGCTGCCAAGGAAGGCGCAAACATTGTGAAGGTGATGCACGAAATTGAAGTTGAGGCAGCGCCTGACAAACTCCCTCATGAGATTGAGGTGGATATCTCCGTACTGGTAGCTCTGAACGATCAGATCCGCGTGAGTGACCTCCGGGTACTTCCGGGTGTTGAGTTCATCACCGAAGCAGACGAAGTCGTTGCACTCGCACAGGCTCCTGCAGAAGAGGAGGTGGATGCTCCCGTACTTGATATGGACGCTATTGAAGTTGAGCAAAAGGGTAAGGGAGAGACTGAAGCAGAACCAGAGGCGTAAGACAGAATACCAAAGCCTCTTCGTCTTCAAGACTGAAGGGGCTTTCTGCTATACTTACACATCATGCGTCGTTTCTTTATAGTTTCGATACTTATTGTTGCGCTCCTTGTGAGTGGCGTTGTTGTTGGACACCCCCATCTCCTCTACGCACAAGAATCAGGCTCGGTAACTGCAGAGCGCAGAGCAGAGCTCACCCGTCAGTTGAACGAACTCAATGCACAAATTGCCGCAAATCAAGCAATTGTGGACAAGCTTGCCGGAGAAGGAAAGTCGCTTTCAACCGAAGTACAAACGCTGAATGCCACTATTAAGAAAGCACAGCTGCAACTCCAGGCCACGCAGGTGGGCATCAAACAACTCGATGGCAATATTGCCGTGCACTCCAAAACTATCTCCGTTCTTAATGGAAAGCTTGCTGCTGAGCGTGAATCCCTCGCGCAAATAATCCGGAACACCGATCAGTTTGATGATTACTCACTTGTGGAGCTTGCGCTTTCCGCAGAGAATTTTTCAACATTCTTTTCGGACATGGATACATACGCGACGCTTAAGTACTCACTTGGCGTGTCTGTGGACGAGGTGACCGACACCCGCGCACGAACGAGAGAAGAAAAGGAGGCACTTGAAAACAAGCGTGATGCGCATGCAAAGCTCGCGGCACAGCAAGCCCTCGAGAAGCAGAAGGTGCAGGTGGAACAGAATAAAAAGAATCAGCTGCTCACGGTGACCAAGGGGCAAGAGAGTGCATACCGTGCCGTGGTTGCAACGCAACAAAAGACTGCGGCGCAAATTCGTGCAGAGCTCTTTGGACTTGCGGGAGGGGGAGGTGCCATACCTTTTGGTACCGCCTACGAACATGCGAAAACAGCTTCAAGAATAACGGGTGTCCGACCCGCACTTATTTTGGCAATCCTCTCTCAAGAATCTGATCTTGGGAAGAATGTGGGGCAGTGTCTAATCACTAGTCTTACTACCGGAGACGGAAAGGGGAAGAATACCGGGACACCATTTTCGGGAACCATGAAGTCTCCTCGTGATACTGTGCCGTTTGAGCAGATTATGAAAGCACTTGGCCGAGACTGGTCTACCACGCCGGTGTCCTGTCCACAGCCCGGAGGCTACGGAGGAGCCATGGGACCGACACAATTCATCCCTTCTACATGGATCGGGTTTGAATCAAGAATCAAGAATTCCCTTGGTGTGGCGGCAACTGATCCTTGGAATGCGTTGCATGCCATCACGGCAACAGGTCTCTATTTGGCGGGTGTTGGTGCAGCGGGTGGCACAACCCAGGCCGAACACACTGCTGCAGCGAGATACTATGCAGGAGGGAACTGGGCGGTGGCAGGGCAAGGGTACGCTAATAGTGTGATGGAAAAAGCACGGAAGTTCCAAGCAGATATTGATACGCTTGGCGGATAGTACTCCACAGTCTTTCGTATTGTGCCTGTGCATGGTGCTACTATTAACTAATATGGAAACTGACCCTATTGAAACTACCCAAGGTGCTGACCCAGTATTATCGGTGCAAAAGAAAAAAGGTCCTTGGATACTCCTTGTTCTTCTCGTCATAGTCCTTGCAGCTTTTGCAGGAGTGTTCTACATCGTACAAAACTCCACATTTGCACTCCGCGGCCTGCACACGCTTGCGGTGGGTACTGGGGACACAACACTTCACGTTTTTGGATTGAAGGGGATTACAGACACGACGTTTCCTCTCGAGGGACGAGTAACTGACTTTGCTTCAGGCGGCAGCCTTCAGGCGGCAATTGTGGTGAATACAGAAGGGAATGCACAGGTTGCGCTTGCTGGTGGCGAACTAAAAACCCTCTATGCGGGAAAAGGCGCTCTTGCAAGCCTGGCGGTCTCTGAAGACGGTACGATGCTTGCTGTTGCCGAACTTGATCCTGCAAGAAAAGGTATGGAAGCAAAGAATATTGACGCGTGGACTGTTCATGTTTTCACTTCAGCCGGTGCCAAAATTATGAGTACTCCCGGATACGCCCCACACTTCTTTCGTGAAAAAAATACGACCCGTCTTCTTGTAACGGCACCAGGCGGTATTACTCTCGTTAATCTTGCCACTGCAACAGGAGTTACTGAAGCAATTCTTGATGCAACAACTACTGCGCGCACTGCTACAATTTCTTCGAACGGTGCGTATGTTGTTATCCCTGATGCCACCCCCGGAGAGTATACGTTGTATGGTGTGACGTCGTATGAGCCTCTTCGCTTTGCTCCTCTTTGGAAACTTGCCCCCGCATTGTCTTCTGTTGCGTGGTACCGGGGCGCACTCTACGGAATTGCCGTCGAGGGCGAAAAAAGCACCCTTGTCCGATTCCAAACATTTGGAGAATCATCAGGCACGACAGTGTATACATTTCCTCAGGCAAGCACCCTCTATCGTCTAGTACCTTAATCTATGAGAACCCTTATTTCACTCCCCGCCCTCACCAAACACCGTTCACTTTTTCTGATTGTTTTTGGTTGCCTGGTACTCTTGGCTTTCATGCTCTTAAGTTCCCTGTCTGTTGAAGCACAGAGCAGAGGGGGGAAAAATTCAAATACCTGTATTAGTTGGGTACAGGATACCTACATCGAAGGGTACTCTATGCAGTCTCAGCCGGGGGACTCGAACTATGATGGAGAACTTCAGGCTGCCGCTGCCGGCGGTTACTCTTGTAACGGCGGCTCCTGCACACGCAGCGTAACAGCCGAGTACGCGTATGCTCAAATTGATGCTGGGGCTGAGGAGTGTAGTTTCGGAAGCACTGCACCAACAGTAGACCTTTCCGCAACACCCGCAACGGTATATGCCGGCAGCGCGTCGAACCTTTCCTGGTCGTCGACCAATGCTGATTCCTGTACGGGTACTGGATTTTCAACTGGAGGAGCCACCTCAGGCTCCGTATCGTCCGGTACACTTTCTGCAAACCAGAACTACGTGCTTACCTGTACTGGCGCAGGGGGTTCGGCCAGTGATACTGCATCGGTAACCGTTACTCAGCCACCTATTTCCGCATCACTCACTGCCTCACCTTCCTCGGTGTCCTCAGGCAGCTCCTCGGTACTTTCATGGACCTCGAGCAACGCTGGTTCATGCATAGGTACAGGTTTTGCGACCAATGGTGCAACATCTGGTTCTGCTGGAACAGGCTCACTTGCTGAGACCACCAATTATATTCTTACCTGCGTTACTCAGACAGGCACGTCGGGTACCTGGCAGTTACGAAACACTGACACGAGCGACGTCTCGTGTCCGGTCACGGGCAACACAAACATCTACAGCACTGTGCCTAATTGCCCAGTCAATCCACAAGGTAAAAATTGCGCGTCAACAGGATTGTCTTGCAAGGTGAACACAAATACCTCCAGCAGTGGTGGGGGTGGTTGTTTTATCACCAGTCAGCTCTACGCGTGTGAGGGAGGGACATCAAGTACACTCTCTGCTATAGACACGGCTACGGTAAGTGTTACTCCGGCGAACTCTCCAACTGCCTCCCTTTCTGCAAATCCAACCAGCATCACTTCAGGAGGTTCCTCTACACTCACCTGGTCTTCAACCAACGCAACCTCTTGCACCGGGACTGGTTTCTCAACGGGAGGAGCAACTTCGGGCTCGGTGTCAACCGGAGCACTCACCGCAACTACCAATTATTCAGTATCCTGCACCGGCACGGGAGGAACAGGAACAGATGATGAAACTGTTACCGTTACCGGAGTGCAAGGACCAAACCTTACCGCTTCAGGCGTCACCCCAACATCTGCAACTGAAGACAGTGTGGTGAATCTCCTAGCAACAATTACCAACAACGGAAACACCGCAACGGGAGGTGGATTCACTAATCTGTTCCAAATTGACAGTGATAGTGACCACAACGCAGTGACCGCTACTCTGACCGATACTTCACCGAACTTGGCTACTTCAGGAAACGATGTCTCACAAGTTTCCTACACCTTTGCCAGTAGTGGTACCTGGTACGTGCGTGCGTGTGCAGACAACAATACTTCGTGGGCGGGTACGGTGACTGAAACAAACGAGAACGATAACTGCGGCGAATGGACTCCCGTATCAGTTGCAGCCTGCTCCGGCGTTGGTTGCACCGGCTACCCAGGCACCCTTTCTTGCTCCGTGAACAATGCAAATCCACTCGTTGGTCAGACCGTTACCTACACGGCCACTCCTGGGGGAGGCGCTACTGGCCCCTACATCTGGACCGCTTCAGATGGTGCTGCCGGACTTGGTACCGCTGCTACTGCTTCTCGCACATTCCCGAGTCCTGGCATATACACCATGAACGTGTCTTCAGCCACCGGAGCGAATGCCTCTTGCTCACCTCAAGTATCAGTTGGTTGTGGAGTTGCTACGGCGAGCATAACCGCAAGTCCAACTCGGGTGACGAAGGGAAGTACGGCTACCCTCACCATTCCTTCGCTCTCAGGAGTGGACGGCACCTGTACGGTCACGGGTCCGGGAGTTAATAGAACATTTACCGCCGCCAGCTGTTCGGTTCCGGCCACCAGCTTCCCAACAGGGGCCATCACGACCTTGAGCACCTACACACTCTCCTGTGACGGAGGGGAGACCACTGCAAAGGTTATTGTGAACGTGGTGCCTGCCTTCCAAGAGTTCTAGACGCGGTTGCCCGCTTTCGGGGACTCTGGTATAGTCACTGCACTATGAAGAAGGACATACACCCAGCCGACTACCGCGAGGTGCTTTTTGAGGACATTGCCTCAGGCGCTCAGTTTGTCGTTGGTTCAACCATTCGAACTACCGAAGAGGGAACCTATAAGGGAGCAACGTACCCAAAAGTAACGGTGGAGATCTCAAGCAGCTCTCACCCGTTTTATACCGGCGAAGACCGTACACTTGATAAGACCGGTCGTGTTGAGCGCTTCAAGCAACGAGCACTTGCAGCCAAGAAGGCATAGATAAATTCGAGTACTCGGTTTGGTACTCTGTACATAATGGAATACTCGCCGGACTTCAAAGCAAACCACCAGACTGCCTATTTGGCAGAGGAATATGAACGACTCGATAAAGAGGCGCAGGAGGCGCATGATCTTGCCGAAGGAGACGAGGCCATGCGCGAGATGGTGAACGAAGACCTGGTGCGCATTGAAGCGCGTCAGGCAGAGATACTTTCCGACATTGAAAAGATTTTGGATAAAGATAAGGAGGTAGAGGCCCAAGCCAAGGCCATTGTACTTGAGTTTCGGGCAGGAGCCGGTGGAGACGAAGCGACACACTTTGCGATGGAACTTCGCGATATGTATTTGAAGTACGCGGAGGGGAAGCAATGGCGGGTGCAGATTATCGATGACCTCACCCTTGAGATTTTGGGGAACAAAGCCTATGAGGCACTCCGGTACGAAACAGGGGTGCACCGTGTGCAGCGGGTGCCGGTGACGGAAAAGTCTGGACGCATACATACTTCAACTGCGTCAGTAGCGGCTCTTCCCATTCGTGCCAAGCCAAAGTTTGTTATTGACCCGGCCGATATTGAGATGGAGTTCTCCCGCAGTGGTGGGGCTGGCGGACAGAACGTGAACAAGGTGGAGAGTGCCGTGCGTCTCATACACAAGCCAACCGGGATTGATGTGCGCTCAACCAGCGAGCGCAGTCAGCTGAACAACCGCCTGAAGGCCATGGAGATTCTCTCGGCCAAGCTCGAGACGCTGCACGAGGAGGAGGAAGCAAAGAAGCATGCACTCCTGCGTAGTGACCAAATAGGTACGGCAGACCGTTCCGAGAAGATTCGTACCTATAACTTCCTGCAGGACCGGGTAACGGACCACCGCTTGAAGGAATCCTGGCATAACCTGCCCAAAATCATGCTGGGGGGCATAGACCCTATTGTGGAAGCACTCCAGAAGGCAGCAACTGAGGGAGGAGTGGGGCCAGCTGAGGTGGGCGACTAATCCATTGAATACCCAGAAGCGCTGTGGTATTGTATGAAAATCATGACTGAAACAACAGAAACCAGCGTTCCGAGCTTGCTCGGGGCAGGGGTCGAGCGTCTCTTTGGCGTTGGGGCCCATTTTGCACAGGTAAAGAGCCGCAGGCACCCTTCTATGCGTGCGTTTGTGCTTGGCTCAAAGGCCAATGTGGAGATTTTTGACCTCACTAAGACTGATGAGCAGCTAACCCGGGCCAAGAATGTGATGGCAGCTCTCGCGCGCGATGGTAAGTCAGTATTGTTTGTGGGAGGGAAGCGCGAGGCCACGGACGCCGTGCGCGCTACCGGCACCCGTCTTGCGCAGCCCTTTGTGGCCGGTCGCTGGCTTGGCGGCACCATCTCAAACTTTGTTGAGATCAAGAAGCGCATTGATCGACTTGCGGACCTTCTCGGGAAGCGCGAGACGGGTGAGCTTTCAAAGATATACACCAAGCTTGAGCGTGTGCATATTGATCGCGAAATCGCGAAGCTTACCCTCCGTCTTTCAGGACTCACTTCTATGAGTCGTCGTCCAGACGCTATGGTGATTGTAGACACTAAGCACGAGAGTCATGCGACTAAGGAAGCTCGTCAGGCGGGTATTCCGGTTATAGCTATCATGAGCTCAGATTGTGACTTGAAGGATGCGTCCTATCCAATTGTGGTGAACGATGCTTCACGCGGATCTATTGCCCTTATCCTCGACGAGCTTGCTACGGCGTTTGAAGCAGGGGTGAAGGGAGTTTAGCACTGATAAATTTTGTTCTTTCTATGGAAATAACCACCGAACTTGTTAAGCAACTTCGAGACCGTACCGGCATCAGTGTGATGCAGTGCCGCAAGGCACTCGAGGAAGCAGAGGGCGATATTGAGAAAGCGGAGGTCATACTGCGCAAGCGCTCTGCTGGCGCTGCAGAGAAGAAGTCAGACCGTGAGCTTGGTGCGGGTGCTATTGGTAACTACCTTCATGGTACCGAGATAGGCGCCATGGTACTTCTTTCGTGCGAGACCGACTTTGTTGCCCGCAACGATGAGTTCCCCAAGCTCGCTCGTGAGCTTGCGATGCAGGTAGCGGCAACCAACCCGCAGTACCTCTCCGATGGTGATATTGATGTGGAGGCACGTGCCGCAGCTGAAGCCGTGTTCACCGCTGAAGTGGCAGACAAGCCCGCTGAGATGCAGGAGAAGATTCTTGCGGGAAAGATGCAAAGCTACTTCCGGGATATGGTGCTCCTCGAGCAGCCCTTCATTAAGGATGAGTCCAAAACTATTCGTGAGTTGATTGCTGAGGCTTCTCAGAAGTTTGGTGAGCGAGTTGAGATCACCAAGTTTGTGCGCTTTTCGGCGCGTTAGTTTCTTGCGGCTCGCGCCGCCCCTGTATGCCACTCATTATCCTCGTTGGAGTCTCCCTCACCCTCTTTGGGGCCTTCCTTATACTCACCATGGTTGAGGCGCGGTATGGGCGCATGGGTGGCAAGCTTCGTTCGCGTCTTGATCGGTTTGCCGGGAGAGCAGAGTTTGTAGCGAAACATGTGGACTGGAGCGCGCTCATTAAGCATTTAGCCCGTACCGGCATAGAGCGTCTGCTTCATGACCTGGTCCACGGTTCACTCATGGTGGTGCGGTTTCTGGAACGCACGCTTACGCGCTTTGTGCGGTTACTACGGGAGCGTCGCAGTGGGGTGGTGCACGCCACTCGACAGAGGGTGAGTCTGCGTGAGACACTACGGAAGTTCCGTAGGTCGCTCACGCGAAAATAAATTGTCTTTTGTGAGCCGGGGTAGCTCAGTTGGTAGAGCAGCGGCTTTGTAATCCGCAGGTCGCGAGTTCGATCCTCGCCCCCGGCTCAAAGAAGATAATCAAAAAGCCCGTCGTATTGACGGGCTTTTTGATTAGCGCTTCTTCAGTGTCGTCGAAGCTGTTGAACTCGCCACCAGAGAACCCTTCGGAAACTCCTTTTCAAGAATATCGAGTGAGGTGAAGCCATAGCTGTGCTTTCCCTCAACCACAAATGCAGGGAACTCAGGGTGAATCTTTTCAACGGCAATGAGAGTCTTCAGGGCGCCAAGGTCAAGATTGTAATCGAAGGAATACACGCGCAGGTTTGGGTACGTCTCGTGGAGATACGAAAGCGCATAGCTAGCCCGGTCACAATCCACACAGGCACCCGGCACGTTTGAATAGAAGTAGAGCGCAACGGGGGTATCAGCGTGGCAGGCTTTAGCAAGACGTTTGGTAAGTAAGTAGTCTCGAATCTCAAGCAAAGTGTACTGCTTTTTAAGCTCGAGCACTTTTGGGTCGGTTGCACCAAGTCGCTCCTCAGCAAGTACCAAACGCGCTCCAAGATCAGCCAGTGTTGCGGAGAGGGTATTGCCCTCGGTCAGCGCCTCGCAAGGAGCTTCCTCAAGGAGTGCAAATTGCGTCTCCACCGAGAGGGTGTCGGTTGCGAGCTGATTCTGGATAGCATCAAGATCAGCCACACGGCGGTTATCGAGATAATTCACCGCATAGATAACGGTAGCGACAATAACGATGGTGACCACAAGCGCAATCAGCGCGTTTCGCGTAAACAGAGACATATGTGCACACGATACACGCGAAGTGACGAAAACTCCAGTCGTTATCTCCAGGTTCTCTGGGTTCCAAGCGCAACGTCGGTAACGGCGCGCAGTAGCCACCAAGGAGCAACAAACCCATACAGAAGGCAGTAGGCAATCATATCAAGCCACAAGTTGCCGGGCGTCTCCGAGATACGCTTCCCGAGCACCATGAAGGTGACAGAAATACCAGAGGCCACCAATCCCAAAAGTACGAGGAAAGTAAGAGGAATGAAAAACCACCCAACAGAGAAGTGGGGGGTGAGAATATAGATAAGCGGAACTCCTTGCACGGTTGCAACGGTGCGTACTATCTGCGAAGCAGACATGTACATGGCGACACAAAACAGAATGATGCCTCCAGACACCGCAAGAAATCCGAAGGGAAGCACCATGAGTCCCAGTGCCTTGTGTTTCGGGTTCCCCACGAGGTCGCGGTAATCAAGAAGGACATTGCGCAGGAACCCGGTGGTCCAGCGGGTACGCTGTTTAATAAGTTTGAACACATTGCGCGGGACTTTGGTGTATACCCGCGCCTTCGGAGCATTCTCTATATGCCACCCATGGCGTTGCATGCGCAGCGCCATTTCCATGTCTTCGGCCTGGTGTGCATAGCGGAAACCACCAAGCTCGTCCACCACACTCTTGCGATACATAGAGAAGGGACCAGGAGTCACAAAGATTCCATTCACCAGTGCCAGTGCATGCCGCCATCCGATACCGAAGATGTATTCAGCGTTCTGCATACGTTCAAGCATGGTGGAGGGATTGAACACAGACATGGCGGGAGTAACGGCAGCAACCTTTGGATCATCAAAATATGCAATCATCTCTCGCAGTGCTCCCGGCGCCACAAATGAATCAGCATCGAGGCACCCGATAATATCAGCTTCGCTTGCAAGCTCGATTCCCGCATTAATGGCAGTGTGCTTTCCCCCATTCTCCTTTCGGAGAATCTTGATGCGTGGCTCGTTTTCAAACGCAGCCATTGCAGCAGGGGTTCCATCGGTTGAACCATCGTCCACCAGAATTATCTGAAGACGATCTGGTGCGTACTCAAGGGCTAGGAGTGAGTGGACGGTGCCCGCAATGGTGGTCTCCTCGTTCCAACAGGGCACGATGATGGCAACGCGCGGAGAGTGGGTTGCCAGCGGGCGGGCACGGGATGTGCGCCCATGAGAGCCAAGAAAGGTGAGGAGAAGAAACACCTCAAAGTAGATGGCAATAAACAAAAAGGGATAGGCAATGAATTCTATTTGCATGGGGAGGAGTCCTATAGAGGACAGGGTACCAACAAACGACGTACTTTTCTACCGAATGGTTGCGGAGTATGTTTCAACGGTCGCTGCTTCAAGTTTCTTGTGCAGCGTGTCTACTTCGGCGTTCGTGAGGGTCTTCTCAATACTGCGGTACGTGACCCGAAAGGCAAAGCTCACCATATCCTCACCAAACTTCTCAGCGTTCTCGTATTGGTCCAGTAGCTCCACTTGTTCAACCAGGTCTCCTGCAGTATCGCGCACGAGGTCAAAGTAGTCATTCATGACCAGACCTTTTTTAACAAGGAAGGAAATATCGCGAATGATGGGAGGGTACTTGCTCACTTCTACAAAAGTGCGGCCAAGTTCAAGCTGTTTCTTCACGCGCTCGTCCGTTGACCACAGCAGCCGAATGTCCGGAAGCTTCATGCTGATGATGGCAAGGCGCTCAAGACCAAAGCCATACGCCCAACCGTTGTATCCCTCAAGACCAAAGTTCTTGAGTACGGACTTCTTTGGCATACCCCCACCGAGTATCTCCACCCACTCGCCGTTTACCATCACCTCAACTTCAAGAGACGGGTCAGTATACGGGAAGGTGTCTACATTGAAGCGGTATTCAATCTTTTCTCCAAACACCGTCTTCACAATCTCTGAGAGTACATTCTTCAGATCATCGAGTACGAGCGTACCCTTCGAGTCTGGAATAAGATACCAGCCACCCATCTGGTGGAAGATGTTCATGTGCCGGCGGTCTATCTCGTCTTTGCGATACACCTTGCCATAGCAGAGCGCTCCCAAGGATTCACCTTGAGCGATGCGTTCCTTTATTTCGGGTTGGTTTAGGTAGTAGTACCAAAAGACGGTGTCGTGGGTACGCAGGATATTTGTTTCATCTACATAGTAGGTATCTGAGCTACTTCGTGCAGGGTGGTCTGCAGCAAAATCGAACATATCGAACGAGATGTCACTCGGTACAATTTCTGGTATCTCAATAACGTCAAAGTCCTTGAGGACGGGTACGTCCTTCACCCTTTGCACGATTTCAGCCAAGGGACTGCCAGGGGTACGGGAGAGATCAGCCATAGAAAGGTACCGCTGAATACGGAGTGCCTCGGTATCGGTGCGCCCCGCAATCTCCTTGCGCAGGCGCTCCTCCTCGCTTCGGTCAATAGTGATATGCATAGTGGGCTTAGTGTAATGAAAAGAGGCACTTTATTCAAGTTGAGGAATAAAACGAAAGCCGCCCAAAGGAACGCATGGGCGAGTTCCGTTGGGCGGCGTTATTTTTCCTCCAGGGTTACATAGTAGCCAGTAGCGGTCTCGAGGTCGGGCACTGGAACGACCTTCACGATCTTATGACCTGGAATAATTGAAGGGTCCTCGGTCGAGAACGTGATGCCCACCAGAGTCGGCCAGAGGTCATCATCGTCGCACCCTGCTTCGATATAGACTACGTTGGGGATCTTGGTGTCCCAGTCCGTATCGCAGTGCGTAGAATGACGCCGAACTTCCTCACTGGTTGTGGCCAGGGGGTGGTAGTTAAGGTACGCCATGAGGCTAATAGCACTCACAGAAATCCCGGTCATCACCCCTGAAACAAACAAGATTAGTTTCATAACAGCAATCTCCCCTGCTGGTGAAATTAATGACAACTGTGTTATATAATATCACAGTCTATACACATGTGTCAAGTATCTACACAGAAACTACCTCATTAAGGAGATGAACATGGTACCAGTTCGTGCTATACTGTACCTAACGAAATATGGCTAAGACAGGGGACGAAAAGGTGAAAAAGACTGCTACCAAGGGTGGCAGTTATGATGCGTCTAGCATCCAGGTACTTGAGGGTCTAGACCCGGTGCGTAAGCGCCCCGGCATGTATATCGGCACCACGGGGCCTGACGGCCTCCACCACCTCATCTGGGAAATCTTTGATAACTCACGAGACGAAGCCATGGGTGGGTTTGCAGACGATATTGAGGTGACACTCCTCCCCGATAATCAAATTCGTGTGGCAGACAACGGTCGCGGTATACCGGTAGACAAGCACCCAAAGACCAAGATCTCAGCGCTCGAGATGATTATGACCACCCTCCATGCAGGAGGAAAATTCGGTGGAGACGATTCTGGATACAAAGTGTCAGGAGGACTCCATGGTGTTGGTGCCTCGGTGGTAAACGCACTTTCAACGTGGACTCGTGCTGAAGTACACCGTGATGGGGGAGTATTTGAGCAGGAGTATAAAATAGGAAAGTCACAGGCAGCGGTGAAAAAGGTTGGGAGTTCAGATCTGCACGGCACCATCATTACCTTTCAGGCGGACCCCACCATTTTCACGGACGGTATCAAATACGACTGGGCACGCATTGTGGCGCACCTGCGCCAGCAAGCATACCTCGTGAAGGGTACGCGTATCACCGTCATAGATGCGCGTGGGGTAGAAAAGCTCTCCGCACCAGGAGTGTACTGGCTGCGTGACCTTGGACTTGATGTACCCAGCATGTCCTTCTACTTTGAAGGAGGACTACGCTCGTTGGTGAGTTTCTATAACAAGCACCAAACAGCCGCACACAAGAATATATTTTATGTAGACGCGAGCGAAGGAGATGTGGCGGTGGAAGTTTCGCTTCAGTACACGGACGACCTCACGCCCCGACTTCTGGCCTTTGCCAACAATATATACAATCCCGAGCACGGAACCCACGTGACCGGATTTAAGACGGCTCTCACGCGCACGATTAATACGTATGGCAGAAGCGCAGGAATCCTTAAGGAGAACGAGGAAAATTTCACGGGAGACGACGCCCTCGAGGGTATCACCGCCGTTATCTCGGTGAAGATGCCTGAGATTCAATTTGAGGGACAGACCAAGGGGAAGCTTGGAAGCGTTGAGGCCCGTGGCGCCACTGAGACCGTATTTGGTTCCGCGTTTGCTATGTTTCTTGAGGAGAACCCAGACGACGCACGCGCCATCATAAACAAAGTGTTGCTGGCACTTAAAGCCCGTAAGGCCGCTAAAGCTGCTAAGGACTCAGTACTGCGCAAGGGCGCGCTCGAGGGTATGACCCTTCCCGGCAAGCTTGCAGACTGCCAGACCAAGGATGCCTCTGAATCAGAGCTGTTTGTAGTGGAGGGAGATTCCGCAGGAGGCTCGGCAAAGATGGGTCGTGATCGTCGTACTCAAGCAATCCTTCCGCTTCGTGGAAAGATCCTAAACATTGAGCGCGCACGCCTCGATAAGATGCTTGCCAGTGAACAGATCAAAAACTTGGTTATTGCACTTGGCACGGCTATTGGTGACGTGTTTGATATTTCAAAGCTTCGCTATCACACCGTGATCATTGCCACAGACGCCGACGTGGACGGCGCCCACATTCGCACGTTGCTCCTCACACTTTTGTATCGCCACTTCCGTCCGGTGATCGATGGGGGATTCATATACATCGCACAACCACCTCTTTACAAAATTAAACGCGGGAAAGAAATACACTACGCATACTCAGACGAAGAGAAGTTCCGGATACTGGGTACTGATGCTGAAGTAGCGGTTGAGGCAGAGGGTGAAGAAGAGGAAGAACCAGAAGAAGAGGCAACGGCCAAAAAGACTCCAAAAGTATCTATTCAAAGATACAAAGGTCTGGGAGAAATGAATCCCGAGGAGCTTTGGGAGACCACCATGAATCCAGCGAACCGAGTATTGAAGCGCGTGACGGTGGACGATGGTGCTGAAGCCGATCGAATCTTTGAGATTCTTATGGGTACAGACGTACCGAGTCGCAAGTCCTTCATTCAATCGAACGCCAAGATGGCGAACCTGGACGTCTAGGATAAAAGAAAAAGCCCGGGACAGAAGTCCCGGGCTTTTTCTTTTCTTTATTTAATATCGAGCGTCACGGAGTCTGCGTTGTTGCGCTCGTTTGCTTCAACAATCAGATTGTCTGGATCAACCGTGATGGTGATGTCACGACTGTCGCCCGTGCGTGCACGATCAAACCCAAGTACGTAGTCGATGTGCTCGCCCGGAAGAAGAGAATCCTGGGAGTCAGACGTAAAGGTATACGTGCTTGAGGTTGGAAGGGGCGCCTTGAAGGTGAAGCGACCAGAAAGGTTGGTACCTGCATTAGTGACGGTGAACTTCACCGCAGGGCGAGCTCCAGAGGGTACGCTGTCTGCCTTGATGAAGGACGCCGTGTCCGAAGAGGTAAGATATCCCTTTGCAGAGATTGCAATGGTGAGGTCAGAGAGACCCGTGAGTGCCGGAGTCGGCTTCACGGTAGGGTAGGTGACCGTGGTTGGTGTACCTGCAATTGCGGCGGGGGCAGTAGCTGGTGCTACTGGGGTAGTTGTCGCAATACCAGCTCCTGGAGCTTCAGGGAAGGGTACGGTGTCTCCCGGAGCGACTACCTCAAGAGACACATCAGAGGGAGTAGGGACAAAGATAGAGGAGAGATAGACCGCCGCACTGTTTAGGCGGGTAACTACCCTTGGTACAAAGGTAGCTGCATACACCGCAAGAGCCATGCCAATAATGATGAGTACGATAAAGCCAACGATAGCAAGCGCGTTAATAGCCGCTCTGCGGGTGGCTGAGGTGCGAGAGGTCGTAATAGTTGTCGTTTCCATATAAACTATATGTACCATACCCGCTATCTTTTGTCAACTATTGGGGGACTTGACAAACCATAAACTCTGGTGTAAATATGTAGAGGATTATATGGCACTCGCTCACACTACTGCGGGGCTTATTCGGGAAGTCTCCCGCGTAGGCCAGCATAAGATTGGCTACACAGTACTGACCGTACTGGTGTTTTTCGCGTCTGTTTCACTCCTTGCGGTACTGGATTTACTTCCAGAACGTAAGGAACCGCTACTAACTACGGCTCCAGTCGTGGAGGCGGTGGACTCTGCTAACATTGCGCCAGAGTTGCCGATGCGGGTTGAGATTCCGAGCATTAAGCTTAGTACCGTGGTTGCAAACCCCGAAAGCACGGAGGTATCGGTACTTGATAGTGCCCTTAATGAGGGCGCGGTACGATACCCGCTTTCAGCAAAGCTTGGTGTGGACGGGAACGTCATTGTCTTTGGTCATTCTAGTTATCTGCCGGTTGTAAACAATCCGGCATATAAGGCGTTCAACGAGATTCAGAAACTTAAGAGTGGGGACCAGATTCTGGTTATTGGTACGACACATACCTTTGTGTATGCCGTTGAAACGGTACACAGTGCAAACGCTGGTACGGACGCCATACCCCTTACGGTATCTGGCTCTGTGCTCACCCTTGCCACCTGTGACTCATTTGGCAAGTCGAGTGACCGTTTCATTGTCACCGCTAAGTTTGTAGAGAGCTATCCGAACGCGAGCTAACGCTCGTGCCCGGATAGGTCGCTGCAACCGCAGGACGGACCAAAGATCTTCATCAACCAGTCCGCCCCATTCCGGGGCGGCACATAGGGGAGAAATAGCGATGAGAAAAGCTCTCACCGTACTCACCGCGCTGCCGCTCATTTTCGGGTCGGCTGCGGGGAACGCGAGCGCAACGCCGGCTCAAGTGCTTGCGGAAGCGGCGTCGATCATGGGACCCGGTCATCCGCTCATGAAGGACCTTTCTGGTCCCGAAGAGCTGGCGGACTTAACCGACAAGTCCCTGGTCGCCGATCCGACCGGCAACGGTCTGCTCGACGCGAAGCGTTGTGCCCGCAACGGCTCTTGCGCGACTCCGAACATGTACCTCAAGGCGATCAAGGAATGGCACCCCAACTCGGGGATCCAAACCGTCGACCAGCTGTCCCGCTACATCCGATCCCTGAAGAGGGAAAGGGTTATCGGCGGCAAGTATCTGTCCGCTCGCACCATTCAAATCGGTGGGGTGTGGACCCTCGATCTCATGAGCGGCTTCAGCCGCCCCTTGATGCGAGGCGAGTACGCTTGGGTCGACATGCAGACCGGCGAGGTCATCATGTTAGAGAACTGCGGAAACGTGGCCAAGCTGATCCTTGAGGAGATCGTGATCCAAAGCAACTGCCGGTACATTGAGGTTCCCAAGCCCAAGGGAACGGTAGCTGTTCGCGTTCTGGTGGTCGGCAATCGGCCTCTGAACGACGACGGCTGTCCGACTTCGGTCAAGCCGTTCGGTGCGCTCGAGTATCGCCACACGGTGGACGAATGCGCAAGGGACAACTGCGATTTCGCGGACTCGAAAGCCTACGCGGCTCAGAGGACGGGACTTCGTCTCTCGACCGAATCGGTCAAGGGCAGTTGGGTGACTGTGGAGGAAGGTATCGATATCTTCAAGACGTCTTCGGACATCGAGAAGGGATTCGTCGTCATCTTCTGCGTCGACGTCCTGGTCAATGGCAAGGTTCAACACCGTGTCTATATGTCCAAGAACGTCACGGGCAATGTGTACGACCAACGTGGACGGCTCACGCTGCCTTCGTGGACACGCTACTCCAACTAGCTTCCTTCTCTGTTGCTGGTGCGGCAGGTTGATCTTTTTTGATCTGCCGCACCAACTCCCCTTTTTTGTACGCCGCTTGCGGCAAGGTAGTGTTTATTATTGTGAGTTTATTCAGAAGTCACGGAACATTATGACCATCACCAATCACCTAGCTTCACTAAAGAAAAAACCGATCCTCATCGGTGTCTTTGCGGTGCTTGGTGTTCTTGCGGTAGGCGTATCGCTTGCAATTGCAACCGGTTACGTATCGCCTCAGCAGGCATTCGCTCAAGTTTTCGATGGTCCTCCGTGTTGCTCGACTCCAGCGCCACTACCTCCGCCCACCCTCCCAGGTACCGTTTTCGATGGTCCTCCGTGTTGCACCGAGCCAACTTTACCACCTGATGTATTTGATGGCCCTCCGTGTTGCACCATCCCCCCGACTCCACCCCTACCTCCTCCTGGAGATGTATTTGATGGTCCACCTTGCTGCACCACCCCCCCAATAGTCCCGGTTCCTCCGGTAGTGCCTCCCGTACTCCCACCAATACTTCCTCCTGTGCTTCCGCCAGTCACTCCGCCGCTGGTACCTAGTGCACAGTGTGTATTCCTGTCTGCAAGTGCCACCACTATCACCCCCGGCCAGAGCGTCACGCTCTCGTGGGAGACCGTTAATGCAACTTCAATTAGCATCAATCACGGTATTGGAGTGGTAACCCCAACGGCATCTGGTTCAATTGTTGTTAACCCAACAACCAGCACCACGTATGTGGCAACGGTCACCGGAGCAACTGGCTCCGTTAACTGTGAGGCAGCAGTTACGGTGAGTAGCACTCCTCCCCCTCCTGCACAGTGTGTATTTCTCACCGGTACCCCAAGCGTTATTAACGCAGGAGACCCCGTGAACCTTACCTGGAAGACACTGAACGCAACCGCTATCTCAATCGATAACGGCGTGGGTTCTGTTACTCCTGTGGCTGAAGGGTCAGTCATTGTGCACCCAACAGGGAATACCACCTATGTGGCAACCGTTACCGGAGCCACCGGCTCGGTGAACTGTCAGACCTCAGTGGTGGTCACCACCATTGAGCAAGGGCCTGCCTGTGTAAGTCTTACCGCAAGCGCCTCTCGCATTCGATCCGGAGATCCGGTTACCCTTACCTGGATCACCACCAACGCCGCTTCAATCTCAATTGATAACGGTATTGGGGCAGTCACGCCAGTTGGTACCGGTTCAGTCGTGGTGAACCCAACCGCTAACACTACCTACACCGCAAGTGTTCCTGGTGCAGTTTCTAACCCAGGATGCCAGGCAACTGTTGAGATTGAAACGGGAGGCGGTAGTTGCACCAGTAATTGTGGCGGAGGAGGCGGCGGGGGAAACCCTCGTCCACACGTGCTTCTCTCAGCACTTAAGGCTCCAGCAGATCAGTCCTTCGTGTACCTCTCTCAGATTCCGTACACGGGACTAGACCTAGGTCCATGGGGAACCGCACTGTACTGGATCATGCTGGTACTGTGGAGCCTTGCTGCGGCATATCTTATATTCTTTAACGCCCTGCCACTGGCATACCGCAAGGTAGGAGCCTTTGGCGGAAGTGTACGGGAAGTACTCAAGCAGCCTGTCGTAACATACGCACCAGCAATGGTAGCGGTAACAGAACACGTGGCGCACTCTGCTCCCGTGCATGAGCCTTCTGCTCCTGCGGTCGTAGACGAGACTCCTTCAGCCTATCAGGCACATGACGGATTCCGTTCCTTTGCTGCTGGATCAATGCTCACCATTGATGACATCGTGAAGGGACTTGCCCGAGAGGCGCAGGTGCGCCCAACGGCATCCGCTCATGACATTCGTCCTGACTTCTTGGCTCAGGAGGAACCAGTTATGCAGGCTGAACCAGTGCCCGCGTACGTTCCTGAAGCACCTGCCACCGTGTCCCCATTCAATGAAGATGTGCGCACCTTCATCGAGTCCCTTCTGAAGGGAGACCGCGATGCAGTGTTTGGCACCATTCGTGGCATCACCCGCACGGGAGGAGACTCTGAAGCGTTCCTTACGCATGCGGTGTGTGCGCTTGATGACGCATACCGCGCTCGTGTGGACGGCTCAGTGTGTCACCCAGACATTCTTCTAGTAACGGCGGATTGCCACCCTTCATTCCTTGAGCGTATGGTGACCGCACTTACCACCGCAGTGGACGGAAGCTACTCTACCGGAGTCACCGGCGTGAAGCTTGCGGTAACGCGTGCGCTCGCTATTGCAAACGGGTAAGAATACAAAGAGAAAGACCCACTCCCTAGGGAGTGGGTCTTTCTCTTTGGTTACGCGCGGCTTCGTATTTCCTCTTGCACGCGCAGTGCAAAGTCCTCAACGCTCTGGGCATCCTGCTTACCCGCGTCTCTACTCTCAACGGACACTGTTCCCGCTTCTGCTTCTGCATCGCCCACAACCAATACATAGGGAATCTTCTCCATCTTAGCGGCACGTATGCGCTTTCCGAGTGACTCATGTGCATCTACCTCTGCTCGTATGTTGCTGCTGGTGAGACTAAGAAGTACGATGTTCGCATATTCGGTGTGCTTTTCTGATACTGGCAGTACGCGTACCTGGACTGGTGAAAGCCATGTAGGGAAGGCTCCCCCATAATGTTCGATAAGGAACCCAATAAAGCGTTCGTGAGTACCCAGTGGCGCACGATGAATAACTGCAGGCACTTTCTTCTCACCGTCTTGGTCAGTGTACTCAAGACCAAAACGTTTGCCCATGAACAAGTCGAGCTGGTTGGTAGAGGCAGTAAATGAGCGGCCAATTGAGGAGTAAATCTGGAAATCCATTTTTGGACCATAGAATGCCGCACCTTCGTGCACAATTTTGTACGGTACTCCTGATTTCTCCATCGCCTCAATGGTCATTGCCTCAGCGTCCTTCCAGTCAGCTTCGTCGCCGTGATATTTACCCATATTGTTTGGGTCGCGGAGTGCGAGCTCCATTTCGTAGTTCTTGATTCCGAGAGTTTTGTAGTAGTACTCGTGGAGTTGAATGACTTTTACGAACTCCTCTACGGCGTGCTCCTTCTGAATATAAATATGAGCATCATTCATCTGCATGCCGCGCACGCGCATGAGACCGAAAAGGCTTCCAGAATCTTCATAACGATGACACCATCCGTATTCTGCATAGCGTACGGGTAGGTCTCGATAACTCTTCGGACGTGCAGCAAACGCGCGATGATGGAATGGGCAGTTCATCGGCTTTATGTAGTAGCTTTCCTCCTCGATTTGGAGTGGCGCGTACATGCTGTCCTTATAAAGCGGAAGGTGTCCGGAGGTTATAAAAAGGTTTTCCTTAGTAATGATTGGAGTTGTAATACGCTGGTACCCCCATGCTCGCTCAGTATCCTTTGCCCAATCCTCGAGGGCTTCTTTTATGATGTTTCCTTTGGGGAGCCAGATAGGAAGCCCTTTGCCAATTGCTTCGTCAAAGGTAAACAAATCTAGTTCTTCTCCAAGTTTGCGATGGTCTCGCTTCTTTGCCTCCTCTTGCTGCTCTCGATAGCTCTCTAGTTCTTCTTTGGTATCAAAGGCAAGGCCATAGATGCGCGTGAGCATGGCGTTCTTTTCGTCTCCACGCCAGTACGCGCCCGCAATTCGTTCAAGCACAAACGAATCAGACTTCAAATCATGAGAAGGGTGTTCGCAGTGTCCGCCGCGGCAGAGATCGGTAAAGCCATCTGCAGTGTATAGGGTGATGGGCTCGCTCGTTGCCACAATGCCGTCAATAAGCTCAAGCTTGTATTGGTTTCCGGCAAAGCGTGCTCGGGCGTCTGTCTCAGAGACTTCCATTCCTTTCATTTCTTCCCACGTCGGAAGCATTTCGCGCATTGCTTCCTCGAGAGCGGGGAGGTCTCCCTCACCAGGAACTGCTCCTCCGGAAAAGTCGAAATCGTAATAAAAGCCAGTATCGGTGGCAGGGCCAATGGTTGCTTTGGCGTGTGGATACCGTTCTAGGACGGCGCTTGCGAGTAAATGAGCTAGGGTATGTCGCTTTTCTTCGAGGGATGCCATATGGGGCTAGGATAGCATATTCCTTGGTTTTGACTTCTCTACAATCCTTTCAGATTTTCTATAGCCAGTGAGATTTCACCATTCCTGGTTGAGATAGTTGCTTTCAATAATACACATACACCGGCCACAAGGTGTGGTGCATGTTCTTTGTATGTCTTGGGGAATACCACCCCCTCAATACTGCCGGTCTTGTCTTCGAACTTAACAAACGCCATCTTGTCTCCTTTCTTGGTGAGAATAATCCGAGATTCAAGCACGAGCACTGGGAGGAGTACGGTCATGCCAGCCTTGGGGTCCTCAAGTATTTCTTTAATATTCGTTCCTGCTTTA
>CAYHXV010000007.1:0-26812 GCA_964360855.1 uncultured Candidatus Saccharibacteria bacterium | reverse complement strand
AACGGTGATGGGGAGCGATGCTGATGCTATTCATGCGGTACTTTCAGATAAGAAGCTGCGCAGTAAACATGTGGCTGCCATTGTCTCTATGGTGACGACCAACAACTTTGATGGGGTGGATATAGACTATGAGGGAAAGCGCGCTGGTGACCGCGAGAACTATACCGCTTTCCTGAAGGAATTGTCTGCGGCGTTTGCAAAAAACAAGGCAAATAAGTGGCTCATGTGCACCATAGAAGCTCGCACGCCCCCAAAGGATCTATACAAAACTATCCCTGCAGACCTTGAATACGTAAACGACTTCAAAGCCATAAACAAGTATTGCGACCGCGTTCGCCTTATGACCTATGATCAGCAGCAGGCTGATTTAGCCCTGAACAAGGCGAACAAAGGCCTCTATGCCCCCGTTGCAGACCCGGCCTGGGTGCGCAAGGTGGTACTACTTGCGGCCAAGGACATAAATAAGAAGAAGCTCGTTCTTGGGGTGGCCACCTATGGCTATATCTATCAGGTCATGCCAGGCCTAGAAGGCGGATACGAATACAATCTTCTGGAGGCCTTTAATCCAAAGTATGGCACCGATATTGCTGCAGAGTATGGAATAACGCCCGTGCGCACGAGCTCGGGCGAGATGCACTTCACCTATGTGCCTAAAGATGCCCCGAAGGGACTTCCGGGCAATGCGACTCTTTCCGCCAAAGCTCCAAAAGGAACAGTATCTGCACTCAAGGCAGCCCTTGGGGCAACAGCACTCGCCAAAGAAACGGGAACCCAAGCACCCTTCTACATGCTCTGGTGGAGTGACGCAAAAGCCATTGAAGACAAGGTAAAGCTTGCCCGGGAACTCGGCATCAAGGGAGTTGCCGTCTTTAAATTTGATGGGGGAGAGGATCCCGGAATGTGGGGGGTGCTTAAATAGTCTCTTCCTCTTCTTCAGCCCGTTGAATGAGCGCCTCATAATAGGCGGCTTTCTCAGCGGGAAGATTTATTGGGTCTATAGCATTTATGCGGTTGCACACTTCTGTGTACGTGAGTGCGGCCACTAGATCCTTTGCCGTTATGCGGTGAAAAGGGCTGAGTAGGTGGGAAAGGGTGTCGGCTACCTCTTGTACCCTTTGGCGCAGCGCGATAATTTTTGCTCCATCTACCGCTATCTCTCCATTACGCGCGGGTGTGTGGTGCTCTTCAATGTGATTATCGTTTGCCGCTTTACGATGGTATGAAATGCGCTCAATCATAGGCACATTCTAACGCTCATCAAACAGAGACACCAGATACGTATCAATCTCCCGCTGGTCGAGCTCATAAAAGAACTCTTTGTCCTGGTGCAATTTGCTTGCAAGTGCTGTGCCTACGTATCGCCAATGCCAGGGCTCGTATTGGTAGTATGTATTTCCTTTTGGATAGGACAGTATGAATCCATACTCATGGGCGTGCTCCGTAAGCCAGGTGTATGCGGGGGTCTTATCAAAACCAGCCAGAGACCCTTTGTTCGAGACGGTAGTGAAGTCAACGGTGGTACCAAGCTGGTGCTCTGAATACCCCTGATCGGCAGAGAAAGCGTTTGCTCCTGAGCCGTACGTGACGCGGTAGCTCGTTTTCAAGGCCCCCTGCGAAGTAAATGAGCGGTATGCGGAGGTAACCCGTACATCCGCGTTCCTGGCATCTTTCATAAGAGCATTCAAGTGCGGCGCAACCTTACTGTTGATGTAAAGTATCTTCTCTTCGGGATACCGATATTCGGAAGGAATCTCTGAAAGCTCTGCGGGTACATAATGTTCACTCAAGAAATACACCTTGGAGTATTTAGCCAGTAATTGCTTGTCTGTTTTTGCCAGCTTATCAAGCGTCCCCACGGTACCGGCAATAGAGTTGATTTGGGAGGCGAAGGTGCCATTCTTTGCCTGTTCAGACTCGAGAGTAGACTGAAGGTCTGCTGCCGTCTGTTCGAGTGCGTTATAGCGGTCCGTGGTAGACGCAAGCTCTGCTTGAGTGCGCTCGAAGTCACGAGAAAGATCATAGTATTGATACCCACCAGCACCAAGCCCCGCTCCAAGCAAAAGAGACAGAACCATGAAGCCTATGAGGAGGGGAGTGAACTGCATAGGGCTTAAGTGTAGCGCTCTAGAGCTTGAGGTGCGAATAGGGTAGAATGGCCAAACTATCATGAAAGGGAAATACGTTCCGGGTGATTTCAAACTCCGGGTCGGCAGGTCCACTGCCGGCCTTGGTCTTTATGCTGAAACCCCAATACCAAAGGGTTCCTGCATCATTGAATATGTGGGACGCCGAGTATCACCCGAAGAAGAGGAGACCAGCAAGAGCCGGTACCTCTTTGAAATACGAAAAGGAAACACCATAGACGGCAAACCAAAGTGGAACAAAGCCGGATACATCAATCACTCCTGCAGGCCAAATGCAGAAACCACGATCCACAAACAGCGAGTTTTTATTCTTGCGATCAAGAACATTAAAGCGGGGGAAGAGATCACCTATGACTACGGAAAAGAATACGTTGATGAGTTTATTAAGCCGTATGGCTGTCGCTGTCCGAAGCACGCAAAAGCCTAGGTCTCGTGCGTATAGAGCACCTTGAGCTTTGCCAGTCCTCGGTGTACCTGCACCGCTATAGCGTTCTTCGTCTGCCCCGTGCGTGCTGCCATTTCGGTCAGAGAGAGATGCTCAACATACCGCATATTCATAATCGCCTGATACTTTAGTGGCAGCTGTTGAAACAAGAGCATTGCAGTCCTACCATCGAGTTCATCAATTAATTGCTCCGGATTTATAGTGCTTGGCTCAAAACCTTTCTCAATCAGCACATCGAGCGAGCTCGTGTGCCGTTTTCGGTATTCATCTATGATGAGACAATTAAGGGTGTGGTACAGAAATGCGCGCATCACCTGAATCTTTCCGCCACGCACTAAGTACCCCCAGGTCTTCATGAAGGTCTCCTGCACCAAGTCCTCACTTAATTCCCGGTTGTGCAGCTTGAAGAGGGAGTGGCGATTAAGGCCTTTCTGATGCTCCGTAAAGGCACCGGCCATTGTTTCTGCCATCCGTGCCTCTGCGCGCTCAGTCTTATTCATTACAGAAGGAGCCGTGTGTGACTGTAATATCTTACAGCGCTATTACGGCAGTCGAGGAGAAGCGCGAGGTTCATACGTAAGCGTACCATGTATATGCTTGCTTTGGTGGCCTTGCATTTCCTCGTATTACGGCACGTCTCTTTCTCCGAAGTATTACGTTACCGGACGCTGTAATAAGATTCCCCCCGGTACGTCTGTTGTAGGGAAGGCCCAGATCATCCTGATCTTCGCCGCAGTGCACTCGCACCTATTAATTATCATTCTACTATGACCACTATCTCATCTCTCCAGGTTTTGAAGGCAGGTCTCATTGTTGCAGCGTTTGCAGTTATGAGCGTGCCAGCTCTTTCGTACGCTGCAACCTATGCGTACGTAAACACTGCAGGTAACGTAAGCACCGTAACCGCCGCTGATCCAAACACCGCAATTCTCATTGCTCCAGGAATCTCACTACACAGTGGTGTGATGCTTCTCGACAGCCTAGAAGACAACGAGGTTATTGGAGACGGTGTTGGCGGCGTGTAGCCCTCATTCCGTTCAATACAAAGAACACCCGCTCTGCGGGTGTTCTTTGTATTGAAAGATAGTCACGACTCATACGTCTTCATAGCTAGTTACTAATGTGCGCGTATACTCCTTCTATGATCACCTCTATATTCGTGCGCCTCAGTATCGTGTCTCTTGTATTTCTTGGCGCGTTTGTTCCCCTTCAAACATACGCAGCAGAGCCCCCTGCGTGTTTAGTTGCGGTGGTGACCAAAGACACCGGAAAGATATTTACCGAAGGAAGCGTGAGTGTGCCAAATGGTTCGTGGGCGTATGTGCTCTGGGTAAGTACCTCGGGTGGCTTCGTTACGGACGGCAACGGAAAGATGATCACGCAATCGGGATATGTGAAGACCACCGTTACAACCAGCAGCTCGTACGTCTTTCATGTGACTGCAGGCGGCCAGACGGTGACCTGTTCCGCGTCCCTTGCGGTTGAAGCAATTGTTGAGGGACCCACCAGTATTCGCGTTGCCGATGTACCGCTTTTGAGTGGCGGAAATGCATTCCCCGGCATGAGCGTACCGGTGTCCTATATCCAAGTTACCAATACCGGAAAAAATGCTACCAGCCTACGTGGTTTCAAGCTGACGCAGCAGGGGAGTGCTCCCGGCCTCTCGGTTGTTGGGTTCTCTATTATTGACGACAAGGGAGGCTCAAGTGGCTTCACGGGAGGTGTTGTTGGTTCCACGCCATTTGTAAACGGATCTGCCACCGCACTCTCGGACGCCACTCTTCTTCCGGGACAGCGAAAACTGTTCACCATTCGTGCCATCATGGCCTCCACACTGAGTGGCTATCGCGGAACACAACTTAAACTAGATGTTAGTGGTGTTGAAACTGAGGCAACAGTATCAGGAACGTTCCCGATACGCGGTACTACGTGGGTGCTGCAGTAAAAGTAGAATACTGTAATTGCAGAGTACTCCAGGCGGCTAGAGTAGCAGGACCTATTAACTTACTTCTCATGCAATGAACTCATATAACTCACCAAGCACAAAGCCTCTGTACCGCGGCACGCAAGTAGTCTGGTACATTCTGGGACTTGTGGAAATTCTTCTCGCATTCCGATTGGTACTAAAAATGCTTGAAGCAAATCCTGACGCGGGATTCAGCAGTTTCATTTACGGGTTCACCTACGTGTTTACTGCACCCTTCTTGAGTGTGTTCCGTATCACGCAAGTGGCTGGTTCCGTATTTGAGTGGACCACCCTCCTTGCAATGTTCGTGTACTGGGTGCTGGCCATTGGGATCATTAAACTGTTCTTGATGGGCAAGACCGTCTCGACACCGGAAGCTGCAGTTAAATTAGCAAATCAAGAAACAAACGCATAACTCTATGGGAATTATTCTTTGGATCGTATTTGGTGCTCTTGTTGGTTGGGTAGCATCGCTTGTGATGAAGAGTGAGCAAAGTTTCTTATGGGACATTGTGGTGGGAATCGTCGGAGCCGTTATTGGTGGCTTCGTCATGACGCTTCTTGGCGAGAGCAATGTGAATGGGTTTAACCTGTATAGCTTTGTGGTGGCACTGCTTGGCGCCTGCATATTGATTGCTGTGGTTCGGGCAGTTCGACGCTAGGAGAGTCTTAGTGTGCCCACCTGTTCTTTCGTATTACAACGCAAGCGCCCGAGGGTGTTTGCGTTGTAATAATTTGGGGCATCTGACGGCACTAGCTACACTGGCCTACTATCTAGTCCATTTCACATTTTAGGTCGCCTATTCGTCGTAACAACCCCACACATGACGATACCCGTTTCCCGTACTGGATCTAAAGAATCCCAAGAGCTCGCCCTGCACTACATGAAGACCCTTGTAGAGGTAGCAAGAGAATCGTTTCTCATACTTGATTCAGACTTGCGCGTGGTTTGCGCAAACCCAACCTTCTATGAAAACTTCAAAGTATCTCCGGAACAAACGGAGAATGTCTTTCTCTATGAGCTTGGTAACGGGCAGTGGAATATTCCGGTATTGAAGAGTCTGCTTGAAGAGATTTTGCCACAAAAGAAGGTGGTGAAAGACTATGAGGTGACGCACACATTCCAAAAGATTGGCGAAAAGACCATTTGTTTGAATGCTCGCCAGATAGATATTGATACTGCGCACATGATTGTGCTCGCTATGGAAGACATCACCGAGCGCAAAGAACTTGAGCAGAAACTTGCCAAATACACTACCGAGCTTGAAGTGAAAGTGCTTGAGCGCACGCGGGAGATTGGAGACCGAGTAAAGGAACTGGAGTCTTTGAACAAGGTAATGGTGGGGAGGGAGCTCAAGATGATTGAGCTTAAAAAGGAATTGGAAATGTATAAGCGCACCGCTAGGGTACAGTAAATGAGTATGCTGGACTCTCGACCACACACTCACGATAGTAAATATAAACAGGAGCTTGAAGATTCTCAGGCAGCAATTTTGAACGTGCTTGAGGACCACAAAAAAGATGCCGAAAAGGTGCTTGAGAAGAAGGCGCTTGACGAAGCAATACTGGCAAGTATTGGGGACGGGCTCGTGGTGGTAAATAAGGAGGGAAAAATAACCTATGTGAATCAGGCGTTTGAAAAAATGGTTGGATGGACGTACCAGGAAGTGCTCGGCAAAGACTTTCTTAAAGTAGTACCGCGCGAAGATGAGAAAGGTGACGTAGTGCCGTTTAACGAACGCATCCTCAATAAGGTGTTGTCTGGAGAAGTGGTGGTAGCAGACCTCACCAACCCCTTTTACTACATTCGCAAAGACCAGAGTCGGTTTCCCACCAGTAGTATTGTGAATTCAATTGTGCTGGACGGGGAAATCATTGGAGTGGTGGAGACCTTTCGAGATATTACGAAAGAGAAGGACATAGACAAAGCAAAGACGGAGTTTGTCTCTCTAGCGTCCCATCAGTTGCGCACCCCACTCTCAACCATTAATTGGTATACGGAAATGCTTCTAGCGGGGGATGTGGGAAAGCTCAATACCGACCAGGAACGGTATCTACAGGAGGTATACAAAGGTAACCAGCGCATGGTGTCTCTGGTGAATGCGCTGTTGAGTGTCTCGCGTATGGACTTGGGCACCTTTGTATTTGAGCCAGAACCAACCGACATCGTGGCGCTCGTTCAGAACGTTATAGATGAGCAGCGGTTTCATGTTGATAGCAAGAAAATTACTCTTACCACAACGGTGGAGCATTCGATGCCTCTCATACAAGCTGACGCAAAACTGCTTAGTATGGTGGTACAAAACCTTCTTTCTAACTCGGTTAAGTACACACCGCTCAAGGGAACGGTGGATATCTCCCTTAGAATCCTTCCGGACCATCAGACACTTCTTCTCACCATCAAGGATTCTGGATACGGAATCCCCGAGAATCAGCAGAGCAAGATATTCACCAAGCTCTTTCGTGCAGACAACGTGCGCGAAAAGGACACCGAGGGCACCGGACTCGGACTGTATATTGCAAAGTCCATTGTGGACAGTTCAGGAGGGAAGATTTGGTTTGAGTCGACGGAGGGGACGGGCACCATCTTTTATGTCGAGCTCCCTCTTGGGGAATTATCAGACACGTAACAAACGCTTTATGAAAAACACACCCCGTACTATATTAGTTATTGAAGATGAGCGTTCGCTCCTAAAGGTTATACAGGACAAGCTAGAGAAGGAGGGTATGAGTGTTCTCACCTCACGCAATGTTGAGCGTGCCTTCAGTACGGAACTTGAAAAGACTCCCGAGGGAGAGATCTCTCTTAGTAGTGTGGAGCGTGCCCTCAAGCACCTCGAAGACCTTGGAAAGGTGGATGCTATTTGGCTCGATCACAACTTGCTCGGAAGCGAGAACGGTATTGATTTTGTAACGAGGCTCAAAGCAAACGGAGGGCATTGGAGCCAGATCCCTATTTTTGTTGTTTCAAACGAAGCGAGCGATGCATTGGTGAAGTCCTACGCGCACTTGGGGGTGACCCACTACTATGTGAAAGCAGAACACAAATTGGAGGGCATCATCAAGGATATACGGACATTACTTGATGCATGACCAACGAACTTCACAAGCACACCATTTTGATTGTTGAGGACGAAGCATCGTTGCGTCACGCGTTGCGTGACAAGTTCACTCGTGAGGGATTTATTGTACTTGATGCGAAGGACGGAGAACTAGGGTTAGCGCTTGCGATCAAAGAAGAGCCAGAACTGATCCTCCTCGATATGATGATGCCAAAGATGGACGGCATGACTATGCTCACCGCACTGAGACTAACGGGCGCATGGGGAAATACGGTACCAGTATTACTGCTCACCAATCTAGGTTCAGACGATAAACTCGCTATGAAGGAGATAACCGAAGACCCGCATGCGCAGTACTTGGTGAAATCAAACTGGCCCCTTGGGAAATTGGTTGAGAAGGTACGGGAGACGGTTACCCTACAGGGCGTATATAATTACTGACCTCGTCCCTTGTTTGCGAGCTTGATTGCAAGTCGCTTCTTGGTTTTGGGTGGGCTCTTGCGAACTTTCTTTGGACTTACCCCGTGGCTGTTGGTTCCCATATAGTATTCGTTAGTGTTTCGTATACTGTACTACAGAAGTGCAAAATGCTACACCTGGCTCTAACAACAGAATAGAGACAGCTTTCGCTGCCTCTGTTCCTAACAAGCTCCGCGGGCAGGGATCGAACCTGCGACCAAGCGATTAACAGTCGCTTGCTCTACCACTGAGCTACCGCGGAATACACGCACTCAGGCATTCTAGCGTATTTCAGGCATCAGGCAATGGTAATGCTAGCTAGCTTCGGCTGGCTTGATATACTGAACCCTAGGTATCATTAACTTCTCTATCTATGCTCACGCTCTATGTTAAAACTGGTTGCGCGTACTGCGCCAAGGTGCTCGCTGCCGGAGAAGAGTTTGGACTTGAGTTCAATCTTAAAAACGTTGCAGACGAAGCTATTGCGCTTGAACTCGTCACGCGGGGTGGGAAGAAACAAATGCCGTACCTGGTGGACGGAGACACCGGTACGGAGATGTATGAGTCAGACGCAATCATTAGCTACTTGCAGGATAAAGTAGCAACACACTAATCCATGTACGTGCGTGTTCACGTAGCCCCGGGCAGCAAGCGGGAACAGATAACAGAAGGGAAGGGGGGCATACTCCTCATCACGGTGCGGGAACCCGCAGAAGGGAATCAGGCAAACAAGCGCGTGCGGGAACTCGTTGCTCTGCGGCTCCTGCTCCCCCTCTCAAAAGTCCGCATCCTGTCTGGACATCACTCTCCCACAAAGCTTCTAACCATCGATAACTAAGAATCCTATGCACATCAATTTCAAAGCAACTAACTATGAGATACCGCTCGACATTCGGGAGTTTGCAACCAAGAAGCTTTCAAGCATTTCAAAGTTTGTCGGTGCCGAAGAGAAGTCAGAAGCACAGATTTATATAGAACTGGGGAAGGTGACCGAAGCACATGCACACGGACGCATCTGGCGTGCAGAGCTCAACTTTGATCAAGGAGGGAAGCGCTTCCGCTCTGAAGCAACCGAAGAGTCTCTTGAAGACGCTATTGATAGAAGTATCGAGGATTTAACGCATGCACTTCGTAGCGACAAAACCCGGAGAGAAACACTCGGCAGGCGGGGAGGGAGAATGCTCAAATCTATGTTGCGCGGGTTTCGTGTCTAGAGATGTTAGAATAGATACATGAAACTTGACGAATCTTCAGAGCCAACTCTTACCGACCTCATGGTTGCCATGAAGGAGGGTTTTTCCGGAGTGTATCAACGACTTGATACACACGATGAAAAATTCAACGGAATTGACGAACGTTTTGATGGAATTGATGGACGCCTGGATGGAATAGATGGACGGCTAAATGGAATTGATGGACGTCTAGATAAGCATGAGAGACTGCTAACCACTTTAATTGATCGCGCAGATACCGCCGACGCACGAATTGGAGACATCAAGAATAGTGTTGTGAAGATAGAGAAGCATCTTCTTGATATCGAAGACAAAATAGATACGTTGAGCGTCGTGGTAGACAAAGACGCTCTTTCGATTGTGCAACACGAAGAACGCCTTACTGTGTTGGAGCAACGAGTTTAGAGCTCCTGGTAGGACATCTCATTCTTGCCCTCAGGCACCACCCGAAGAGGGGTGAAGTGCACTCCATTATACGTAGCGGTACGAATCTTCACCCGTATCTGCTTCCCATTCTTTTGTACGAAGAAATGCGTACCCGGAGACTCCGCAAGTCCGCGATACGTATTCCAATTCGAAAGTGCGTCTCCCGAGAGGTTGAGTTCTCTTTCAGACTTATCTATCTTCCCGCAGTGGGTAGCTTCCGCACTATTCTGGGGAGTTTTTGTAAGGGTACCTGCCTCAAACGAAGGCAGTATTGAGACGAGAAGCTCAGCACCAATACGCACCAAGCGGGGACGCAGTTCCCGCGTAGTCTCGGTGGGTTCAATGGGTACTTCCTGCAGGGCAAGGATGTCTCCCGCATCCAGTTCCCATACCAGCTGTTGAATGGCCACTCCCGTAACGGTGTCTCCGCTGCGCAGCGCTGCTTCAACGGGAGAGGCACCTCGATACTTTGGGAGAAGGGAATAGTGCACATTGATGAGACCCAAGGGAAACTGCTCAATCAATGCTTGGGGAAGAATCTTTCCATACGCCACCACAATTCCATATTCGCAGGAGTAGTGCGCAATCTGCGCACGGGCTTCTTCATCGAGTTTCTCGGGGGTGAGCACCGGGATACCGTGTTCAAGTGCAAGCACTTTCGTCTCGCAGGGGACAAGATTCATTCCGCGGCCGCTGCGAGAGTCAGGAGAGGTAATAACAACCGCGGGACGGTACCCTTGTTCTAAAAGATACGCAAGCGTATCGCGCGCAACGTAGGGAGTGCCAAAAAAAGCAAAAGGTTTAGACATCGCGGTGTGCTCGGTACTCTTCACTGGTGACGAGATTGGTAGCGTGATCAATAAACAGCATGCCATTCAGGTGATCAATCTCATGCTGAAAAGCCTGCGCAAGAATACCCCCGCCACCACGCTCAAAGAGATTGCCCTTTTCGTCATATGCTTGAACGGTTGCGCGCTCGAAGCGTTTGGTTTTGCCGAAGTGCGTGTGCACAGACAAGCACCCCTCGTCCATCTCGAGTTTCCTCTGCGAGGTACGTGAAATTACTGGGTTTATGAATATCCCAACTTCAGGGGATAAGGGAGGGGAGTTCTCTTCTTCAGAAGGAGAAAGCATACGATCATAGCGAACAATGAAGATGCGCCAGAGGAGTCCAATTTGTGGTGCGGCAAGCGCCACACCATTAGAGGCCGCATCCAGCGTCTCCTCCATATCAGAAAGCATGGCACGAAGCTCGGGTGTGCCAAATAGTTCGTCTGGAACGGGCATGGATTCCTCTCGCAGTATGGCGTCCTGTTCAGGAATGTTTGTTTGAAGTATGAGAGACATGAATAGGAAAACTATAGCAAAGAAAAACGCGCCGATAAATCGACGCGAGTAGTGAGTGCGCCACCAGCGTGCTCTGGATGACTCCGAGAGCCATATGGCCCGGCACTGCCGGTGGCGCACCCGTGTGGTCTTTCCACACACTTTTTGATCTACGAGGCTTCCCTCGCCTATGTGTTCAGCGGATTATAGTCCACTTCGTAGATCGGGGGAGAGGAGATCATGCTGGAAAGGCAACAGCAGAGGACCTCGGTGAGCATCCGAACCGTACCAAGAACGGACACCCATCACTATATACTACGTTAAACCGCACCGGTCAAGTTCCTCTAAAACGGCTGCTCCGCATGCTCCTTTACGTGCTTTTTGGGATCCACCTCCCACCAAAACTTCTTGCTAAAGTTCTTGGCCTTCCTGCAGACACTCTCTAGGTAATAGAGATCCTCGGTGGGGATACCCTCAAGTATCTTTCCAATGCGTCCCATGGTGAGTTTGGGGAGGTTATCGTTGGCCCGGGCGTAGTTCAGATGTTTCTGAAAGAAGCGCATCAATTCACCTCGTTCCGTCTTGCGTGACTTCTCTTGCGCTACCTCCGGAAGAATGTCCCCAATACGCTTCATACCCCCTGGTGTTTCGTTATCCATCGATAGCTTCGATAGAGGCGCCAATAGACTGTAGTCGAAGTACCAAGTCCTCGTATCCGCGATTGATCATATATATATTGCGGAGCATTGATTTGCCTTCACTGGCTAGCATACCGATCAGAAGTACGGTGGCCGGGCGAAGGGCCGCAGGGCACATAAGCTCAGCACCACGCAGGTGGCGGGGACCGGTGATCTGCACCCGGTGCGGATCAAACAAGAGCATCTCGGCTCCAAGTCGTTCAAGCTCCATATAGTAGATGGCGCGATGCTCGTATACCCAATCATGGAGGACGGTGGTACCCTCCGCTTGGGTGGCAATAACCGCAAAGAAGGGAAGGTTATCAATGTTGAGTCCTGGGTACGGCCGCGGGTGAATCTTTTCAGGAAACGCCACCAGCGTTGAAGGCTCAATATGAATATCGGCAAGCTTGGTGATGCCGTTTTTCGCAAGCCCTACGTCCTCTGTACGAAACACGAGTCCCATCTTCTCAAGCACCACGAGCTCAACTTCAAGAAACTCAATGGGTACCCGGCGAATGGTGAGCGCAGAGTGCGTACTAGCGGCTAGCGCAATAAAGAACATGGCATCTATAGGATCCTCCGCAACCGCGTACGAGATATCGGTATCTATGTCGGCCATACCCGTCACGGAGAGGGTAGTGGTACCCACGCCCTCGATGGAGATCCCAAGCTTCTCTAGGTACCCGCAGACCTCCTGTACCTGGTAGTTCGCAGAAGCGTACTTGATAACACTGGTTCCTGGTATGCGACTAGCCGCAAAGAGGGAATTAATCGTTGCTGTATCACTTGATTCATAGAGCACCACCTCAGAAGGGGTGAGTCCTGAGTGCGAGACGGCGTAGCGATCGGAGAGTGTCTCGATAGACACGCCAAACTTTTCAAGCGCCCATAGGTGTGCGCGCACGGAGCGTTCCCCGAGTGTGCACCCTCCGGATTGGGGAATGTCGAATTCCTTGAAGAGGTGAAGCAGGGGACCAATGAACATCAAAATACTTCGCGTGCGAACGGCTGCTGCTTTATTCAAGGTTTCGAGTGAAAGAGTTTCTGGCGGTGTGATTGAGAGTGAACGATCACTCCAGACGCAGGACACCCCAAGTGACTCAAGTACTTCAATAAGGCGCTTCACCTCCTCAATCTTTGGCATGTCGAGAAGAGTGGTCGTACCCTTGTTCAATAGGGAAGCGGCAATGAGCGCCACTGCGCCATTCTTGGAGGAGTTTGTTGTTATGGTGCCACTCAAGGGGTGGCCTCCCTCGACCACAAATGTGTTGCGTATGCTTTCTGCCATAGAGACCATTGTATAGGAGTGAGGGAAGGGTGAATAGCGCAGTTTTGCGCGTAGCGGTATGATACCCACACGATGAAGCAATTCTCTCCGCGACTTGGGATAGATCTTGGCACCACCAACGTATTGGTGTTTGTGCCGGGCAAGGGGGTGGTACTCAATGAACCTTCCGTGGTTGCGGTCTCCACCGAAACCAACAAGGTACTTGCTATTGGAGCAGAAGCTAAAGCCATGATCGGACGCACCCCGGACTCCATCATTGCGTACCGCCCTATGAAGGATGGCGTTATTGCAGACTACCGCGTAACCGAAGCGATGCTCCGGTACTTTATTCGCAAGGCTCTTGGCAAGTGGAATCTCTTTAAGCCAACGGTATTGGTGTCTGTTCCGGCGGGAGTAACGAGCACGGAGAAGCGTGCGGTGGTTGAGGCGGCCGTTAAGGCCGGCGCTGCGGACGCATACGTGGTGAAGGAACCAATTCTTGCGGCTATTGGTGCCGGGATTCCCATACACGAAGCCATGGGACGCATGGTGGCAGATATTGGGGGCGGCACCATTGATGTTGCGGTGATTTCACTGGGCGGCATTGTTGCCTCCACTTCGGTGAAGGTGGCCGGGAACAAACTAGACCGTTCTATCGTGGACTATATGAAAAAGCAGTACAACCTGGCGATTGGAGACAAGATGGCCGAGGAAATTAAAATACAGATAGGTTCAGCGGTTCCTGTCACGGAAGAACTTTCGATGCCGGTGAAGGGCAGGGACCTAGTATCGGGACTCCCGCGCACGGTGGAGCTCAAAACAAACGAAGTGGTGCAGGCACTGAGTCGTGAACTGCGGGACATGATGAACGCTATTCGCAAGGTATTGCAAGAGACACCACCGGAGCTTGCCAGCGACATCATTGATAACGGCATTATTCTGACAGGGGGTTCAAGCCAGCTTCGTCATTTGCCTGAGCTCGTATTTCGCCGTACCGGCGTAGAAGCAAAGCTTGCTCTGGACGCATATTATTGTGTTGCGCGCGGTACGGGAGTAGCACTCAAGCATTTGGGCACATATAAGAAAAGTATTATCTCGAAGCGCTAAATGAGTACGGGCTCCTGATTTCTCAGGAGCCCGTTGGGGTTGGTGGTATCAGCGAAACCGAAAGCCCATCGCTCACGAATTCCTGCACGACGCACCAGAGAAATTCCTGGACTTGGCGTTTTTGATACTGCTCGGGCGTCTCCTCTTCTCGGACAAGCAACGTAGCCTGTTGTTCACAGACGGGTCTTATGGCCCGGTACTTGCTGCGAACAATAGGCTCGGTAACGGTTGGAGAGCGTTGGCCCCTAATCTCGATTCTCGGAGCCTTGAACTCCTGTGCGGAGACGGGGGTGGCTAGAAGCAGAAAAGCAAAAAGAACGGTGCGCATGGTTTTCCCCCTTTGGCGCGGTGCTAGTCAGTGGGCAGTATACCCAAAAAGGTGAAATACGCACGATGCGGTATTCTGTATCTATGGCGCACGCATACGCAGTCGAAGGAGACCGAGCATCAGGAATTGCTGCAGCCCGCGCATACGCAGCTGAAGCGCTCGACCTCGATGGTATACACCCAGACCTCGTCGTACTTGAGTACGGGCTCTTTTCAGTGGACGACGCACGAGAAGTAGCGCGGTTTGCAAGCAGCAGCCCAATACAAGGAGACAAGAAACTCGTTCTTATCGCAGCAACGCGCATATTCCACGAAGCACAGAATGCACTACTTAAACTATTTGAAGAACCACCAATGGGAGTAACGCTCGTGCTCTGTGTACCGTCTCTCGGACAACTTCTTCCAACTCTTCGTTCGCGCATACTCGTGCTTCCATGTACGACGTCTGCAAATAGCGCCGCAGCGTTTCTTGCGCTTGATAATGACGGAAGAGGGAAGTACATCGCAAAAATACTCGAGCGCACGAAGTCGGATAAAGACGAGGAGAAGCAACAGGCTCGTGGGGAACTCATTCAACTTATGGAGGGAATCACTCGTGCAGCCTATGCCGCAAAGGAGAGTGAGGAACGAACGTTGCTCCTTCAGGATTTAGATACGTTTCTTCCTATCCTGCATGAACGCTCAGCGCCTCTAAAGCTCATCTTTGAGCATCTCCTTATCGTGCTTCCAGAATCTTTGCGAGCCTAGTACACTGCATATACATGGCATACGACTTTTCTAGACTAGACGGGGCAATTAAAGAGACGGAGGAGTGGCTCACTCGTGAATACACCGGTATTCGAACTGGCCGCGCCACCCCCACTATTCTGGACATTGTGAAGCCCGAAGCATACGGCACGCGCACTCCAATGACGCAGCTGGCAAATGTGAGTGTGGAAGACGCCCGCTCTCTGCGTATCACTCCCTGGGACAAGTCCCTCATGAAGAGTATTGAGAAAGCCATCACGGATGCCAACCTTGGTATTGGTGTATCGAGTGACGACATGGGTCTGCGCGTTACCTTCCCTGAGCTCACCAGCGAACGGCGCGTGATGCTCACCAAACTCTCTCGAGAGAAACTCGAGACCGCAAAAATAACGCTGCGTGGGCACCGCACAGACGCCATCAAAGACCTTGAGGCAGCTGAAAAGGAAGGCGGCATGGGAGAGGATGAACTGAAGCGACTCAAAGAAGAAGTCCAGAAGAAAATAGACAAGGGCGGGGAAGCACTGGAAGCACAGGCGAAACGCAAGGAGGTTGAAATTGCTGCATGAGCATCATCATTTTCATTCTCGTATTAGTGGCACTCATCGTGGTGCACGAGTTCGGGCACTTTGTGGTGGCCAAACTCTCCGGTATGCGCGTGGACGAGTTTGGTATTGGATACCCGCCACGCGCCTGGGGATTTAAGAAAGGCGAAACCGAGTACACTCTCAACTGGCTACCCTTTGGAGGATTTGTGAAAATATTTGGGGAAGACATGGAAGAGAAACTTCCGGGCGCAGTTCCCTCAACAGAATCTCGTGCATTTTCTTCTCGTCCCCGTATTCTCCAAGCACTGGTGCTCGTGGCAGGTATTGCCATGAATCTCTTGTTTGCGTACGTGCTTATCACCGCCACCCTCCTCTTGGGCACCCCTCATGCACTTGCGCCTGAGGAAATGAGCACGGCAACAAACATCTCCGTTGCCGTTGCGGGAGTGCTCCCGGACTCTCCGGCAAGCAAAGCCGGACTCTTGCCCGGGGACTATCTGAAGAGCGCCTCCTCAGGAGAAGTAACCTGGGAGGGAAGTGATGTTGAGTCCTTCACCGCGTTCGTGGGAAGCGACCGGAACGAGGAGCCGCTCACTATTTCAGTACTTCGGGGAGAGACGCTCCAAACTCTCACCGCAACTCCGCAGAAGGGAATTATTCCCGCAGACCCAGGTCGAGCAGCACTTGGTGTGCAACTTGCGGTTGTGGGTGTGGTGCCCATATCTCTTCTTGAGGCGCCTGTAGAAGGAGCGGTACTCACCTGGGAAGTAACCAAGCAAACCGCAGTGGCGCTTGTGCAGTTCTTCGGTAGCATCTTTACCTTCACTGCAGACCTATCCCAAGTATCGGGACCTATTGGGATAGCGGGCGCGGTGGGGAACGCATCTTCTCAGGGACTTGCCTCACTCCTGACCATCACCGCACTTATTTCTATAAACCTAGCCCTCATTAATATTCTGCCTATTCCCGCACTGGACGGTGGCCGCCTCCTCTTTGTACTGATTGAATCCATAACCCGAAGACCACTCAAGCCTATAGTTGCAAACACTATGAATACGGTTGGCTTTGGCCTCCTTATTCTCCTTATGCTCGTGGTTACGGCGCATGACGTGTTTAAGATTGTGGGGTAGGGGACACTTTTTGCGCGCTCTGAACTAGAGCGTATACTGTACCCACATGCGACAATCCACGCTCTTCACCAAGACCAGACGGGAGGCACCCTCGGACGAGGTCTCAAGGAACGCCCAGCTCCTGATTCGTGCGGGATTTGTGCACAAGGAGATGGCGGGAGTCTATGATTATCTCCCCCTCGGACATCGTACCCTCCAAAAGATAATTCAGGTGATTCGTGAAGAAATGAACGAACTTGGTGCGCACGAACTGTTCCTGACCGCCCTTCAAGACCCTATGGTGTGGCAGAAGAGTGGACGCTGGAGCGACGACGTCATAGATGTATGGTTTAAAACTAAACTTCAAAATGAGAGTGAAATAGGTCTTGCCACCACGCACGAGGAACCACTCACTAACGTGATGCGCGATCACATTAACTCCTATAAAGACTTGCCGTGCTCGGCATATCAGTTTCAGACGAAGTTCCGCAATGAACTACGCGCCAAGTCCGGTATCATGCGTGGCCGGGAGTTTGTCATGAAAGATCTCTATTCTTTCTGCAAAGATAAGGAGGAGCACGATGCATTTTATGCAAAAGCAGCCGAAGCATACAAAACAATATTTGTTCGTCTGGGTATTGGAGACAAAACATACTTCACGTACGCAAGTGGCGGTTCCTTCAGTAAGTATTCCCATGAATTTCAAACCGTGTGTGACGCGGGCGAAGATACTATCTATATAGACGAAGCTAAGGGTATTGCGGTGAACGAAGAAGTTTATAATGATCCGGAAGTATTTGTAGCCAGTGGTCTCGATAAAGAGTCCTTGGTACAGGTAAAAGCCGCCGAGGTTGGAAACATCTTCACTCTTGGAGAGAAGTTCTCAGATGCTCTTAGCCTTACCTACACCACTGCCGAAGGAAATTCTCAGAATGTGTTTATGGGAAGTTACGGCATTGGGCCGGGACGAGTGATGGGTACCATTGTTGAACTCCTCTCAGACGAAAAGGGAATCGTGTGGCCAGAATCCGTTGCCCCGTTCCGGTATCACCTGGTCTCTCTTGCGGGGAATGATTCTGCAGTATCCGAATACGCTGATAGTTTGTATGAAGCACTAACTAAGGCCGGACAAGAAACTCTTTATGACGATCGCGACCTGCGCGCCGGAGAGAAGTTTGCAGACTCAGATCTTATGGGCATGCCCTGGCGCATTGTGGTTGGAAAGAACGCGGTTGCCTCTGGCGAATTGGAACTCGTGAATCGTGCAACGGGTGAGGTAACCAAGATAACTCGTGAGGAGCTTCTGGCTCGATAAGTATGGCAAAGCAGTTCTCAAAGAATTCCTTCTTCTCCAGTGATATTGGGATTGATCTTGGTACCGCAAACACCCTCGTGTACGTGCGTGGTCGGGGACTCGTGATTAATGAGCCTTCGGTGGTAACGGTGAACGACAAGACCGGACAAGTAGTTGCCGTGGGCAAAGAAGCTAAGGCAATGATTGGGAAGACCCCGCCACACATTCGTGCAGTACGTCCACTCTCTCACGGAGTGATTTCGGACTTTGAAGTAACGGAAGAGCTCTTGGCCTACCTTATACACAAAGCCCAAGGAGGTCGCTCGAGATTACTTGGACCTCGCGTAGTGATTGGCGTGCCCACCGGCGTCACCAACGTTGAGAGTCGTGCGGTGCGAGACGCTGCGATGAATGCCGGAGCCCGCGAAGTATACATTCTTGAAGAACCCATGGCCGGAGCTATTGGGGCAAAGCTTCCCGTTACTGAACCCATTGGAACCATGGTGCTTGATATTGGTGGTGGCACCACGGACATTGCGGTTATTGCCCTTGGCAGCTCGGTGGCGGGAAAGAGCTCGCAAGTTGCCGGAGACCGGTTTAATGAAAACATCATCGACTATGTGCGTAGTGAGTTCCAGCTTTCTATTGGCGAGAAGACGGCAGAGGATACCAAGGTTGCTATTGGTGCAGTCCTTCCTTTGGGAGAAGAACTCTCACGCCCCGTGCGCGGACGCGACCTTGCTACAGGACTCCCACGGGAAGTCCTGCTTACCGACGCGCATGTGCGCGAAGCACTCGCTCCCTCTCTCGACTCTCTCATGGAAGCCATGAAGGAGGTGATAGAACAAACACCGCCTGAACTTCTCTCCGATGTTCTTGAGCGCGGCGTCACGGTCTTTGGCGGCGGAGCACTTCTGCGTGGACTTCCGGAGCTCCTTTCAAAAATGCTTGGGGTCCCCGTGCATGTGGCGAGCGACCCACTCACGGCTGTGGTGCGCGGTACGGGAATTGTTACGGAAGATCCACGTCCTTGGGTAGATACATTCATGCATGAAGAAGTCATTATTCCAAAAGGGTAGCAGCATGGGGCGCCCCGTGCGCTTCCTCACGCCGTGGAATCTCCGTACGGGTGGCATTGTACTGGTGGTGGTACTCACCCTGGTAGTAGTTCGTGCATTTTTTCCTGGCTTCTTCACCACATTCTTCACCCCCTTGTGGAATGTCGGAGAGAGAGGCACGGCGAGTGTAGGAGCAGTTGGTACCTTTTTTACAGACAAAGGGGAGCTTGCGCTCGAACGAGACCGAGTGCAGTCTGAAAACGAAGGGCTCATTGCCGAGAATGGTGCACTGCGCGAGCGAGTTGCAGATCTAACGGCGCTTCTTGGTTCTCGCACAGAAACGAATTCGGGGATTGTTGGCGGCGTGCTTGCGCGCCCTCCCGTATCTCCGTATGACGTTCTGGTGATTGATGTGGGAACGGGGGATGGGGTGAAGACGGGTGCGCAGGTATTTGGAAATGGCGGCACCCCCTTGGGGACGGTTGCGAGTGTGAACAACTCGAGCGCGCGGGTATTGCTGTACTCTGCTCCCGGGCGAGAGACTGCTGCCTGGGTGGGAGAGAAGCGTATTGCCGGTACGCTTCGAGGGGAGGGCAGTGGTGCGTTTAGTATGCTCATTGCACGAGAGGCTGGAGTTGTGGTTGGTGACCTGATTTTGGTTCCCGGAGCAGGGGCGCTTCCGGTGGGAACGGTTATTAGTGTTGAAGACGATCCGGCTGCTCCGCGCGCTCGCGTGCGTGTTCGTCCGGTATCCAATCCTTTCTCAGTGTCGTGGGTAACGATAGCTCCCAGCTTGGCACTATGATTCGGTACGCAGTCTTATTCGTTACCTTTCTGAGCCTTTTTTGGCTTCCCTGGCAATACTCTGTAGTATTCATGCTTATCGCCAGTATATTCTTTCCCCTCTCGGGCATGTTGTTTGGGGTTCTCTTTGATGTGCTGTACGCACCTCTAGGTTTTGTGGGGTTGCCACTTGGAATTGTGTGGGGGGCCACTGCCTCACTGGTGGGCTTCGGACTTTCCCGATTCATTAGTGCGCGTATTATGAGTGCATGAGATTCCGGAAACGCCGCTCCATCCGCAATGTAGAATTGGCACCTGAGGATATTCTGCTCGACGCGGAGAATCTTCCTGATTTTGATCATGGGCGGATGGAAGGGAAACTTGAAAAGCCTATTCCCAAAAGTACGTACATTGGTGCACAGGTAATTATTGGACTCATGCTCTTGGTGCTTGTGGGACGAGCGGTATATTTGGAGCTCATACAGGGAACTACCTATGCCGCTCAGAGTGAGCGCAATCGAGTGCGCCCCGAAGTTATCTTTGCGGCACGAGGCGCAATTGTGGACCGAAACGGAGAGACGCTTGTTTCAAACGAGTTTACCGACACCGGGTCTGCCATTCGCAAGTACGTGTATCCCGGGTTCTCCCATCTACTCGGGTACGTGTCCTATCCCAAGAAGGATACATCAGGTAACTATTACGAAACCCTCATAAAGGGACAGAGTGGCGTGGAGGCGGCACTAAACGAGTCTTTGGCAGGCACGAACGGCACTCTCCTGGTGGAGGAGGACGCACGGGGTGCCGTGCAGAGTCAGGGCACCATTGTTCCGCCCAAGAACGGTACCAATCTCGAGCTCTCCATAGATGCGCGTGCACAGCGCGCACTGCATACCGCAATTGCAGGGCTTGCAGAGCGAATTCCATTCCAGGGTGGTTCAGGTATTTTAATGGATGTGGAGACGGGAGAAGTCCATGCATTAGTGTCTTATCCTGAATACGACCCCAATGTACTTTCCTCGGGAGGTCCTGCAGACGTGATTGCGGAGTATCAGCGAAATACTCGTCGGGTATATTTGGACCGGGCAGTTTCTGGGCTCTATACTCCCGGATCCATCATTAAACCGCTTGAGGCGGCGGGCGCACTCTCAGACGGCACGGTTACGCCCGAGCAAGGAATTGTCTCCACGGGCTCTATTTCAATACCGAACAAATATGATCCTTCCAATCCTTCGGTGTTCAAGGATTGGAAGGCACATGGCTTCGTGGACGCTCGGCGTGCCATTGCGGTCTCTTCCGACGTGTATTTCTATGCTGTTGGTGGAGGGTTTGGGGATATTCGAGGTCTAGGTATTGAAAGACTGGCCTATTGGTATTCGAGCTTTGGATTAACGAGCGTCACCGGTATTGAACTGCAGGGAGAGAAGTCTGGATTTGTGCCAACCCCCGCATGGAAGGAAAAAACATTAAGAGAACCGTGGAGACTTGGGGACACGTACAACACCGCGATTGGACAGTATGCAATGCAGATAACGCCGCTTGAAGCGGCACGCTCCATTGCCGCCGTTGCTAACGGGGGAAAGTTGGTGAAGCCAACCATTCTAAAGGGCATCACTCCCGTGGGTCAGTCCATTGCCATAGCACCCTCGGCCCTTCAGGTGGCTAGAGAGGGTATGCGCCTGGGAACCACTGAAGGCACCTCGATTGGACTCAATGATCTCTCCTTTGTGCGCATTGCCGGGAAGACAGGCACCGCACAGCTTGGCTTTCATAACGAGTGGTACAACTCGTGGGCAGTGGGGTTCTTCCCGTACGAGAAGCCAAGGTATGTGTATGTGGTGGTGATGGAGAAGGGTCCCTCCACCAACTCACTGGGAGGAATTTATGTGATGCACCAGTTCTTGCAGGAGCTCCATAGGACTGCTCCGGAGTATTTTGAATAGAGATTTTTGCGAATCATTGACGCCACCCTCCCGCCACGTACAATACAAGCAATTAGTCCGCTAGCTTCAATTCAGATGACCGAACAGGAAACCATGGTGAGCCAGGAGAAGTTTGACGAGATGCTCGCCGAGCTCGACAACCTAAAGACCGTGCGCCGTACCGAGATTGCGAAGAATCTCGAATATGCTCGTTCGCTCGGAGATTTGTCTGAGAATGCGGAGTATCAAGAAGCGCGTGACTTGCAGGCGGCAACCGAAGAGCGCATTCGCCGACTTGAGGAGTTAGTTAAGCGCGCACATATTGTGACGGACGGAAAGAAGAAGGACGTGGTTGGTTTTGGCTCTAAGGTGGCCATCAAGAAAGAAGGGAGCACTGAGGCGCATGAATACACCATAGTTGGCTCGGAGGAGGCCGATATGCGTGAGCGCAAACTCTCGCACGTGTCCCCGCTTGGTGCAGCACTCATGGGACGCAAGAAGAGTGACGTGTTCACTTTTGAAACACCAGGAGGGAAGCAGACGTATACGGTTGAGAAGGTTTCGTAAGGAAAATTAAACGAATAAGGGGGACGGTCCTATTGGACCGTCCCCCTATTTGTCTTCCGTACGGTATTCTACCGAGGCGCAAGACCAGAATCTCGCATCCGGTTGCTGATGCGCCGCGACACGCGGGTCGCCTCGTACACGGCTGTTCTAAGCCGAGTGAGCATGCACGGGTCCTCAAGAGCAAGAGTCGACAGAGGACGGAGTGCAATGCAGATATGAGATTGCAGCAGCCATGCGGGCGGCGTCTGACCCACGTCTCTAAACAGAGAGAACGTGGACCCCACCCGCAAGAACCTTGAGCGCCGCTTAAGCCTAACGCCTGTACGGCCAAGACGCACGAACAGCTCCTCCTGTACGAAAACAGGAATTGCGTTCGTGGGGGTCGTTTGAGATGACTCCAGAATCTCCGCCTCGTTCCTGAATCCTTGGAGAATCTCAGCGACAAGGAAACTCTGCGGCCCGTCATCGCGAACAGCAAAACACAATTTCGATAGTCCGAGCGTCATTGCGCCCTCCCTGGTTAATGTGGGTGCGTAAATCGTTCCAACGAACGAATCGAGGCTCGGAACCTTTCGGTCTCGAGCCTCGATTCAAATTTCTTTCTGGATACTAGGTGGAAGAAATCTCAAGCGAAACCCTGACCGGTCGTATAAGACCGAGTCGGAGGAAAATGCGGACAAGCATATTTTGTTGCGCGAGAGACATATACCCCAAGAATAGATAATTTCCGTTGTGGCGTCAACTGGTACAAAATACGCTGTATGTGGGGATAACAAGCACTCAGGTGGGGGAAGGTGGCATATACTTGCATACAGGTGGGAAGAAGTGGGATGACTCATTTCCTCCTCCCCCAACCACTATCCCCGTACATGTTCATAGGTGAATACCGACATACCCTTGATGCCAAAAACCGCATCTCTCTTCCGGCAAAGTTTCGGAAGGAACTCGGTACCTCGGTGGTGGTAACGCGAGGACTTGATCACTGTTTGTTCATCTATCCAAAAGCAGCCTGGAAGAAGCAGGCAGCAGTGTTTGCCAAGCAATCAACCGGAAGTGCGGCAGGACGCGGACTTGCGCGTCTAATGCTTTCCGGAGCTTCGGAGACAGACGTGGACAGCAGCGGGCGCATTTTGATACCGGATTATTTAAAGAGTTTTGCAGGACTGAAAGAAAAGAGTGTGGTGGCAGGAGTCTCTGATCGCGTTGAAGTGTGGGATGAAACGGTGTGGAGCACGTACACCACGAGTATTGAGCGCGATGCCGAAGCTTTTGCCGAGAAGCTTGGAGAGCGCGGAGCCCTATAACCTATGGATACTCCTCGACACGATACCGTACTCCTCTCCGAAGCTGTTGAAGCTTTGAATGTCCAGCCAGGAGACTCGGTGGTAGACACCACCATTGGTGGGGCAGGGCACTTCAGCCTTCTTCTAGAGAAGCTCGGTCCTTCTGGAACGCTTGTGGGTATTGATGCAGATCACGAGGCTATAGAGCGGGCAGAGGCAGCTCTTGGAGCTCTTCCTGAAGCCTCCCGCCCACACGTAGTACTCATCGAAGACAATTTCACTAATCTCACGAGCATTCTGGCTCAAGCAGGAGTGGAGAGTCCAGACAAGGTTCTCTTTGATTTGGGGTGGAGTGGCTTTCAGCTCTCTCGAGGTCGCGGGTTCTCCTTTCGAGAAGACGAGCCACTCCTTATGACCTATGGAGACCCTGAGAAGGCAGAGAACACCGCAGCAGATTTGGTAAACCACCTTTCTGAAGCGTCTCTTGCAGATACCATCTTTGCTCTTGGCGAGGAGCGCTTTGCGCGAGGTATTGCGCGCAGCATTGTGTCTGCACGTGAAGAGGCAGCCATTAATACAACCTTTGCACTGGTCGCTGCTATTGAAGCCGGGGTGCCAGGCTGGTACAAGCATCGCCGCCTGCATCCTGCCACCAAGACCTTCCAGGCACTGCGCATTGCGGTCAACGATGAACTTGGGGCACTGCGCAGTGGCCTCTCGAGTGCACTCTCGTCTCTTGCGGTCGGCGGACGCATTGCGGTTATCACCTTCCACAGTATTGAAGACCGCATTGTGAAGACCATGTTTCGCGATGCCGCCTATGCAGGGATGGGAACACTCGTAAACAAGAAGCCACTCGTGCCGGGTAGCGTCGAGCTGTTACATAACCCGCGTGCGCGCAGTGCCAAACTCCGCGTGTTTGAGCGGGGAGTGCCGGCAACCATTACCAGTTCCACCTATGCCTCTGTCTATGCCTGATCGAACCCTTTCCGTACTCAGTATTCTTGCTGGTGCCTGTGTGTGTGCCTATGTGGTACTGATAGTGATAACCGTCACCTTTGCAACCATGCAGACAGAGCTCGCTCTTTCGGTACGAACTACCGAATCAAGCATAAGTCAGCTTGAAACTCGCTACTACAACCAGGTCGGGGTGATATCGGATACCGACCCCCACACCATGAATCTCGGAAAGCCCGCTCGGGTGACGTATGCTCCCCTTGCGGAGACCCCCAGTCTCTCCGTTCGCTAGCGTTGTATGAGACGGGAGATACGACAGAAACTCCGGTATATCTCCCTTGGTCTGTTTGCGCTCGCCCTCCTTTTAATTACGCGCCTCTATTTTGTACAGATAGTACACGGTGCAGATTACAGTCTGCGTGCCGAGCGCCAGTACATCTCCTCGAGTCAGGAGCTGTTTGATAGAGGTTCAATATTCTTTACCCGCAAAGACGGCACCTTGCTTTCAGCTGCCGGCCTTGCCACTGGCTTTACGCTTGCCATGAATCCAGGGTTACTCAAAGACCCTGAAGCCGCATACACTGCACTAACCGCATTCATACCAGTTGATCATGAGGCGTTCATGACTTCGGCACTAAAGACCACCGACCCGTATGAGGTAATCAGTCGGCGGGTACCTGAGGAGATTGGACGGGCAGTTGAGGCTGCAAAGATTCCCGGCATTCAAGTAGAGCGCGAACGGTGGCGCGTGTATCCAGCCGGAAGCGAGGCGGCTCAAAGTATTGGCTTCATTGCGTACGGGGCAGGGGAGGACACGGCACTCAAGGGACGCACCGGTATGGAGCGCTACTACGAAGAGGTACTCACTCGAGGTGCAACAGGACTCTTTGGAAACTTCTTTGCCGAATTATTTGCGAATCTAGACTCGGTGGTGGTGGATGCCTCAAGTGCGCGCGAGGCTGACCTGGTCACCGCTATAGACCCGGTAGTGCAGGAGAAGCTTGGACAGGTACTGAAACAAGTGAACGATCAATACGGCAGCATTGAGACGGGAGGGATTATTATGGACCCGAAGACGGGCGCTATTGTGGCACTTGATACCTTCCCCTCCTTTGATGGAAATGATGTGAAGAATGGGAACCCTGAACACTTTGGGAACCCGTTGGTTGAGCACCGGTATGAGTTTGGTTCAATTGTTAAGGCACTGACCATGGCCAGTGGTCTCGATTCAGGAGCTGTTACGCCAGACACCACCTATAACGATACTGGTTGCATCACGGTCAACACCAAACCCATTTGTAACTTTGATAAGAAAGCACGGGGGGTGGTGCCCATGCAGGAGGTACTCTCGCAGTCTCTTAATGTTGGTTCCTCATTCATAGCCATGCAAGTAGGGCATGAGCGACTCCGTGCATACTTCAAGAATCTTGGCATGGGAGAAGAAACAGGAATAGACCTGCCGAGTGAAATATCCGGAGACCTGCATAACATTGAAACGAGTCCGCGTGATGTGGAATACAGTACCGCAGCGTTCGGGCAGGGAATTGCGCAGACTCCCGTGGAGATGATCAAGGCCCTTGGGGCACTCGCCAATCATGGCTCGGTGGTAACGCCACACTTGGTAATTGCCAAGCGCTTTGAGTCCGGGATTAAGAAAGACTTGGCATGGGGAGAACCGGAACGAGTGTTTGGGGCAGACGCGGTGGAGAAGACCACCCGCATGCTTGTGCGCGTGGTGGACACCAAACTCGCAGACGGGAAGCTAAAAATTCCTGAAATGAGTGTTGCGGCAAAGACCGGTACCGCGCAGATTGCAGGACCCGGAGGAAAGTACTCAGAGAGCCAGTATTTCCACTCATTCTTTGGGTACTTCCCCGCATATGATTCCCGGTATATCATTCTTCTCTACACCCGCCAGCCCCAGGGCGTCCAATACGCCTCAGAGACCCTCACCCATCCCTTCATGGACCTCACCCACTTCCTCATCAATTACTACGCCATTCCTCCTGATAGAGCATTATGAAAACACTCCTCCGCTCCCTTGTTGCTAGCCTTCTTGCGCTCCTTGCGCGAGGTATCGTGGCAAAATACAGACCAATCATAGTGATG